>JASFMV010000182.1:0-3028 GCA_050117375.1 Nitrosopumilaceae archaeon | reverse complement strand
CACCTCCGGAACAATGACTATTCCTTCTCCAACGATTTTGTTTTTTAGACCATTGATTAGGCCCTTCAGAATTTGAGCTTCTTCTGATTGCTTATCGGATATTGAATTAAAGGCCTCAATCCAATCTGCTTTTTTTGTTTCAATCATAGATTGTGTTTTCATACATAATGATATCATGATATCATATATGAATCTTGTTATTAATGATATCATGATAGCACATTATATATAGAACTAGGCTCAAATGATATCATGACAAAGGATGTTTTAGTACGTGGATTTGCGGATAACACTCATGCAGAGTTGGGTAAAAAGGCAGACCAGATGGGTGTATCAATCAATTCTATCGTAAAAGATGCAGTAGATCAATGGCTAAACAAGAAAACACATGTCCCACACATCCATGATTTGCTGATTTATTCTGATGAAAAATCAATGACTACTTTTCTCAAATCTTTAGATAGGATGACCAGTGAAAATGAGTGGTTCAAATCATTTGCTGCGCCCCCAAATCACCATGCAGAAAAAGTTTTTTCTAAACTAAATTGGTATAATGGAACAGTAAAGCCTTACAAACCAAAGGGAAAAGATGGTTCCAAATATTGTGAGCAAGTAATAGAAAATATAGTTAAAGAATCCAAAAAAAAGCCACTGTGTTGTGTTGATTTTGTAATTACAGATGTTGCACAAAATTCATTTGATAGTGCAATGGAGATTGAAAAGGCTTATGATGAATCAAGGCTTCCAGGTTTAATGTTTTGTCCATACAAATCAAGCGATTTGATGAATTCAGATATTACAGATTTGATTGAATTATTCTTAATGCATGATAGAATCTTTCTTGTAAAAAACGATGATATTTACAAACTGCATATTACAAAAGAAAGCATTCATAAAATATTTTTAAACTAATGGAGATGAAAAATGGAAAACTTTGAAGATTACATGTTAGATGTGATGAACAAGGCAGCAACTGCATTGATGCTTTCTGTTGGACATCGAACCAAGCTATTTGACTCCATGTATGACTGTACTTCAATGACCTCCGAACAGTTAGCTGCAAAATCAAATCTTAATGAGAGATATGTAAGAGAGTGGCTTGGAGCAATGGTTACTGGAAAAATAGTTGATTATGACCATTTGAACAAGACTTATTCTCTTTCTGAGGAAAAAGCAAAACTTCTCAGCAGGGATGGGAGCTACAACTTTGCTTCCTCAATGCAATGGATCCCAGCCTTGGCCTATGTGGAAGATGAAATAGTAAAGTGCTTTGAGAAGGGGGGAGGTGTTCCATATGAGTCATATCACCGATTTCATGAGGTGATGGCCGAAGAAAGCGCACAAACTGTTCTTCCTGCACTTGTAAGTAGCATTCTTCCGCTAGTTCCAGGACTTGTTGAGCGTCTAAAAACAGGAATTAGAGTACTTGATGTAGGCTGTGGTAGTGGAAGAGCCATTAATTTAATGGCAAAAAATTTTCCAAATTCTCAATATACAGGCTATGATTTTTCAAAAGAAGCCATAGAATACGCAGCTACAGAATCAAAAAAACTTGGAAACAAAAATACCTCTTTTCAGATACAAGATGTAGAACATTTTCCTGAAAATGAAAAATTTGACCTTGTTACGGCCTTTGATGCTATTCATGATCAAGCTGCCCCAGCTAAAGTTTTAGACAATATTAGAAGAGCAGTAAAAGACGACGGAATATTTTTGATGCAAGACATTGGTTCCTCGTCGCAGCTTGAAAATAATAAAACCCATCCTTTAGGGCCATTTTTGTATACAGTTTCATGTCTTCATTGCATGACTGTATCTCTAGCTCTTAATGGTCATGGATTAGGTGCAATGTGGGGAAAAGAAAAAGCAATAGAGATGTTAAATGAAGCCGGATTTTCAAAAGTAGAGGTTAAACAATTACCACATGATCCAATTAATTATTACTATATTGCAAAATAGTTTCCCTAGAAAATTAAAGTATCAATAACCACATCAAACTATTATGATTTATTCAATTAAAGCAAAATTTAATTCAGAAAGATTAAAGGAATTATTCCAAAAACTCACTGATGGCACCATTGAAAACCAAAAACCAGATGGGCTAGAAATCATAAACTCCATGAAGAGGGCAAAAATTACAGAACCTGGAATAGCTCAATGGTCTGAAATGTGTTTTTGCTCACCACCGCTAGATCATGAACGTCAAACAGTATATGACAAGTATTTTACAGAAATGAAGATTAATCCAATTGATGATTATGTGGAATTTGAAGGAGAGCCATTTTTTGATTATCTAAAAAAACTTCATCACAAGTAATCAGAATTTTAATGTTGTAAAGTAATTTAGGAAGGGTCTCTTTTGAGATTCTATTGGAACCTTTTGATTCGTTTCTAGTATGGATTAGCGATTTTCTTGCAGGTCATCTGTATGAGGGAGTATTCTTGGCTGCGCTGCTTGAAACTATAGTGCCACCAATTCCAACACTTGCAGTATTTCCCACTGCAGGATTTTTAGCCTCTCAGGCAGGATTATCAATAATTTCTGTAATCCCTATGATAATTTTGGGGGCCCTTGGAGCCACTATTGGAACTACTGCAATTTACTTAATTGCGCTAAAGCTTGGAAGAGTAATTTTGTTGCGTTACCTAAGATATGTGAAAATATCTGAAAAAAAATTAGAGCGAGTCGAGTTATGGTTTGAAAAATATGGTGACAAGGCTGTATTTCTTGGAAGAATGGTTCCTGTGATGCGAGAAATGATTTCTGTTCCTGCAGGATTGCTGGAGATGAAAATACCGAAATTTGTCTTGTATACTTTTGCAGGGTCTTTGATTTGGTCTGCTGGAACAATTCTTGCAGGCTTTTATTTTGGAGCAAGCTTGGATTTTCTAATTTAGAATTTATTCTAGATGAATAATTTTCTCTTGAACTAGGAATTTAATGGCATTTAGAAGTTCCTGTTCTGATACTTTATCTTGTCCATACCAAACAAAAATGTTTCTTACCCAGTCAGGAATTTTTTGTTTA
>JASFMV010000181.1:0-3041 GCA_050117375.1 Nitrosopumilaceae archaeon | reverse complement strand
ACAACATCTGGCCTTGTTTCTTTTATCAAATCAACTGTCATATCAAAGTCTCTTTCTGTCTCTGAAGGAAATCCCACTATGATGTCAGTTGAAATTGTAAAATCTGGGAATTTGCTTCTTGCCTTAGATACAATTTCTCTAAAGGTGTCTGCGGTATGACCTCTTTTCATATCGTTTAGAACTTGATTGCTTCCGCTTTGAACAGGAATATGGAGGAACTTGTAGACTTTGTTATTCTCAAACGATTCAATCAAATTGTCTTTAATTCTTGCCATATACATTGGGTTCATCATTCCGACTCTGACCTTAAAGTCGTAGGGAATTTCAGCAACTGTATCAATTAGAGATGGCAAATCAGTACCTATATCAAATCCATAACATCCATTATCAGTTGAAGTCAACCAAACTTCTTTACATCCATCTTGGATTTCAGTTTCCACCTGTCTTACAATATCTCCTATTCTGTAACTTTGCAAATCTCCTTTGGATAATTTTGTCTGACAAAAGGTACACTCACTCATGCATCCGCTAGCAATCTCCACAATTCCAACAACAGGATTCAATCGAACCTTGGGTAGTCCGACTTTGGATATATCAGAGTCCTCCAAAGCAATCTGCCTTTCACCCTTTAGAGTAGTGTCTATTACTTGCAATGTTTTTCCAAGGGAATTGGGACCCAACATACTAGCATTTTCTGAAAATTTTTCAACTGTGGATTTTTCTGCCTTTGGCAAACATCCAGCTACCACCAGAGGCTTTTTGGTTAGTGACTTTATTCTATGAATCATTTTGTTGGCAGTGGCATCTTTAACTGAACAAGTTACTATGACATTCAAGTCTGATTCAGATGAACTTTCAACCAAAGTATGGCCTCCATTTAAAATAAGTCCTGAAATCATTTCAGAGTCTGAAAAGCTAGCAGAGCATCCGTATGCCTCTACGAAGATCTTTGCCATAGTTTATCCAAACAAAGAATCAATTTCTTTGTTGCTCATTAGATTTTGTGATACAGCTAGTTCTCTAATTGTTTTACCTGTCTTAAGTGACTCTTTGAATAATTCTGCAGATTTGAGATAGCCAATCTTTGGTGTTAGAAGAGTTACGATAACTGGGCTATTCTCAATGTCTTCTCGAAGCTTGTCTCTGTTTGCAGTTAACCCATCAATGAGATTTGCAGAAAATATTGGCAAGAAATTTTTTAGCATGTCTGTTGATTCGAGCATACATTTGAGCATTCCCGGTAGCATCACATTTAGCTCAAATTGTCCTCCTTGTGCAGCATTTGAAACTGCAGTATCATTTCCAATTATGTTAAAACAAATCATGTTCATGCATTCTGCAAGTGATGGGTTTACTTTGCCTGGCATTATAGATGACCCTGCATGAACTGCAGGTATGCCTAGCTCTGACAATCCTGCAATTGGGCCCGATGCCATCAGTCGTATATCGTTTGCAAGCTTGTTTATCTCAAGTGCCAAATTACGAAGAGCTCCTGATAAGTTAGCAACTGCAAACTTGCTTTGCAAAGAAAACTGCATATCTTTTTCTGGTTTTAGAGGAAGTTTGGAAATTTTAGCAAGCTCTGATATTGCAATCTTCCTGTATCCTTTAGGTGTATTTGCTCCAGTTCCTACTGCTGTTCCTCCCAGTGCTACACTTTGTAATTCTTTTTGAGCAGAAATTATTGCGTTTCTTGCTTTAGTAATTGCAGTTACATATGCTGCAAATTCATTGCCTAAAGTTACTGGAAGTGCATCCATCAAATGGGTTCTTCCAATTTTTTTAAAGGATGAAAATTGTTTTGATTTTTTAGTTAAGGACTTGATTAGCTTATCAATTGCCGGTATTGTATCCTTGAGGTTCATTAGAATTGCCACATGCATTGCAGTGGGATAAGTATCGTTACTTGATTGTGACATGTTCACATGGTCATTTGGATGTAATTGCTCATACTGCCCTTTTTTCTTATGGAGGACCTCCAGGGCAACATTTGCAATTACCTCATTTGAGTTCATGTTAAAGGCAGTCCCAGCTCCGGAATTTATCATGTCGACAACAAATTGATTTACATGCTTCCCGGATAGGATTTTATCGCATGCTGAAACTATTGCTTTTCCCCGTTTTTGATCAATTGCCTTTGTTTTCATATTTGCAATAGCAGCTGATCGCTTTATCATGACAAACGACTTTATCAAATTTTCATGCGCTTTGTTTCCCGTTACATGGTATTGCTGAATTGCCCTTCCGGTAAATGCCCCATAATACGCATCTGAAGGAATTTTGACTTTTCCCAACGAATCTTGGTCTAATCTGTATTTCAAACCAGAAATTCTGGGACTTGCCCATTATTCATTGTTTTTCAAAAATGTTCATAAGTTCACAAAATGCCCTTAATGACAATTATTATATAGGATTCAGGGGTCACGCACCATAATGAATAAGCGTACTAGTATGCTCTTTACCATTGCAGCAGTAGCTGTTTTGGGGGCAACCTTATTCGGAAGCACATACACACAAACCCAGATTGCTGGACAATCTCTTGATGCATCCAAACTAGATGCAGATGTAGTGGAGAAAATCCATCAAATGGGTGGTCTAGAGTTAGTAATGCCAAGTGCATTTGCTGAAACAGATTGTGGTGTTCTTGAAAACTCCGGTCGTATGGTACATGACTTTCAATTAACTGGAGAAAGTGTTGAACTACCAATGTTAGGTCACACCCCAGATAATCCAAAAATGTATCAGGCAATGACCTTTAGTGGTCAAATCCCCGGCCCAACTGTTAGGGTTACTCAAGGAGATGTCATTAAAATGACTCTTACAATCCCAGCAGGTGAGGCAACAGCACACGGAAATGATATGCATGCATCTCAGATGTCCTCTGCAAACTTTGGTGCTGTTCAACCAGGAACATCCAAAACATATTGTTACATTGCTGAAGACGCTGGTCAATTCAAATACCATTGTTCTGGCGTTGACCTTGCAGCAATGGATCAACATGTATTATCTGGAATGTATGGAATTGCAATTGTTGACCCAGC
>JASFMV010000180.1:0-3057 GCA_050117375.1 Nitrosopumilaceae archaeon | reverse complement strand
AAATTTTATGTATAATTTAAGATTTTATGAGAATTGATCTGATCTACTTTTTCTTGTTTTGTGATTTTAATCTATGCTGGATTCCTTTCTTTGCTCTTTTCTGTATTCCATCTTCAACCAAATTGGAGTGATTATTGTTGTAACAGCAACCATAATTACAATGGTGGAATATACATCTGAAGTTAAAATGTTCGATGATACTCCTACTCCTGCAACAATTAATCCTACCTCTCCTCTTGAAATCATACCAATTCCTACTTTCATTCCTTGAGCTTTACTTTTCAAAAACATCATTGCAGGAAGACCGCACCCAAATAATTTTGTAACAATAGCAATTACGATGATTACCCCGCTCAAACCAAGGATTTCCCAACTTACTGCACGAAGGTCAACCTGTGCTCCGATAATTGCAAAAAACAGCGGTGCAAAAATCAATCCTATTTTTCCAATATACGTTTCAATTTTTTCAAATACTTTGCTTGTGGATAATGCCATTCCTACTGCAAAAGCACCTACGATGGGCGATAATCCGATAGAGCCCGCTAGGGCAGCTGCACCAAAAAACGATGCTGTGGCTATGCCTTCAACACTTCCTTTTGCCTTCCACAGACGTGGGGATACTACTTTTGGAATGATAATGACTGCTACGATTAACATTACTGCAAAGAATCCCAAAACTTGAAGGATTGTTATCATTACATCTGTGATCTCTATTGAGTCTACTCCTCCTTCTCCTATTGCAATGGATGACACTACTGACAAAACTGCAATAGCTAAGATGTCATCTACTACTGCGGCACCTATGATAAGACGAGCTTCAGGTGATTTAATCTTGCCAAACTCACTAAGAACTTGAATCGATATTGCAATACTTGTTGCAGTAAGTGCAGTTGCAATTAACATCGATTGTAAGGCATCAAAGCCAAACATTTGAAAAACAGCCAATCCTGCAAAAAACGGTACTACAACACCAAGTGTTCCAACCGTAAAGGATGCTTTGCCTCCCCTCAAAAATTCTTTTGGAGTCATCTCAAGCCCTGCCATGAACAAAATTACTATGGCTCCAATCTCTCCTAGAATTCTTATTTCGTCATTAATTTGTAATAATTGTCTGCCATCCACTACAAAAAATGCACCTAAAGCAAATGGTCCAACAATAATTCCTGCTAATAGCTCTCCTAAAACAATTGGTAACTTTAATCTCAAAAACAATTCTGCCATAAGTTTGGCAGCAAACAGCAGAATTCCTACTCCGATTATTGTTTCAATAAAATGTGCCTCTGCCATTACTTTACATTCCAATAATTGCTTCCATATAAGGGAACTATTGGTTAAAATTAATTTGGAAATTGTCTAATTATGCTATTTTTGTTGAATTTACAATCACTCCTTTCTTTGAAGTGATTCTTCCAATTTCCTGGCTTGAAATTTTATGCTTTTTAAAGATTGATCTTATTTTATTTGCCTGGTCTTGGGGGGCAATTACGCAAAATCCTACTCCCATATTGAAGGTCTTGTACATTTCTTCAGGTTTTACACCTTGTTCTTGAATCAAACCCATGATTGGAGGTAATTTGGGAAGATAGTCTATCTCATATCCTATATTTTTGAGCCTAAGAAGTTTGGTAAATGAGCCTCCTGTGATATGGGCAAACCCTGTCACCTTACATTTTTGAACCATCTCCAGTACTGGTTTGACATAGATTTCTGTTGGTTTCAGCAAGGCTTCTCCTACTACTCCGACTCCTTTGACTTTGTCTTTAACAGAATATTTTCCTAAAAGGGCTTTTCTTGCAAGTGAATATCCATTGGAGTGAATTCCACTACTACTTGCCCCAATAATCACATTTCCAGTTTTTATTTTATTTCCAAGTACAATTTCTTTTTTCGATACCAATCCAACAACCATTCCTGCAAGATCAAAAGCAAATCCTTTACCTTCAATTACATCTGGCATTATTGCAGTCTCTCCACCAACTATTGGCATTGCAGATTTTTTTGCACCTGCAACTAAACCTTCAACAATTTTTTTAAAAATTTGTTGATCATTTTTGTTTGCTGCAATATAATCTACAAATGATATTGGTGTTGCACCAATACATATGATATCATTAACATTCATAGCAACACAATCAATTCCGATAGTGTTGTATTTTTTCATCAAATTTGCAATTACTACTTTAGTTCCAACTCCATCCGTGTGAGTTGCCAAAAGTTTTCCTCCTGGAATTTCTACAATCCCTGCGTAATGTCCAAATCCATGTGCTATCTTTGCCTTCTTTTGGAGTTTGTGAGTTGATGCTATTAATTTGCCAATGGCAGCTTGACTCTTTTTTATATTTGAAATATCTACTCCTGCTTTTTTGTATGTAAGCACCATAGTTTTGTGCGGATTTGCTGCGAATAAAAGAATTTGCCTAACGAAGGGATCACATGTACATGCCAGAAAGCTCTTCTCTGTGCTCTACATATTTTTGAGACAACTCGGTAAAATCTTCATGTAATCTGTCTCTTTCTTTTAACAGGTCTCCGACATCTATGCTCATTTGATAAAACCGATTTATGGCCTCAATTAAGGTAGAAGCTGCGGCCGGATCTGGGTCTACCTTGTTTGCCTTTGCAAGAAGTGTAAGGCCTTGAATCTCTCTTACTAGACATTCGTTTAAAATCCCTCCTGGTAGGCCAGTGATGAATCCTTGAGGAATTAGGCTAATGTCTGCATCTGCCATCGTTCTTACCAAGTCTTCTTCGGCTGCGCAATATGCTTTATCATCATGTTCATCACTTGCAACCCCATCTAAAATTACAATTTCTTTGGATCCTTTCTCTGCAGCCCAATCTAAAATTGAAGAAACAATCGTGTATAGGCCTTCCATTCTTAATGTTATTTCACAAATTATTGCACAAACTGTACCCTTTTTGTTTGAATAGAATCTAAAGGGATGTCTAAGTCTTCCTCTGATAAAAACAGTTGATGGTGGAAGATATTTTGATCTCATTACTCCAATCTCTTTCATTTCTAATTGCTCTATGATGTGATTAATTGATAGTGGTCCT
>JASFMV010000179.1:0-3060 GCA_050117375.1 Nitrosopumilaceae archaeon | reverse complement strand
AAACAATTTTTGTTTGCAAAAATAATTTGACTGTGTCCTAGGTCATTAGCAAGTGTAGGGTGAATGTTTTCGGTAGAAAAATCGATTCCGACTCCAACAGATTGCTTTCTATTTCTTACCTCATTTTTCAATACCCATGACATGAAAAGGTGCTCAATACTTAATCCTAAATCCCATAATTCATCATGAGTTTGTTCTAATATTCCCACAACTTTATCCAAAGTTGTTTTTACTGTTTTACATGGTGCTTTTTTTAGTGAAATGATAAAATTTGAAAATTCAAGATTTGCAAGACTCCTTCCGATATTCTGAGCTAAATCTTCAATTTCAGATTCATTTTCAGGTATTGTTGTATTTCCTAGTTTTGCAGTATAAGATATTGGTTCAAAATTTTGTATTTCCGCACGTCTTACATCCATAAATTTATCGACATAAGATTTTGTCTCATAATGAAAACGAATTCTTTCTTCTAATTTTACTTCTTTATCAGACATCATAATGTTCAGTAATACGTTAACAAATAACAATTTTCCAACAAACCAACTTCACATTATAATCTGGATTAGGGTTAGTTTCTGTGCGTAAAACGGGGGGATACTATTTTTACTGACAGTCGATAAACTCGTTTACACCTCAAATATAGAAGGTTTGCACTAGGTGGATAGATTTCCTAAAGGATTCTTTTGGTTTGAGATTTTAGGCTCGAAAGTTCAACTACTGAACTTGTAGTGTATTATGATAATTCAATAACTGAACAAAACATACCAAAAAAGTTAGATCCATTCTAAATAATTCTGCAGAATTAATGAGATTGACAAAACATGAGTACAATCAACGTACAACAACAAATCTCCCAGAACAAAAGAAAACTGGGAGTAATAGGTTTGCTTGCCTTACCTATCGTTGCAGCAATGGCCCATCAAGGAAGTGTATCCTTGGAACAAGTACCGCAAATCCTCTCATCCGGAGTATTTCCAGTCCTTTTCACAATTGGATCATGGGGTCTTGCTGTGAAAATGGCATTAAAATTGAGAAAGTAGGCTAAAACCTCCTCTCAATTTTTTTATTCTAATTCCCTTATGATTTTTCGAATCAATTTTTAGGAACGATGTTTCTGTTTTTTCTGTGAAGGCATTACGTTTTGATGGACAGAATCTAAATTACATTAACGATTATCCTAAACCCCACACAGGTGAGGCATTAGTTAAAGTTAGTTTGGCAGGAATATGCGGGACAGATTTGGAAATTTTGCAGGGATACATGTCGTATGAAGGAGTCTTGGGACACGAGTTTGTTGGAGTGGTAGCAGAATCAGAAAACAAGGATCTCATAGGAAAAAGAGTGGTAGGGGAAATTAATGTCGGATGTGAAAAATGTGATTCTTGCAAAAAAGGGATGCAAAGGCACTGCCCAAACAGAAGTGTTTTAGGAATTTTAAATCGAGATGGAGCCTTTGCAGAATTCTTGTCACTACCTGAAAGGAATCTTCATGTTATTCCAGATTCAGTTACAGACAGGCAGGCAGTTTTTGTAGAGCCAATTGCAGCTGCATTTGAGATAAAAGAACAGGTATTGTTGAAACCTGATTGGCATGTTGCCATTGTAGGAGATGGAAGGTTATCTCAATTGATAATTTCTGTAATGAAGACAAGTTGTTCAGACATTACTTGTTTTGGAAGACATCAAAACAAGCTAGAAAGACTTGAAAAATTAGGGATAAAAACAAAGATTGGAATCAAATCTGATGAAGAGTCTTCCTATGATTTAGTAGTAGAAGCCACTGGAAGAAATTCAGGATTTTTAGACTCGATGAAGATTGTCAAGCCAAGAGGTACTGTGATCTTAAAATCTACAATTGCTTCAAAGGAGAATCTTGATTTGACGCCTGCAGTAGTCAACGAAATTACTCTTGTAGGTTCTAGATGCGGACCCTTCAGACCTGCAATTAATGCCCTTGCATCTGGAATAATTTCTGTTGATGGTTTGATTGACTCAGAATACCCACTTGAGAAATTCAATGAAGCATTTGACCAAGCCAAAAATTCAAAAACACTAAAGGTGGTTTTGAAGCCATAAGCTTGTTCAATGTATCGTTCATGTTAACAAAATTTAATGAACTAAACGTAATCTTGGTTATTAAGGGTAAAAACACTTCGCTCGATCAAAAATTATTTTTCACACGCAGGGATATCTTCATGCTTTGTAACAAACCTCTATGAGCGAAGTACAACTAAGCGACAGAATAAGAATGGCTCACACCATAGAAGTTGAAAGTGCAGCAAGAAGAAAAGTTGCGTTAAAAGTCAGTTGGTATGATGTGCATGGAAAAAATCATACCCAACATTACTCATTAAATGAAGGTTCTACTATAGAACTCTAATCATTTTTTTTCTTCATATTGGGTTGGATTCGTCTACTAGTTCTTTTTGGTGTTTTAATTTGTAGTGGGTTTTAAGATATGTGTATCCTAGAATCCTTTTACCACAAATGTCACACTCTACTCTTTTTACCATCTATCGCCAAACTTTATGCATGAAAATTATATTTAAACAACTGGAAGTGTAACACGATCAATTTACAAGGCGAGATTTTAAAAAATTGAAAGATTTTTGGCGGTCTAACTTACCGTAACTGAACCGTTAGCCCAAGGATGAATCATGCAAAAATAATTGTACTCTCCTGTCTTTTCAAATTTGAAAGAAAAAGTTTTTCCTGCCTTTATCAGACCACTGTCAAATAATCCATCTGGCCCTTCAATGATGTTTCCACTGGTAACAGTATGAGATGTAGAGTCATCATTTCTCCAAATTACTTCTCCTCCTGCAAAGATTATCAATGATGGTGGGTCATAACAAAGATTTGCTTCTTCGCATCCAGGAATGTTAGTTCCTTTTGGAATAGAAACAAGCCTTGCAGGTAATTTTGATGTAGTAACTTCTTTTGTAGTTTCACCAAGTTGTTGGGTTTCTTCTGCTACTTGTTTTGTTGTTTCTTTGACTTTTTCAAGTATATCATTGCTGGATTCTTTTATGTCCTGTCCTGTTTCTTTGATTGTAGTAG
>JASFMV010000178.1:0-3060 GCA_050117375.1 Nitrosopumilaceae archaeon | reverse complement strand
AATATGATAAACCAGAGGCAGATTGGCCACTTGTTTCCAAAGGATTTCCAAATAAAAAATTACAAAACAAATCAAAAAATACACCTATACAAAAATTTGATATTGCTGATGTAAGGTCATTTTGGAATTACAAAGCTCCAAAACTAGATGTAGTAGCAAATAAAAAAGTTACATTAACTGTTGAAAAGGGGACAAAGAGAATCACATATTTTCTCAATGAAATTATTTCAGAGGAAAAGTTAATCTCCCAATATTCGTCAGAAAAACACATTTGCGATACATGTTGTCAAGAAATTGACTCTAACATTTCACGAACCCTCTTAATGAGTGATAAAGATGAAGGACCACGGTTGCTTTGTTTTCATTTTTTCTATCCCTGCTGGGATTTCAAACTGCTGGTTCAAAAATATCCGAATATGACTATAGACAAAACGGGATTTAGCGTTCCTGAAACCATTGCACTGAAGGAACGATCAATTAAAGACATGCAAAACAACTTGGATTTTTGGAAATAGATTTTATTTTTTAGACAGTGTTTTTTTCTATTTTAGTTTTTTACGAATTGTTTCATTCAAAACAGCCGAAAAGCTTACCGATTCAGAAGATTCTTTGATTTGTTTTGCCTGTATCTCATGTAGTTTTTTTACAAGGTCATCATCAAGCATTATTGTAATTCTTTTTGCCACCATTATTTTGAATTATTTTTGATAATATCTATACCAATAGCGTTTTCATTAGAATTTAAAATTTGGTAAATTCCAGTTAGTCAATATAGATTTTATTTTAACTCCAATTTTTTCACTGTTTTTTGGATGGTGATTCTTTAACTAGATATTTTAGAAAAATAGTTTATTAGATTTAGACTTGTACCAACAACATGAATGAAATATTGAAATATTCTTTTTCCCTTGTAGCAGGAGCAATAGTAATGGCTTTAGTTGCAGTATCTTTAGGTGCACCAACACAAGTTTTAACAGGAATGCCTCCATTATGACAAAACAGTAATTGGGTCTTCTACGATTCATTTCTCGAATTTGAAATTATTTTTAAAACAAGTCTTTGCATTTCAGACAATTTCGTAAAACTAGTGCCAAAACCAGGAATTGGCAATCAAGTATTTATTTTGCCATTGCACTATTGGTCATGTGAAGATAACTTTCTCATTAGCACTGGCTTTAGTTGCAATGCTCTCATTGATCTTTGCAATCTCCCCACAAGCGTTAGCAGAATCTGAGGATGGTTCTAAAACCTACAAAAAGTATTGGGTAATCTCCATAGGAGACAAATCAGGAACAATTGAGATAACTGATGACTCTGATATTGAACAGCTAAAGAAACAAGCAATCTCATATGAAGAGGCAACTGCAGGCTATGAAAATGTAAACAAGGCTCGTCTCTCACAGGCAGTAAACGATTCAGAACAATACTTTCTGGTTTGGAAGGTGGTAACTGAATCAGGTGATGCAGAAGATTCCACCTACACCAAAAACATTGTAGATGCAGGAACTGGCGAACTTCTCACTTCGGTTACAAAGGAAGGAGGATGCGGATACAAAAAATCAGACACCACTAGTACTGGAGGACAAGCCTAGTAATTTTTTTTCAGAGGATATGAACACTAGAGATATTTTGTTTTATACAGCAGCGGCTACTACTGCCATTGCAGGAATAATTCACCTTTCATTGGGAATCCCGTCAAACAACATGAACTCTCAAATTCTATTTGTTGTAGGGGGTGCCGCTCAGGTGTTTTGGGTTGTTCCTATGGTTAGAAAATGGGGACCTGTTTGGTATTCTGTAGGACTTGGAGGAACAATCGTCTTTATCATGATCTGGGTAATTACAAGAATTCCTGATAATTTTATCACTGGTAGGGGAGGAAGAATCAGTGACAATGGAATTCTAACCGAGGTCTTTCAGATTGCATTTGTTGCAATAGTTATTGCAATTTTGGTAATTGAAAGGAAAGCAAATAAAACGTAATTGTCTTTTGAACCCCTAAAATAGACAAGTTCAAATCCCCGAGAATAATTTTGATGAGATTTTGAAATTATTTTGGGAAGGATAGAACAATTGATTAATCTAAAGGAATATCATTCTCACATACCAAACAACGTCCTCGGTGTCCGTGATATTTTTTCGAGTAATAATCTAGAATTTCTGCCATACAGCTAGGACATCTTATTGTTTGAAAAAGCATATCGTTACACAGTTATTGGCTTTCATAAGTTAATACTTAATGTATATTATACAAATGCGGAGTGGTATACATTTTACACTAAATCCTTTTGAAACTTTTCTATGGTATCCTGAAATATACAAATTCGAATCACTGAGATTCAATTTTGAAGAACTTTGAAATTATTTTAAAAAATGAAAAAGAATCAGGCCTCAATAGCGTTCTCTAATTCGACTTTCTTTGATCTGGATTTAGTTCTTAAGATTGCTCCACAACATGGACATCTCAAGCTTTCCACTGTCAGAAAAACACTACACATTGAACATCTTTTTTGCCCAATTTGGTATCTGGTTCCATTTGGAACTCGTTTTCCTTTGTAATCTTCACAAATTCCTTTACAGCAATACCCCATTATTCATACACCCCTTCCAAATGAGTCATGACAGTAAGATCTTTTATGTAATGATTTTTTTGGTTGATTTTTGATTGCAGATATTTTTCTCACCTGACTTACTATGGCAGAAATTGCAATTAAGGGGGAGGTTTATCTTGCAATCAAATGCAATTATTCAGCCATAATATTTTTGAAATTATTTTTTGGAAAAAGAAAAGGCTATTAACTCATCCAAGAACCCATTCTTGTTGAAGCGTAATACAATCTTTGTGATTATAATGGGACTTTCTTTAATTATTGGAGTCAGTGTGATTATTCCAAATACGGTTGCAGAGTCTCCCGAATTAAAACAAGCTGTGTATGTAAAGGATACTTCATCTCCAAAATACTACTATGACCAAGAGACTGGAATGTACAAGGTAAAGGCAGGAGGAGGCGGAGGAAGGATAATTGTAATGAACTACTATCCTCAAAACCTAGAGATTAA
>JASFMV010000177.1:0-3066 GCA_050117375.1 Nitrosopumilaceae archaeon | reverse complement strand
GAAGAGAAATATTTTGTACAGTCAATTGTATTGCTAGTTATTTCTTCTATCATTGGGGGATTAGTAGTACTGCCCTTTGTTATGATGCCCCTAGATGATGCATATTTTGAATTTGAAGGAGCCGAAGATATCGATAATACGTTTCCATTGGAAGATTCATCGGTGGGACTATCTGTTTTCTCAAGTTTATTGAGTGGATTTGTTTCAGCAATGTTGTATTATTTTATTGGAAAAAGTCTTGATGGGAACACAAATTGGAAGAAGGTTTTTTCTGTAATTTTTCATGTTCATGCCGTAATGATTCCAATCACAATAATTATGGCTATACTGGTTTTTCTGATGTGGGGCTCTTTTACCGCGGTAGAGCCCTCAATTCTTTTAGATCCTAATATTGATAATGAAGAAGTTTTTCCATTATTGGGTCCTTTTATTGGATATGTAATCTTGCTTGCGATTTTGGGAATTGGCTTTGCTATATGGATATTAATTGTTACAATTAAGGCGATAAAGACGGTTCATGGATTTGGTACCGGAAAAGCCTTTGGATTAATTATCTTGGTTGCAATTATTACATCCGTTTTTAGCGTTCCATTTAGTTTTGTTTGATGTCCTCAAGTTGGTTTTAAATTTTAAAATCAAGCAATGGCACTAGGTTCAAGGTTCAGTAATATTCAAAAGCAATAAGAAATTTCATTATTCCATCACAATGAGAAAATTAACAGTTGTTGCATTTTTGCTTGGTATCGTTGTTTTTGTCCTTCCCAGCGCGTATGCTGAAGAGATAAAGACATTTTTCATTCATTCTCAGATGGTTGATTGTGTTGGAGTAGGTCCAATGAAGTGCATGCAAGTAAGGGACGATCTAAACTCTGAATGGAGAAACTTTTATGATAAAATTCAAGGATTTGAGTTTAATCCAGGAAATGAATACACAGTTAAGGTAAAGGTCACCGACGTTGAAAATCCACCAGCTGACGCATCTAGTAAAAAATACGAATTAGTTGAAATCCTATATCAAGAATCTGTAACAAAACATTTTCCATTCAAAAGCCTATGTGCCCCAGGTTTTGTTGCACTTGGGGAAATCTGTGTTCTAAATGATAGATGTGGTCCAGGAGCTTATGCAGGCAAGGTCTGCATTATGGATGGTGAAAAACAGCCATACCTTAGACCTTCTCAACAGGGAAATTCAGGAATTTCTGCAGATAACATAATTTGTGCAGAAGGAATGAGATTGATTTTCAAAAGCCATGATGGTTCACCAGCATGTGTAAAGCCACAATCGGTAAATACCCTAAAAGAGAGAGGATGGCAGACCTTTATGCCAGTTATGGCATGTACGCTTGAATACAACCCAATGTGTGGTACTGATGGTAAAACATATGGCAATAATTGTATGTTAGGATCTGCTCATATTGGATTGAAACACGAAGGCGAGTGTCAGATTGATATTAAAGAAATTAATCTTGAGGTAACGCAAAAAGATCTTCGTGAAATGGTTAATCACTGGATGAACAACATGCAAGAAAATGACCGACAACAGCGATTACACATCATGATGTCCTATTACGCATTTGAAGAATCTGGAAAGAAACTAACAACTGATCAAGATGGGTTACAATTAATGAATCAAATTAGAAAGATGGTGAGTATTGATCTTCCAAAAGAAGAACTTGATGAATTAAGAGAGAATATTCGTGAAAAGTTAAAAGAAGAAGGTTTGGATGTTAGAGAATAACTACAAGGGAATGGTCTTTGATTTTGACCAGAGCAAATTAAACAATAATTTGTTGGAATAAACCATTGCCTCAGAATTTGTCCACATGGCAGTGGTTTCATTACGTGATTTAGAAGGTTTTGTAAAAATAATAATCTCTTCGCTATCTTTTACTACAAAACAATAAGGGCTATTTGTTGTGCTTGGAACCTTTTTGACCTTATTTCTATCCATGTCATCAAAAACATATAGAGTTCGATCCGACGAGTTTGTTAATACTTTTAATTTAATTTCCGACTTGTCAAGTGGTTCTAAAAAATTCGCATGATAAAATTTTAACAAATCCTGTTCGTTTCCAGCTATTAGAAATTCTTTTTTGCAGTTGATTATCATGTCGTTTATTTTGCCTAAAATTTGGTTTTGACCTTTTAAAATTTGGAATTTGTCATCTTTTTGCACAGCTGGTTCATTGTGGAATGTAGGAATAGAGTCCCATATTTTGAATATCTCGTCTTTTTGACCTTCAAGGTTCCTAATTCGATCTTTTTCCATATCTAGCATAGATTTTATCGCCTTTTCCAGTGGTAAGGAAGAAAACATGATTGGATGTTGAAAAGTTGCCTCTACTACTCCTCTGTTCTGAAGAGTTGTCAGGAGACGATAGGTTTCAGTCCTGGGTAGTCTTAATTCACGGCATACTTCGGGAGCAGTCTTTGAGCCATACTTTCCCAAGTATATGTAAATTTTTGACTGATTTGGAGTCACTCCAAATTTTGAAAACTTATCCATCAAATCATCGATGGCTTTTTTGTGTTCGTAAGAAATCGAGTCTGGATTGTTATCAAATATTATCATTTATGATTACTAATGGAACTTGATGCTTTAGAATCTGTGTATGTATTATGAAATACTAGATGTGTAACAAAATAATTTTAGCGTGTTAGAAAATAAAAGTACTTGAAAATTTTAGTTATTACATCCATTCTTAGTATCTAATTTAGCTTTCTTGGTAGTGTTCAAACAGTTTTAAATTTCAAATTTCAATAATGCCTATCTGATCTCTAAGGTTCATTAGTACCGGATTTTCATGAAGCATATGTCAAAGAAGGCCATTTCATTTCATAAAAAACTGAAAGGAAAGATCTTCATTGAAAGTAAAATTCGCAAAATTACTGATGAGAATTTACAGCTAATCTATACTCCAGGAGTAGCTGCTGCATGCAAAGAAATTTTCAATCATCCTAAAATGAAATATGAATTAACAACTAAGGGAAACAATGTTGCCATCATTACTGACGGTACAAGAATTTTAGGATTGGGAAACATTGGACCGGATGCAGCTTTGCCTG
>JASFMV010000176.1:0-3068 GCA_050117375.1 Nitrosopumilaceae archaeon | reverse complement strand
ATAAACAGCTTTAGTCGAACCTGATGCCAAGAGTTTTCTTATTTTTATCCTCAGTCTCTGTATTTATCTCTCCTAATTCCCAGATTATTCAAGGATTTCTTAAAATTATTTTCCTTCCTCTACAGGGTCTTCTTTTGGAAATAATTACTTTACTTGTTTCAACGAAAAAAATCAACTATGAATTTTTGATTGATAGCAAAATCAACTTATTTAAAAAATCATTTAAAAGATTCTAAATCTCAACACAAACAATTGAATTTAAAAAAAATCGAAAACTCATTTCAATCTACTTCTGATAAGAAATTTACAGAGTCAAAACGTGGCATGGTTTCATCTGCTTTTCCTGAAGCAACCAAAGCAGGTATTGAGATGCTAAAGAGGGGAGGAAATGCAATTGATGCAGCTTGTGCGACTGCAATTGCTCTAGGGGTTTGTGAGCCTCAGGCATCAGGACTAGGGGGTCAATCAATGGCAATAGTGCATTTTCAGGGAAAATCCATATGTATTGATGGCTCCACAAGATCCCCCTCAAGAGCCTTACCTTACAAATTCAAAAGTCAAATTGAAAGTACATTAGGATACAAGGCAACTACTGTACCAAGCACAGTTGCTACGATGGGATTTCTAAACGAAAAATATGGAAAACTAGACTGGGCAGAAATTCTAAAACCATCAATAAAAATTGCAAAAAACGGTTATAAAATTACAAAACTCCAAAATGAGTTACAACTTCGTGAATTGGAGAATTTTAGAAAAGTGGAGTCACTGTCTGGAGGAAAATACTTTCTTAAAGATGGAGAAATTCCTTATGAGCCTAAAGATGTTTTTGTACAAGATGATTTAGCAGAATTACTATCATACCTTGCAGAAAATGGTTACCGCTCATTTTACTTTGGAAAAATTCCAAAACTAATTGATAAAGATATGAAGAAAAACAAGGGGTTATTGCGGGAAGATGATATGGTTATGGTTCCCAAAATAATTGAAAGAGAACCCCTTGTTGGCAAATATAGAAACATTATTGTCAAAACTTTTCCCCCTCCAGCGGCAGGTAGAATTTTACTGCTAATTTTAAAATTATTAGAAAAAATTCCTGTAAAAACAATTAAAAAAAATGACCCGGAATTCTATCATTACCTTGTTGAGGCATTTAGGAATTGCCTTGCATTTAGAACACAGCGTCCTTATGATATTGCTACTTACAAACAACTTGATGATAAACTCCTCAATGATCAAAATTTTGTAGACAATTTATCCAAGTCAATAATTGAGGGGATTAACCTCAATACCAACACTGAGGTAGAATTTAATGATCAGGACACCACTCACTTTTCAACTATGGATGATGAGGGAAATGCTGTGGGAATAACACAATCTATTGAATTAGTTTATGGGGCAAAAGCGGCTGCAGATGGTTTAGGATTTTTGTACAATTCCTACATGGGTGCATTTGAATATAAAAATATCAACTACCCACATTATCTGAGGCCAAATTCTAGTCCTTGGACATCTGTTGCACCGACAATTTTATTTCGAAACAAAAAACCTTGGATATCCTTGGGAACTCCTGGTAGTGATAGAATACCAACGGTTACTGCTCAATTCATGTCTTCTATTATTGATTTGGAATTGAGCCCCAATGAGGCAATGAACAGACCAAGAATCCATTGTGCAGTTGATGGCATTATTTCGGTAGAAGGAGACCGTTTTGATGACAAAGTTATCGCATATTTGTCAGATTTGGGGTATGATCTTGTCACAAAAGAGCCATTTTCTTATTTTCATGGAGCAATCCATGCAGTATTAAAAAAACAAACAGCAAAAGGATTTCATGGGATAGCTGAAATACGAAGGGATGGTATTGCTATGGGGTTAGACAAAAAATAATTTAATAATTTTCAAAGGTGACCGTCTTTAGAATGATTCTAATTTTTGAATATTTTTTGCTTGCTGGTTTCCAATTGAATTTTCTCAGATTCCTTTTTTGATGAATTTTTAGAGGTTCTTGGTGCTATTACTAAAATATCTTCATGGAATCTATGATTTGGAATTGAAACCTTCTCACCGCTTTCAGTTAATAGAACTGTTTTTGTCAGATGGAATTCAATGATTACTCCCTTTTTTCCATCCATTTCAATAATGTCGCCAATATCAATTTCTGTATTCAAGTAATTTGAAATTCCTGAAGCTAAGTTTTTCAAATTTGTTTGAAAAGGGATTAGGATAATCCATAAACCTATTCCAAGATATGCGATAAACTCTATTGCTAGATTAAATATTCCAAAATTAATTCCAAGATAGATTACCTCTCCACTTGCAATACCGATGGAAATCAGGCCAACTAATTTGGATGAGCCCTTGAGATCCCCTAACTGTTTTTGAATAATTATTTTGGTGGCAACAAACAACCCAATTGCAATAAAAACAGAAATTATGAGGTATGTGATTTGAAAATCAAATAACACATTGCCTAAAGTTCCTGAAAATAATGCTAACAGTGCAAAATTAAAAAACAAATCAATATCCTTCTGAATTTGCTGTTATTGACTTGTGAGACTTTTCATGGGTTAAAACTTGGCTAAATGAATCCATGTTTCCTTCCCAAATGAATTTACAATTTTTGCAGTTGTATTTCATGCTCAAAATCATTCAAAACCGGTTCTTAAATGAAATTAAAATTGGTTTTTCCCAGCTCAAAATCCACTAGTTGACTTTATTCAGAGTAAAATCAAACCATATCTAGTTTATCTATTCAATTTTTTACAGGCGCTCTGAAAGGTGAAAACTTTGAAAGACTCGATAAATCTAAATTCAACGGCACTGATGGCATTGATTTTGGCTTACCACTTTAACACATCTGATATCAATGATGACATTTTAGAGCATAAAAGCCAGAAATTAAAGGCCCATCATGTTTCATGTGAAGGAGGAGCTTGTGATGAAAAAAATGATCATGCTCATGAACACAAAAGAAAGAAAAAATTAATCGATAAAACACTTCGTTATTCTCATAAATAATTTTTCAATTTTTAATTTGCTGAATAATGGATTTTTTTGATCCTAATTCA
>JASFMV010000175.1:0-3072 GCA_050117375.1 Nitrosopumilaceae archaeon | reverse complement strand
GCAAATTGATATCGATTCAGCAAATTTTCCAAGATGTAAAAGAGACAAGGCCAAATTTTGTAATGCTAACAAGTCGTTTGGGTTTTTTTCAAGTAATTTTAAACAATAATTTTGAAGATCTTTATACTTACCTGCCTCATACATACGAGTGATTATTACATTAGGATCAAGTAAATTAACCAAATCACAAGTAGTTGTTTGTTATCATCTTTAACCCATTCTCTTTTGAAATTTAAACAAGATTAAAATAAAAATAAAATTATTTGTTTTTTGTTAATTTGAGAATGGCTTCTGCTTGTTTGAAATGAACTTCATCAATCATTTTTCCTTCAACGGTAGTAGCACCTTTTCCTTTTTTTATGGATTCAAGATAGGATTTACATACTTTTTCTGCCCAAGTAATTTCTGATTTAGTTGGATAGAATATCTTGTGCGTTACAGAAATTTGATCTGGGTGAATCAGACTTTTGCCTGTGTACCCAAGATTTTTTCCTACCTTACAATCATTTTCTAATCCGTTTAGATCCTTAAGATCTTGCCAGATTGCATCAATAGATGCAACGCCAGCTGCTTTGGCATCAACTGGAATTTTAGCCCTAGAATATTTCGCCCCCTCAGAATTTTTTGTGTATTCTATTCCCAAGTCATTTAGCAAATCAAAAACTCCAAAAACTACTGCGCAAACTCGTTTGCTAGAAGAGGCAATGCTAAAGGTGTTGACTACACCTTCTGCAGATTCGATAGATGGAATAATCTGAATGGGTTTTAGTTTTCCTTTTTTCTCTAGGGATTCTAGATTTTTTTCAATTTTTCTTAATTCTTTTACATTGTTTACTTTAGGTATGACAATACCATCAATTCCTTTTTGTACAATTTCTTTTAGATCTGCAGGTATTTTTCCTGATGAAGGGGAATTTGTTCTTGCAAATATTGGAGAGATAAATTCTGAGCGGGATTTTAGAGCATTTTTTATTAATTTTCGTGCCTGAGTTTTTTCGTTATCAGGAACGGAATCCTCTAAATCAAAGCATACAATATCCGCTTTTAGTTGCTTGGCTTTTTCAAGAAATCTTTCATTGTTACCTGGAACAAAAATAAGACTTCTGAAAAGCTGTGTCATTAACCGTTTATGCGCCCTCTGGCTTCATTAAGATTTTGCCAAAGAGGCCTTTTCCGGTTAACATCTTTGTGTGTGCCTCGGCTGCTTGTTCAAAGGAATAGACAGAGTCTATCGCTGCTTTAATTTTGCCTTGACCCATCCAGTATAGAGCTTGATCAAGTTCGGCCTTGGTTCCTTGTGTTGAACCTAAGATGTTAGTTCCCTTGAAGAACACATGTCTAAGATCAGTTTTTGCATCATAACCAGTGGTAGCACCACATGATACAAGAGTTGCACCATATTTGAGCAATGTAAGTTGTTTATTCCAGTGAGTTTCACCGATGTGGTCAAATGAAACATCAATTCCTGGTGCTTCACCTTTCTTTTTGGCAAGTTCTTTTGTTATTGCTCTTACTTCTTTATGCCAGTCTTCTTTTCTATGGTCTACTGCATAATCTGCACCAAGTTCTAGGCATTTGTCCAGTTTGTCGGGACTTGCAGTTGCAATAACATCACAATTGTATAGCTTGGCAATTTGAATACCAAAGCTTCCTACTCCAGAACCACCACCCATAATCAATACGGTTTGTCCTGGGATAATTTTGGCTCTGCCAACAAGCATGTGCCAAGATGTAAGAATGGTCATTGATGCAGCAGCAGCTTCATCATATGATACTCCTTCAGGAATTTTTGAAATATTAACCTCTGGTAAGTGAGTAACTTCTTGATAAGCTCCCCATGTTGGGCCCGTTTGGAAACCCCAAATCATTCTATTTACACAATCAAATTCTCTTCCATCAGTACATGCTTTACAGACTCTACAAGACATGTTAGAGTGAGAAACTACTTTATCTCCAACTTTGATATTCTTAACATCCTCTCCTACAGCAATTACATCTCCTGCTGCATCAGAACCTGAGACATGTGGCAATGGAACTGGAACTGGTTGTCCCCTCATTCCCCAAATATCATTATAGTTCAGAGCTGCTGCTTTAACCTTAAAAACAACCTCATCTGATTTTGGTTTTGGGTCATCTATATCCTTGACTTTTAGGATTTTAGCATAATTATCATCTGGTGCGTATTCATCATAAACTACGGCTTTCATGGATAATTTGGCTTCGTACCCATAATTATATTTTATCTGAGATCAGATACGATTTATTTTAAAATCACGTTTTGGTTGTTGAATAGATAACAGAATTTGTTTTAATTGATCGTCATTTATTTGAGAATTCATTTTACCTTGGCTTGCCATTCCAATGAGGTATTGTTCTACAAGGTTTGATAATTCTGGTTTTACCATTTTTATGTTATTTAGTCTCATTCTTGCCTCTGAGCTCAGAATTTGTTTTAAAATATTTTCTTTTTGTGCATTAAATTCTTCTTCATTTACTGGTTTTTCTTGTGATTCGTTAGAATCAGGGAAACTCATTTTGTCTCTAAGAATAAATCTTCAATTTAGGATTTTCAGCTGTCAACTCTTTTAGAATTTCTGTTGCTAGTTTGTCAAGTTTTTGCATTCCTTGTTTGGAAATTACACGTCCTTTCTTTTCTATTTTTTCAACATATCCTAATTTTTCCAATCCCTGAATTGCATTACGTATGATTGCGCCACCAGCATCTTTGTGGTGGGCTGCTCCATAACCTGATGGTTTACCACCACCATACATATTTCTTAATTCATTAATTCCAATAGGACCATTAAGGTAAATTTTTCTCAAAATTGATGCACATCGAGTATGCCACCACTCTCTATTTTGAGGTGGTTTATCTGCATGGGCTCCAGTTTTTACAAATGAAGTCCAAGATGGTGCAGGAATATCTTCATTTTTTAAAATATCAGCTAATTTAGTTATCATCACATCAGCTGGTACATCATACACTTTTGCCATGAAGTGCAAAAGTCTGGAATCGTCTTATAAATCATTGAGGCATTCATCTAAGTTTCTTAAACATAATTATGCGTAAAT
>JASFMV010000174.1:0-3073 GCA_050117375.1 Nitrosopumilaceae archaeon | reverse complement strand
ATGTTATGATAAACTTCTAAAAATAAACTCTCAAGACATAAGGGCATTATCCCAAAAAGGGTTAACTTTGTCAAAAGTTGGAAGGCAAAAAGAAGCCGTTGAATGTTATGATAAAGTATTAAAACTCCAGCCCAATAATATTACTTCACTTTGTAACAAAGGAGTTGCGTTAGCCAGACTAGAAAAACACCATGAAGCCGTTAAATGTTATGAAGAGGTTCTAAAATTAAAGCCAAATCATACCAAGGCATTATCAAACATGGGGGTTTCATTATGCATTTTAGGAGATATTGATGAAGGCATAGATTATTTTTACAAGGCCTTAGAAGCCACCCCCAATGAACCAACTATTCTTACTAACTTGAGCAATGCAATGTCGTTAATCTCAAAATAAGATTAAGCAAAATTTGTGCTATTTTAAACAATACATTTTTTTGTCAATGTCATGGTCAGAACATTCAGAAAAAATACAGTCAAGCAAGTTTATCTGGGGCAAAACAAAACGAAAAATGGTTTGCACGCCAACACCAGAAAGATACTTGGCTGAAAAGCCAGGCCTTTCTGGAATTACATTTTATCAGGTGCGATTATACCCAATAAATTCAATGACCGTTCAATGGTAATCTTAAAGGAGTTAACAAGACACAGTCGTGATTTTTCAAGACCCTTATCACCCATATCTAAAACTTTTACATGCTCATAAAATGAATTGAAAGAAACTGCCAAATCATGGCAATATCTTGCAATTACTTTTGGAGAAAGGTTACTTGCAGAATCCCTTACTTGCATATCGAACAGACCAATCAATTTTACAAGGTTTAGCTCGTTTGGATCCTTCAACAAAGAAAAATCAACCTCGATTGACGGAGTGTCTCCGGATTTTTCAATTATGCGAGCAGCCCTTGCATGAGTGTATTGTATGTATGGAGCAGTATCGCCTTCCAAGCTTAAAGATTTAGTTAGATCAAATGAGATTATTTTGTCAAGGTCTTGTTTTATCATTTCATAACGTAAGGTTCCAACAGATATTTGGTGTGCTATGCTTCGGATATCGGATTCAGTCATTTCAGGATGGCGTTTACTAGTCTCTTCAATAGTTTTTTTCTTCAACAAGTCATAAACAGAATCAGCATTAACGTAAAGACCCTTTCTGCCAGACATCTGAGCTTGTTTTCCTTCAGTATCAAGACCCAAGGTACTTGCAGTTTCTGGACTCAAAGTAACTGATTCATATCCCATATGGACATATGCATCAGATATGGATTTGAATTTGGCCATAAGTGTCGTAATTATTTTTTGTAATCTAGCTTGACGAGAGTCAATTACTGTGATTACCTTATCACCCGAAAAATTTTGTTTTGGATCATTTGAAGGATCAAGAGTTGTTTGCCAAAGTATTCTTGAGTTTGGTTGAGGTTTTTGATATTTTTTGTAGTTAAATGGATCCTCTAACAATCCAAGTTTCCATGCAGCATAGGGAATATCTTTTGCAATATAGGTAGCAGTGCCATTACTTCGCACTATGACCTTGTCTTCTTCTTTTCCTTCACCACGAATAACCCAACATCCTGAATTTTTCCCTTCATTCTCAAAATCTACCAATTTCATATCCTTGAGTTTCTCAAAGATTTTACTCCACAGGCCAGATCGTATGATTTGAGATTCATAGTTTAGACAATCATACGTTACTCCCAAATTCCAGCATGTTTCAAGTTGATTTTCCAAAACTTTTCCAGTTATTTTATCAGCAAATCGAGCAGTTTCAGAATCCCCATCTTCAAGTTCTTTGAGAATATTTTTTCTTATTTCTTCCAGACTAGAATCTTGCTCATATTTTTCAGTAGTCTTCACATAAACATCATCTCCACAATAGTGATCAAATTTTTTGCCTTCAGGAGGGTCTTGAGAAAATCCGAAATGCCTAAACCCCACTAAAATGTCAGCCACTTGAAGTCCAGAATCATCTACATAATTCAACACATTGACTTTGTAGTTTGCCTTTTTGAGGATTCTAGAAATAACATCTCCAACTATTATATTTCGAACATGACCGATGTGAAGTGCTTTGTTTGGATTGACACTAGTATGCTCTACAACTATGGTAGAGTTTTTACCTAAATCCACAAAACCAAACTCTTCTAGATTTGATTCAGATAAAATTAGCTGATTGAGTTTTTCCCAATCTGCAAAGAAATTAAGATAGCCTGAAGGATGATATTCAACTTTAGAAACAAGAGTATGATGCAGTTGTGAGTATTTCTCAGATAAAGTAATTGAAATTTCCTGAGGGCTTTTCTTCATATGTTTTGCAAGTAGAAACGAAATGTTGGAGCTAACATCTCCAAATCCAGGTTTTGCAGGTTCAACAGTAAATGAAATTTCTGGCACATCCAGTGTATCCAATACTTTGTGTAAGTTATTTTCAATTTCGTCAATTATTGATTTGAATGTCAACTTATACACCTGATATTTGAGGAGCTAATTTATCTAATGCCTCAATCACACCATCTCCTGCATGCGCTAACACATTCATTGTAGCATTAGACTTTACTTCTGCAGAAGAGTTTCCCAAAGCAATGCTAATAGAGGCTGTTTTGAATAAAGGAATATCTGTAGCACTATCACCGATTGCAATTACATCATCACGAGAAATTGAGAGTTTTTTCATAATTTGCTCAAATCCTGTACCTTTATCAATTCCACTAGAATTGATATGAAAGGCGTATTGACTATCAGACAAAACAACATCAAGATTCTCTTCATTCATTATGTTTCTAGCCAGATCGAGATCAAAAGTTCTCTCTAAAACTACTTCTGTCATTCTTGGAAAAACAGGTTTTTCAATTACATTGTCTATTTTATCTTGAATTATTTCAAATGCCTCTTGACATTTTTTAATATCCCCTAGTAAAACATGTTCATTTGCATCAGTGGTGATGCATCCGCCATTCTCACCTACTGCAATTTTGGTAGTACCGCCAAACACAGATAGGAGATAGCCTTCAACAGATGATCTTCCCGTCACAAAAATTACGTTATGCCCAAGATTTTTTACATGACGTAAAGCAGCTAG
>JASFMV010000173.1:0-3102 GCA_050117375.1 Nitrosopumilaceae archaeon | reverse complement strand
TAGTTGTTTTATATTGATTACCCAGTTACCTTGTCCTAAATTATAAACAAGTAATTTTCAAAAAAAATATGAAAGAAGTTTCTTATGTGGTAGTCTTTCCAACAATATTCTCAAAAAATAAAATTCCACAACTAATTTCAAATATCAAAAAAATTTTAAAAATTAGAAACCAAGAATTCAAATCTGTAAAACGGGATGGTGATGTGATTTTAGTTGATTCAGGAGATCCTGTTTTCTCATCTTCAGCCATAAATTTACTATTTGGAATTGAAAAAGTTGCAATAGCCAGACAAGTAAAAAATGATTTCAAAACAATTGTATCTGAAATTACTTCAATAGGGGGAAATTTACTATTAAAGGGAGAAAAATTTTTAGTTAAAGTGGAAGGATACTCTAAAGGATTTTTTACAAAAGATGTTGAAATCGCTGCAACTTCCTCTATAATTGAAGAAAAATCAAATTTAGGATCAAGACCGGGAACGGAAGAAAATTATGACAAATTACTTTATACTTATTTGACCAAGAACAATGCATACATCTGTATTTTTATAGATAAAGGAAATAGTGGAATAACATTCAATTCACCTAAACAAAATACCGTTTGTTGTGTTTATGATGAGTTATCTGCAATATCCTGTTATGAAACCATAAAGCAAGGTTTTGACTCAAAAATCATAGTCTGCTATAGAAAAAATTCAGAATTGATGAACTTGGTGAAAACAATTAATCAAGTAATTCCTAGGCTTGTAAAAGAAAAAATCACATTGGATTTTTTTCAAATAAAATCAAGGTCTTCTAGTACAAAAGATTATGCTATTTTCCTAAACACAGTAATTGAAATCATGCTCAATGAAGCCAAGACAAATAATTTGACCTTTGTTTCATTAGGATTTTCTCCCTTGACTTTCTCCCAAAACATCTCCGAATTTGCTATGAAGAATATATTTCAAAATGATAAACTTCCTTTAATACCACTAAGTGGAGTAGATAGGGAATTATTTGATGATGCAAAAGAAATTGGATTAGAATCACAAATACCCAAAATGAGTAAAGTCCTTAAAATGGATTTTAAAGAAATTCCTAAGATTTCTGAAAAAGATGTAAAAACTGCATTAAAAACCAAGAAAACTGTGAATGTGACTGTAGGGCCAAATAATGTGCATGATATTTTAGATTCATTAGAAGAAAATCAGTGAAATTTTAAACGGCATTATTAGATTTCTTTTCATGTACAAAGTTGGTGAGTTTATTTATCCATGGGGAAGTGGTCATTACTCACGCATGATGAGATTTCATGATGCTTTTTTGGAAAATATGAAAAACAAAATTGAAGTACATTTTTCCAGTAAGGAACCTGTTTTTCAGAAATTATTAAATAAATTTCCAGACCAAAAAGAAAGAATTCATAATATTTTGATGCCTACCCCAATAGATGGTAAATTTGGCCCAAGTGTATCATTATCAATGTTAAATTTTCTATTATCGGTTAGAGGAAACCCACCTTTGGTAAATCAAATTGCTGATTACTTGAGAGAAGAAAGAAAATTGTATAATAAAGAAAAATTTGATTTGGTGATCAATGATGGTGATATGGGCTCTAATATTTTAGCTAAAAATCGTGATATACCAAGTCTTTTCATAACAAATCAATATAGACCAAAATTGTATAAATCAAGATCTTATTTTTATCCCTCACTTTATTTTATTGCAAAACAGATTGCCAAAGCAACTAAAATCTTAGTTGCTGATTCTCCTCCACCTTATACTTTATGTGAATTAAATTTGAATTTCAACAAGCAAGTACTTGAAAAAGTTTCCTATGTAGGTCATTTTACCCATAAAAAAATTATACAAAGCAATTCTCGTTCAGACCTTGAAAAAATTATTGAGAATTCTGAATTTGGTTACTGGATGAGGACTGGAAATAAATCTACCAATGATGGGACTGGTGAAAGATATGAACAGGTTTTTCATAAAAATGAAATGAAAAAAGAAAAAAGAATAATTTCTCATGCTAGAGATGATCCATCTATAGATTCTGTTTTGGCCAAAGATGGAAAAAGATTCAGTATATCAGAAGCCTATGAAAAGAAAATTGATTGGATACAAATTGATGTTGGTTATCTTTCAGAACAAGAAAAAGATACAGTTCTAAATTATTGCAAATATGCAGTTGTGAATGGCTCACATACAGTAATGGGCGAAATACTTGGGGGATACAATAAACCAATAATTGGAATGCCCATTTATGATGAGCATGAAAACAATATCAAATGGGCTGAAAATAAAAGTCTGGGGATCTTAGCCAAAAATACAAATCAAGTAATTGTAGGAATAGACAAAATTATGGAAAACCATGAGGGTTTTAAGGGTAGTTTATTGGAATTTTCTCAGAATTTTGTTCCTAATGGAGCAGAAAATACTGCCAAAATTGCATCTGAAATTTTAGAAGAAAAGAGATAAAGGATTATTTTTTGAAATTTAATTATCTGGCACGCGGGAGTTCGATGGGCGAACTGACCGAAAGGGATGACGATAAAATCCGCGTGTCAGACCTCATAGTTATCGATCAAAGTAGGTGGGAAGGCTTTTATGGAAAAAATTAAGCTAGATCAACAGTGCCTAACTGTCCAGAATGTACTGCAAGGGAGAAAAAGAAGATCCAAGAAAAATATGAAGTTGAAACTCCAGAGGAAGACAGACAAAGGGATGATTTATTCAAACTATTCGATGAGATTGATTTTCCCATGAAAATGGATTCTGCAACAAAGCATTTCATTTGTAAACGATGTGGACTGTATGCTACAAGAGAACAAGTCTCAGATATACGCTATAAATTGAATCAAAGAGAAAAAACTAGAGAAGACAAACAAGATGATTACCTAGAATGGTGGCAAAAAAGTAAAAAAGAAAAAGAGCTAAGCTAGAGCTGATATCTATGGTAAAAAAGAAAGATGAAATTCCTGATTGGGTTTCAGACGAAATTCAAAATGCAAAATTCAAGAAACCTGAAGAACTGACAAGAACTGGATATATTTTAGAAATTTATGATGCCGATAATAAGATAGATACTCAGTTATACGATCCAGTAGAGGATGGAAG
>JASFMV010000172.1:0-3108 GCA_050117375.1 Nitrosopumilaceae archaeon | reverse complement strand
GGATCCTTCTTCCCATTGTGTTTTTTTAGAATAAAATAGAGTTTGCAACTCTTTCACATCATTTTGTATTTTTTCCAATTCTGTCCCAAAGACGAATCCTTTTTGCCTTGTCTGCTCTGCTGAATAATTGTAAAATATTATGCCTGCAACTATTGCAATTGCAATTACTGCTATTATGATATTTTGCTTTTTTTTCTTTTTCAAGACTAATCGGTGTAATTTCCGTTCTCGTCTAACTTTAGCTCTATTGTCATTAATGTACCGCTGATAAATGAATCATTTCGGATTGTTCTTACACGTGCCACATCTAAATGATAAGGCCAAATTTCTACCACGACTGCTCCTACTTTGACATCTTCGGGGGCATCCGTCAAAACGATGTCTTCTTTTTTTATTCCATACTTCTCTAAGGTATGAAGGGAATGCTCTACTAAAGGTTCTGGGTTATTGTGATTAATTGCCCATACAGTTCCTTCATAATCTATTTTTTCCAATTTGTTTTAGACAGAAATTGACTCATATAACAATTAATCGACCAAAGGTTTTGACTATATTTTTTATACTTTTTAATTCATAAAAAATCTGAAAACTTTCATAAAATTTTCAGGTTTGCTCTTCTTCGTGTTCTAAAATTAATGATGATAAACTGACTATTTTCATTTGAAATTCCTGTTTAAATTTCTGCGATGAGTTTTGTTAAAAGTTTGATATGATTAAACTTTTAAAAAAGAAACTTTTTTCAGTGTGAACTTTAACCCTAAATACTGATTTTTTAAAAAAGGGCGTTATTTTATGTATTTTTAATTTTATTGGGTTGGTTTTTGTTTTCGATATAGTGCAAAAAAGACTGTTAATCCTATTGCTCCCCAAATTACTGAAACAAACATTGCTGATTGGTTTAGAAAAAACATCAGGCCAACACACGAAATTACTCCGATTATTGGAATGACTGGATACAGGGGAACTTTGAAAAGCCGTTTGGTTTGTGATTCAGATCTTCTTAGTTTAATCACTGAAAGATTTACAAAAAGATACGTAAACAAACTGCCAAAATTCACAATTGATGCAATGGTTTCAATATTATTGTAAAAAATCCCTGCAAAGGTAACTATTACGATGCCTGCTATGATAATCGAAAAATATGGAGTCCCAAATCTTTTGCTAATTCTATCAAACTGCTGTGGGAGTAATTTGTCTCTCCCCATTGCAAAACTTGCTCTAGTTCCACCAAGTATACTGCTTAGAACTACAGATCCTGCTGCAATCAATGCAGAAAATGAAATAAAATCAAAAAACATAGCGTTATCCGATATTATCAAAGCTATACTTCCCAAAGGATGTGCGTCTTTTGATTCATCATGCCAATCTAAAATTCCTATCAATAAAACAGCGACTGCCATATACAAAACAAATGTCACTGCAAATGCAAGCATTAACGCTTTTGGAATTGTTTTGCGAGGATTTTTGGTTTCCTCAGACATCATTGTCACAGTGTTAAATCCAATGAATACAAAAAATATTACTGCTGCCCCACTTAACATGCCTCCAAATCCGGTTGCAAAAAAGGGTGTGTAATGTCCGACATCAAAATGTTGGAATAAATAAAATCCTCCAAACATTAACAAGAGTACTATGGCAAAAATCTTTAACAACACCATGGCTGATGTAACACGAGTAGCTTCTTTCACTCCCAAGAAATTCAAAATAGATAGCACTGTGGGCAAACCAACAGCTGCAAGAATTACAGGTAGTACTCCTTCTAACCTAAATACGGAGGTAAAATAGGCTGCAAAACCAACAGATACTGCAGCTCCTCCTACTAAATAATCAAAATACTTGAACCATCCGACAAGAAAACTCCAAAACCTCCCAAAAGCTCGTTTTGTATACGCATAACTTGCACCAGTATCTGTGATGAAAGAAGATAACTCAGCTGCAGATAATGCAGTCATCATTGCGATTCCCCCTGCTATTAAAAATGAAAGAATTACTGCCGGACCTGCAACTCCTGCTGCAACTCCACTTAGAACAAAAATTCCTGCACCAATAATATTTGCTATGCCGACTGAAGCTGCTCCAAACGTTCCGATATTTCTTTTTAGCTCAGCCAAGAGTATTAGTCACCATTTGAATGTACCATATACAATTTAATTAACATGGCAGATGTTTCAGATTTCAAGTCATAACTTGTGGTTATTCATTTTCCAACTTAGAAGTTGCTCAAATAACAAAATTATTTGGCCCATCCTCTTTCTATTAATTTTATTTTACTCGAAGGGGAAACACATGCAGGAGAATCATCTATTTTAAAAACTAATTCAAGACCTTCTTTGCAAATAATCTCCTGTGGATTATTAACTAAATGAGCCTGAAATTTCGGAGGAAGCAAATACCCATCTCCAAATATGGCTATCCCTGTATGTTGTAGGGAGTGCGCCTTAAATTTATCTGATAATAAATAATGTAATAAGGAATTAGAGTAATCATTTAATTCGGAATGGATTATGGCTGATTCTTCGTGGGCAAGTGATGCATGTGCATTATACTTAGCAGCATTCCAGTGATCATTTAATTCATGATAATATATTGCAGCTTCGCTGTACTGCTCAGCAGCTAATTCAAACTTATTCGTGGCCTCTAGAAGATTACCATTATTTGCCAACTCTCGTGCTTCTTGTTCATAAAGTTGACCCAGGTTCATATGTTTCTCAGCTAATTGTTTTGTAACATCTTCAGATTCATCAGAAAAAACAATATCGGATGCGGATATGACCATAATCAAGGTAACAACAATGCTTACTAGTACAAATCTTAATGAGGTCATAATATCTGTTTTAGTCTCACCTTAAACAAATAATCACATTGACAAAAATTAGCTTTAATCATAATTTACCATTATTCTACAATCATAACTGGGATTTTAGAGTGCTGAACAAGTGCATTTGAAACACTTCCTAGTGAAGGTCCTGTTAACTTTGTGGTTCCTCTTCTCCCCATAATGACTAGATCAAATCTCTTCTTCTTCATTAGATTCATAATTTCTTCAGCTGGATTTCCATAGGAAATTTTTCCCTCCGTTTTGATGTTTTTCTTTACTGCATCTTTTTT
>JASFMV010000171.1:0-3155 GCA_050117375.1 Nitrosopumilaceae archaeon | reverse complement strand
GATCATGTCTTAATAACCTTGAAAATTTTTGTAACTATCCACAAAATTTAGAACATCCTTCAATTTTTTAATAGAAACTATTCGATTTTGATCCGTCTGGGTTTTTTCTTGTTTTCCTGCTCTTTAATTTTTTCAAGCTCATCTTCCAAAAAGGTTTTGTATTTTTTGGTTTCCTCTTCGGTCATATGGGATATGTTTGCGCTAAGAACTGAACCCATACTAAAAATTTTTTCTAACAAGTCCATTGCAACAAATCTTCCCACATTTCCTAACCTAAAAAGAACGTCAAGTTGTTTTTTGACGATATCGTTTACCTTATCAACATCTTGGGCAGTATCTGATCCTTTTTTTGTTAACTGATATTTTCCATCTTTTGATTCTTCAATTAACCTTTCATCCAGCAATCTTCCTAACAAAGGATAAATCAATCCTGGTGAAGGCTTCCAAATTCCATTGCTTTGCTCTACGGCGTAGTCTATGATCTCTTTACCTGTTCGATTTTTTTCTTTTAACAATTCAAGAATAAAATATCTAGAAAATCCTCGTGGTACAGAGCTTCCTACTCTTTGAAACCACTCGGAAATCATCACTAGTGATATCACTAGCGATATATATTAATCGATCGAAAATCGCTCATTATTACATATTTAACCTGCCTCAAAAGTAGTCAGTCTAAATGGTTGAGTCTATCGAATTTGATTTAATTATTTGTGGGTCCGGATTGGCTGGATTACGAGCCGCAGTAGAAGCTGCAAGAAAAAACTCCAAGATAAAAATCGGAATTGTATCAAAGGTTCAAGTAATGCGTTCACATTCTGTTTCCGCAGAAGGAGGAACTGCAGCAGTCTTATTTGAGGATGAAGGAGATACAATTGAATCTCATATTTACGATACTGTAAAAGGCAGTGATTTTCTGGCTGATCAGGATGTTGCAAAACGTCTATGTGAAGAAATGCCTCAACAAATTCGCCAACTAGAACATTGGGGTATGCCATGGTCCAGAAGACAAGACGGAAGGGTAGACCAAAGAAACTTTGGAGGATATAGTTTCCCTAGAGCAACCTATGCATCAGATAAGGTTGGTTTCTTTGAAATGCAAACATTGTATGACACTTGCCAAAAATTTGAAAATATTGAATATCTTAACGAATGGTTTGCCACCTCAATTATCCATGACGGCAATAAATTCATGGGACTCACGGCCATAGAGATGGCTTCTGGGAATTTTTATCAAATTAAGGGAAAAGCTTTGATTATTGCAACTGGTGGTGCTGGAAGGCTCTATAGTTTTTCAACATATGCTTTTTCATCTACTCCTGATGGATTAGACATGGCCTACAGAGCTGGAATGGCTCTTAAAGATATGGAGTTTGTACAATTTCATCCTACAGGAATTTTGCCCTCCGGTATTTTGATAACAGAAGGTGCAAGGGGTGAAGGAGGATATCTTTTAAACAACAAAGGTGAGCGATTCATGAAAAAATACGCTGCTGGAAAAATGGAATTAGCCCCTCGAGATATTGTTTCAAGAGCAATAATTACAGAGATCAATGAAGGCAATGGATTCAAACATGAAACTGGAGTGGATTGCATGAAACTTGACTTGCGACATTTGGGAGATGAAAAAATCAAGGAAAAATTAGGTGGCATTAGAGAAATATCCATTAAGTTTTCAGGAATAGACCCATCCCAAGAAATCTTGGACATTAGACCAGTTTGCCACTATATGATGGGGGGAATTCATACCAATATTGATGGTGCAACTGAATTACAAGGTGTCTGGGCTGCAGGTGAAGCCGCATGTAACAGTGTTCACGGATCCAATAGACTTGGTGCCAATTCTACATCCGAATGTATTGTTTGGGGAAAAATTACTGGGAGTCTTGCAGTAGACTACATTGAAAAGAATTCAAATTCAAATCCTTGGCCTCATCATTTGGTAACACTGGAAGAAAAAAGAATCTATGATGGAATCTTTAGAGGAAATGGAGATGCAAATCCATACGAAATTAGACAAGAACTTACTGACACCATGAACGAAAAAGCATACGTTTATCGAAATGAAAAAGACCTTGTAGATGGACTAAAAAAGATTCGTCAACTTAAACAACAAACATGGAAACATGTTGATGACAGCGCAAAGGAGTATAATACTAATTTTACAAATGTAATGGAGCTTGACTCTATGATTAGAACAGCCGAGATTGTTCTAATAGGTGCAATTAACAGAAAAGAATCAAGAGGAGCTCATGCAAGGACTGATTATACAAAAAGAGACGATGCAAACTTTTTACATCACACCCTTGCATACTATGATCCCAATGAACCAATCATGAAAACTCATCCAGTAACCATTACAACATATCAACCAGTGGAGAGGAAATACTAGATGGAACCCAGAGACGAAAACAAAGAAGGAATCGGGGGAATGATAAATCCTCGAAGATATGGTGTTGAAAGAGTTGCTTACATCTTAATGAGATTAAGTGGTCTAGGATTACTTGCATATTTTATTGGCCATATTTATGAAACAAGCTCGATACTCAAAGGAGAAGTAGGTTGGGCTGAATTTTTAGAATTAACCCAGACTAATGAAGGACATGCTGTATTAGCTATTGTAATTGGAATGTGTGTTTTTCATACAGTAAACGGAATTAGAGTAATGCTTGGACATGGTGGAGTCGGAGTAGGAAAACCTGCAAGACCTGACTATCCTTACATCCCAGCCTCACAAAACTCTAGACACAAAATGGGAATTTATTCTGCAATAGTTCTAGCAGCCATTGCAATGTTGTACGGTCTTGCGGTAATGTATGGTGAATAAAATGAGAGAAAGTATTATTATGAAAATTCATTACGGAACCGCTCTTGCAGCAGTTGCCCTCGTTGCCGTTCATATTCTAATGCGTTTAACACAAGGTTTTGCAGAATCATTAGAATATGCAAATGTAATTGCAAACTATCAATTTTTACCATATGCTGGAATGCTAGAAATTATTTTGATATTATTATCCATTCATGGTTTTAATGGACTAAGAGTAATTCTGTTAGAACTAAAACAAGGACGAGCATATGAAAAGGCGGTATCTTATGGTTGTGTAGCAGCTATGATAGGATTGATTGCTTATGGTTCGCGAACAATATTTATGGTCAAC
>JASFMV010000170.1:0-3168 GCA_050117375.1 Nitrosopumilaceae archaeon | reverse complement strand
GAAATCCATTGAAAATGATTGTCGTTTAATAAAAAACCTTTTAGGAAATTTAGACAGCGAACAAAACCGGTAACAACAGACCAAAAAATCAAAAGTTTTGTTTTGCGAAATTCAAAAAACGGATACTTTACTAAAGTATCCACCTTATCTTACAAATTTGAAATTTCTCAAGACAGAGCTTGGGAAATTGTAGGCGAATTATTAGATGAAGGCTCTATTGAATCTCTTCATGATGAAAGAACTGGAGAAATGAAGCTTTGTGAATATGGAAAAACATACAACATAGCAAATCTAGAACTGAAAAGAAAGAGAGAAAAAGCAAAAGAATTTAAAAAATCAAAAAAAGAACCTAAGACTGAAAAGAAAACCACCCCTAAAAACTCTAAAAACCAAAGACAAAAATCACAATAAATTTTTGAATTATAAGCAATTTTTTAGCAAATTTTAATTTTGGAGATAGTTATCAAGTCTTATGATAGAGATTAACAAGGACGATAAAATAGAGATTAATCGAATTTTAGAATCAGTGAAAGGTAGAATTGATCAAAAATTATGCAAATTGATTATGGATTTGATATTTCAAAACAAAGTAGGGATAAAAAAAGAGGATGAAAGATTATTCTCTACAAACCAAGAAAGAATTCCAGATTCATCAATGGAGGCGTTTTCATTAGGTAGTTTCTTTGGACAAACGTACCAAATTGGTATGGATTTGGCAAAAAAATTAGATCTTAAATTAGATTCCAATCAAAAAAGAATACTTAGGGAATTTACTCTTTTTTTGGTGTTATTCAAATTTGAAAAAGAGATTACAAAATAACAATCCAGAATCACCATGTACTTCCTTGTTCTTTTAGTCTAGTTTTGGCGTCTAAATCGGTTATTGTATCAAATGTAATTTTATCATATTTTGTTTGAATAAATTCTGCTTCATGCATTGTTGCTCCAGTAAAATCACTGCTCTTCAAATAAGCTCCGCTTAGATCTGAGTTATTCAAATTACTACTTTTCAAATCACAGTTGAATAAATCTGACCCTCTCAAATCAGCACCACGAAGGTCTGCCCCATACATATCGGCATCCCATATTTTTGCTTCAGATAAATTACAATTCCTTAGATCTGCACCTCTAAATTTCGTATAAAACAATATTGTTCCGTGTAAATTAGATTGGCTCAAATCGGTTCCACTTAGATCCGCGTTGTGTATGTCAAATCCTTCAAGATTTACTCCACTCATAAAAGAGTTTGAGAGATTTTTCCCAACCAAATTCTCATATGCAAAATTTACATTCTTAAGATTTCTTTTCTTAAAAACATCATGAATATCCATCACAAATTAAAGCAAATAATTAGGATAAAATATTATGCCTAGTTTCAGCTGTTAAAGAGAAACAAGTTTGCACGCACAGTAAACTCCTAAGGGTATTTTAATATCAAAATCTGAATTATTTTGGTTTGACTGAAGAAAAACTACAGGGTTCTGGTGGGTATATCATAGCAGAGATTACAGATGAACAAGCAAAAAAAGCCGATTTAGGAGTAGGAAAGCTGTTTTTGGCACCTATTGGAAAATTAGAAGAGCAAAACATGAAAAAATATTTTTGCAAAACATGTGAAGAGGAGTTTGATTCCCCACCAAAAATTCATCTAGAAGAAAGTAATCGTGAAGAAGTAGCAGACAATCTAGTTCTAGTTGAAAGAGGCCAATATAACTGCCAGAAATGTAATTCAACTATAGGAGAATATCGGGTTTTCCAAAAACAAGACGAATCCCAAGACGTTGGAAATGCAAAACCAACCGATTCCCGATAAATTTTATTTCTTTAAATTTGATTTACCCACTTGGATTTGTAGGGTCGTGATAAATTACTTCATTTAACACCTTATCAAGGATTTGTTTTTGCCCTCCGGCATTATCGATGGTTACAAGTAAGATGTTTCCATCAGGTAAAGGGATTGTAGCTCTTCTTAGTTTTTCATATACAGCTAGTGTGTAAAGTCCTTTTCCAACTTTATCATAATGTTTCATCCGAGATTTCCAAGCAGAGGCAGCATGTTTCAATGTATCCTGTGTATCTTCAGGCGAAAGATACAGATTGGAACCAGGTCTGCTTTTTGTTGCCAATGCATTGCCGTCTAAATCACTGATGGCGGCAAATCTAATATTGTCATCTATTGCCAAAATTCTATCCAATTGCTTTTCATTATCAGATGACATGTATTCTATAGATAAAAAATACGATTTAAAATCTTCTATGAGGACAATAACAGAATAAAATGAAACTACATACCAATTAGAATCAATTTCAACAATGATACTAAAAGTAATTTTAATATCTATTAGACTTGTTTTTAAATAAATGAAGAAAACCAACCAACTAAAGATAAATCAACAGAAAATTCTCAATGCTGAACTAAAACAGCTAGATTATGATTTTGAAAAGGCCCAAACTTTACAAGAAAAAATGGCCATTCACAATCTTATTGCATCTAAGGTCAAGGAAAGACAAAAAAATCAAAAAGAAATAGAGCAAATCAGAGCAGAAAACAAAGTAATATCATTTGCAAAAATAAGAAAAACTAAGAAAAGAAAATAGTGATTTTAATATCAATTTTGAAAATCAGAAGGGGTTTAATATCTAAGATTGAGAATTTATAGTCATGAGCGAAGATAAAGAATCCGAGAAAATTAAAGCCGAAAGAGAAGAAATGGTAGAAGAAGCACATCAGCTTGAACTAAAAGATGGATACGAGCAAGACGAAGAATATGAAGAATCAGAAGATTAGATTCATTTCGTTTCTGTGCTAGATAATATTAATTTGAATATCCAGATAACAGAGTCCAGTCCCAAATCATCGGTAAAATTATGCAATTTTGCATCAAATTCATCTTCATTACATGTGTTATTTTTTACAAAAAATTCGTTTATCTTATTTTTCAAGTTGTCATTACCCACATTTTCGTTAATAATGAATTCCAATTTTGATTTATTGCCGGCAATAAAAAACAGCGGAGCAAGTTGTTTTCTGAATTCCATAACTCCAAGGTCTGTGATGAAAAGATGATAGTTAGAGCCTGCTCTAAAGGTACCAATTGCTTCTTTGAAATATCCAGCTCGAATAAATCGTGTAACCATATGATGAAGATGATCTTGGCTTGGAAGAGT
>JASFMV010000169.1:0-3192 GCA_050117375.1 Nitrosopumilaceae archaeon | reverse complement strand
AAGGACTTTTCGCACCTGCATGAAATTCATCTAGATGACAGTAAATTTTCAAGTTTTAGTGACCTTCCCCCATATGACCTCAAAGATCTAAAGACAACATTAGAGCTAGAACAATTAAAGTTCATCAGCATAACAGATTACGACTATCAAGTGAAAAGCCCAAAAATAAGCATCTTTGGAGACACAGCAGTTGTGGCCTTTGAGTTGAACCAGAAAGGAATGTTGGTAGACACCAAAGCTTACACTGGTGAGCACATGTCTATTGATGGAAGGGCAACTTTTGTTTTGGTAAAACAACCAACTTGGAAAATAGTTCACATTCACCTCTCAAAGATATGAGGATAGTTATTTTTTGTTCTCTTGAGGTTTGTTTTGGTTTGGATTTTTTGGTTTATTTTGATTAGGTTTGTTTTGTTTTGACTTGTTTTGGTTTGGGTTTTTTGGTTTATTTTGATTAGGTTTGTTTTGTTTTGACTTGTCCTTCTTTTGGTTGTTGTTTTTTGTCTTGTTTGGTTTTGATTTGTTTTCATTGCACAATTGCTTGTACAGTTTGAATGCTTGATCTACTGTTGCATTTTGGTGGACTATTGAACGAATTGCGCGAATCATTGGAACTGGGTTTTCAGATTGCCAAATGTTTCGACCCATGTCAACACCAACTGCTCCGGCCTTGATTGCATTGTATGTTAGTTGCATTGCCTCACGTTCTGGAATTTTCTTTCCACCTGCTACAATTATTGGTACAGGGCAGGCCTCTACCACTTTTTTGAAATTATCACAATAGTAAGTTTTTACAACATGTGCTCCTTGCTCTGCTGCAATTCTGCATGCAAGTGATAGATATCTTGCATCTTTTCCTAATTCCTTTCCTACGGCAGTTACTGCTAAAACAGGAATACCATAACGGTTAGCCTCACTTACAAGTTTTCCAAGGTTTACAATAGTTTGATTTTCATATTTAGAACCAACAAACATAGACATTGCAATTGCGCTTACATTAAGTCGAATTGCTTCTTCCATGGTAACTGTGATTTCTTCTTGGGACAAGTCCTCTCCAATAATGCTTGCACCGCCTGATACACGCAAAACCATTGGAACCGAAGTGTTTGCATCAACGGAGGTTCTCTGAACACCTCTTGTGAGCATCAAAGAGTCACAGTATTTCAAAAGTGGAGATATGGTTTTTTTTGCATTTTCTAGTTTTTCAGTTGGACCAAGAAAATACCCATGATCTACTGCAAGCATCAAGGCACGATTGTTTTGAGGTTTGATTATTCTTGCAAGTCTGTTTTTTAATCCCCATTCCATCTATCTTCGATTTTTTCAGAAAAAAAATGCCTTTCTTAAGCCTTTCTTATTTGATTTTCGCCATGATAGCAAGTCATTGGCAAAAATTAACAAGATCAAACAATTTATCAACAGAAATTTTTTTGGCTTACCATCTTGATTTAATATTAAATTGTTCAAGGATTTTTTCAGCGATACTTTCTTCCTCTAGCATTTGATTTTCAAGCAAGTTGTTTATTCTCTGGTCATGTTCAGGAAATGAATATGAAAAGCTTTTTTGCAAATTCTTGGTCAAATCGTCTGAATCGAAAATTTCAGTTGCACGGTTTTGTTCATATGCAATAATTCCTCCAAATCCAGAGTGGAGTCTAGTTCTAGCATCACCGGAATCATGGAATCGCTCAAATGATTTGTTGATTTGATTAAATGACCCAAAACTGTTCATTTCAAACAATCTGCCATCCTCAGAAATCCAATATGGGCTATACTTTTCAATTTGGGTAACTTGGATTAATCCTTCACCTTTGACATCAGAAGGAATCATTTTGGTTTTCATTGGGTTTAGCGATGAACCAGAAATGTCCAACCCTTCATTAAGATACGTGATTTGATATCTGTTCTTAAAGTCAATTGCCTTTATGGCCATTACCTTGTCTTTAAGAGGTTCAAGAAAAATCACAGAGAGGTTCGTAGTATCACAATTTGCCTCAAGATCAGATGAAGTACATTTTCTTTTTTCATGAGTTGCAATAATGCTTTCCTTATCAATTACATTTGATTTTTGCACTGCCTTTACCTCATTGATTTCATTGTTGTATCCATACCATACTTCAATACCCAATTCTGCCAGGTGGGCTTCACCAATATTTGGAATTCCAAAGAGAAATTCCTGAACTTTCAGACCCTTATCAGCATAAAGGGTTGCAGAAAACGTGTTTTCCTCTCCAATAATTACCGATTGTTCTTGAAATGGAGTGTGGTGATTGTCAGTTATGAGAAATATTTGATCATTGAATGTGAATCCGCCATCAATAAGAGATTCTTGAGTTTCATGACTTAGTCCAAAAGTAGGCCTGGTAAGATGCTCATTTCCGCCACCTTTTGAATCTTGAACATCTATAATACTAGAAGAATCTGGTCTTGGATTTGAAGTGGGACTAACTTCTGAAAAAAACTTTGCCTTATCAACATTAGAATTGTCTTTTCCGGACTTGCCGCTATTATTTTTGATTGATGTTTCAGTAGCGGTTTCTAATTTTTTTTCATGGTGATGTGTGTTATGAGGCAAGAATTGATGATTGCCCCCATTTAGATCAATTGTGTCGGTTATGGATAAGACCACATCACCACTAGAAGTGGTTATAATTAATTTAATAATCTCGTCTTTTTTACCGGGTTCTCCATTATCAGTAAATATCCACTCGACATGTGCGTCATCTTCACCATTAAATCTTCCAGAGCCTTCACCTACATACACATCAAGGGTTGGACCGGGATAAGGTGATTTTGGTGGTTCATTTGGCGTAGAGTCATCCAAACAAGAGGCAGATAAAAGTTCAGTCATATGGAATGAATTACCTAACCAGTTTACCTCAAGATTGTTTGGAAGATATTCAGGATTGCAATGGAGTTCAAATCCATGGCTTACCCTAACCTCATCATCACGCTGAGTTTTTGAATTGTTTTTCTTATCATCAGTTGGGCCACCATCAGAGATTATAGTAGATGGAGCATTAACAAACCCGCCTCCAGTCATAAATCCTTCAGTTGGTTCAGGTGGAGTTAACTTTTCATTTTGGAATGTACAGGTTACAAACTCTCCCGCAGTCACGTTAATTGCATCAGTTGGACTGCCATCGTCACAAGTATTGCTTATCAAAGTCCACCCTTCTGGAACAATCTCAG
>JASFMV010000168.1:0-3204 GCA_050117375.1 Nitrosopumilaceae archaeon | reverse complement strand
TGTATCAAGACAAAATTGATTTTATTGACAGGGTTCCAATCGTTCCAATTTTTCAGTTCTCTTCATTTGTGGATGAATTCTATGGGAATCTTGAAGAGATGAAAACAATGACAAATTAGAATAAATTCTACTGAAACATTTTTTGGCTAGTATTTTGACATCCCGCATTTGATACAAGATATTGTACCATTGCGACCATATTTGTGACCCCCTTCATTACATCCTACAGAAACCTCATATTGGAAGTTTTCCAAAAACTCGAGAATTTTTTCCCCATTTTTACTCATTATGGAATATGTTTGTTGATTTGAAACATTAGTTTTGATTAGCTCTATTGTGGAACCATCTGTATTACAGCTTAATGGTTCTCTTTTAGGGAACACGTGTACAAAATATGATGAAAGAAGAGGCTTGTGATTGCAGTCCTGAATTTTGCAAATCGCGAGATACTAGTTATCATAAGCATGTAAAAAATTCATGTATCCACATTGATGGAACATGTCATGATATCGATAAATCAAAAAATACTATAATTCCACCTGATGGATTTTTGGATTTTAAAGAAATAGACTTGTCAAAAACAAAACAGCGCAACCAATCATGAATCCTTTTGTAATTTTAAGAGAGTTGTCTAATGCTTTTGAATAATCTTCAAAAATTCCTTCTCCCATTATTTTTACCTCTGTTTGATTTTCAAGGATCTCGTATTTTGCCTCGGAAGTGTTATTTTCTGCCTTTTTAGCAATTTCAAATAACCACCCAGATAGTTTATCTGCTCCAGTTATCAACCCCAAATGATAATACCCATTTTTGTTTCGCGCCTTTACTCTTGCAAAGTGAGTATCTGATGTACATATTTCTAAAAGATCATAATTTTTGTCAGCAAAATTTTTAACAATTTTTTCTCTAACACCATTTTCCATGTTGTTTGCATCTGCCCAACCTAGAAAGTATTTTTTATCCTTTATTTTTAGACACATCACTCCTAATCCCCCCATGCCAAGGTCCTCGGTCCATACATCCATGTCATCAGAATTTGAATAACCAAATTCTATAGGGTAACTCTCTTTTGTAATTAATGAGTCCAAGCAAGACTTTGCAGCTTTTAACATATCTTCTGCGTCTTCTTTTGAGATTTCTTTACCCATCGCATTATGTGTGTCAACAATTAGTGGTTTTGAATAATTTCTATTCTTTGCATATTGCTCGATGTCTTTTTTCATAAAGCTTGGAATGTCCTCCATCCCATGAGGTGATAATGACAAAAATAACAAAGGATTTTTTCCAAATAACAAACCGATCACTCTTGATTTATTGATCTGAACAGTTACTGGCTCTGTACATGTCAATCCTTCTTCTTTGGTTACACAATTATCTAGATTTTTGAGATAGTTTTCGACCTCATTTCGAGATGGAAGATTAAGTGAATGGTCTGAAATACTGTGCATCACCATGGCTGATGAATCAAGATTTTTGTAAATTAGGTATGGGATGTTACTTCCTCCAACTGGGTGATATGGGCCGGGATGGATTTCTGGTAATACCATCCTAAAATCTGTTTTTTGTTTTGGAGAATGAAGTCTAATTTGGGTAGTTGCAACTTTGGTTTTACTTGAACGTTGTTCCATTATTTCTTCTGCTTCAGTAAAATCATTTTTCTGAGATGCCAAGTATGCTTGAATTGTCTTGTGTGTGCTTTCCATCTCAGGTCTTCCTGCTCTGTCAGTAAGCAAAGACCAGACACTAGCGATAATAAGAAACGAAATTCCATATCCTAGTGTAATGGGGTCAGTTAACATTGGCAACCACATATCTTGTGGAATTAACACCAAGAACATTGAAAGTGGTTGCACAAAGCAAATCATCCACCCTTTTTTGATACTGACTCCGAGGGTTGTTGTAAAAATCCCTATCCTGAAACTAGCAAATAGAAACATCCCAAAGGTTATGAAAAACAATGAAATTTCTTTAGATAATACAATACTTGCTGCTATTCCCATCACTACTGTTAAAAGCCAAATAAGATTGCCAAACAATGATGCATGAAGTGCTTTGGAATACTCTTTTCTTTTTGTAAATCTAGAATCAATTATTTGTGTAACCCCTAAAGTTGCAACCACTGCTGGAATTATAAGCCAAAAATCTTCGGAACCTAGATACAAAATATAGGTGATAGCTGTAATTGCAACTCCAACTAGAAGCGATACGACTAGAGAGAAATAATGCGATGAGGGATTGATTAGTGTAAGAGAAAATCTATTATGAATATTTGAAACCCCGTCTGCTGATTTTTCCATTTTGTGATCACGGAGTTAGGAATAGTTCTATTGCCCATGAAATGACGATTAGACTTATTGGTATGCTAACAACAATTTTTGGATCCATTTTGAATCCTTTTGTTTCGTCCTCAAAGAATCTCATCAAACCTCCGCTTGATGCTGGCAAAGGAGCTGATTTTTTACTACTACTCATGGTTAATTTTCAAGGCCTTGATTTTGACATAAAAACTTTATTGTTATTTTTTGATCTTATCTATTGCATCGATGACTGAATTTAGTGATTTTAAGATGGCCTGCTGTTTCTCATGATCGGTTTCATTCTCGAGTTCTTTTGATAGTATCTGAAGCTTTTTCTCAAGTATCTCTAGGAGGCTAGTTTTTTGCTCTTTGTTGTTTTGCTGAGGAATATTTCTTTTCTCCGGTTCTCTCCCACAAGAAACACAGAGCGCATGTCCTTCCTTCATGACTCTTACTCCAGAGCAATATGGGCAAGGCTCTTTCAACATGGTGGCTCCTTGCAATAGCATCTCTACTGCTCTCTTGGTAAGATCATTTGACATATTTTTCATTAAATTCTCTGTTTAAAAAATCTCATTATTGTGCATTTCAAAATTTTTCTAAGAAGGCTTAATAGTGCGTTAAAGGAAGCTTTTTCGAACGAATGGCGGTAATTTGTAATATCTGTGGCCTTCCTGAAGATCTTTGTGCATGTGGCGAATTAGCTAAAGACAGTACCAAAATAATCATTCGATTAGAAACTAGACGATTTAAGAAAAAAGGCACCATGATAGAAGGATTAGATTCAAAATTAAACAACCTTGAAAATGTTGCCAAGGAATTAAAAAACAAATACGCCTGTGGTGGGACTGCCAAAGAAGGTTACATCTTTTTACAAGGAGATCATAGAGATACAATAAAAGAGACT
>JASFMV010000167.1:0-3233 GCA_050117375.1 Nitrosopumilaceae archaeon | reverse complement strand
TGGGCATACTTTTGCAACATCGTTGTATTCTGTTTGGCATAACGGGCATTTTTGCATTTTATCAGTAACTATAATCTACCTAAAGACACTTTTTAAGATAAGAGGTTTCATTAGGGATTTGAGGGTATAAAAAATTGATAAATTCTCATAGATTCAATTTTATTACATTTGGGGGCACCATAGTTATTGACAAAATCAGATCCTATAATTTATCACAAGTCATCATGCATTACTTGTAAAAGAACCCTTGATGAAATAGATAGACTAAATATAGATTTTCAAAAAAGAGATTTTTTCAAAGACCCATTTACAGAATCAGAATTAAAAAAAATTATTAATTTGAGTGGGAAATCAGCGCGAGAAATTTTGCGTAAGCGAGACAAGATGTACAAAGAACTTGAGCTTGAATCTAAGGACCCTACAGATAATCAAATCATTAAATTAATGATAAAGTATCCAGGGTTGATTCAACGACCAATAATAATTAAAAAAAATAAGGTCCTTATCGGTAAGACAGATGTTAAAAATTTAAAATAAGATTATTTTTCATTTTTATAAATTCTGATTGCTTCAAGATGAGAGCAGTTTGCTTTTAGCCCTTTTCCATGGTGAAACTTGTAAAAATTTTTGAATCCAGGGCATTCGCATGTATCAGAAGTAACAAAATAAGATTTTTCAGGATTAGATGAAGATTTTATCTGATAAAGATCCTCATCGATTTTTTCAACTCCGCCACTTTCAACAAGTTTCTTTGCTTTTTTTATGGTGTTTGCACTCATAAACTAAATTTAAAACTGTTATTTTTTATTCTTTATTTTTTTCATCACGCTAGACCACTCAGCTTGATCATCTTTTCCTTGTGCCAACGCATTTTCATACAAAAGATCAAAAGTCCAAGAGAGAATTTCACCCCAAATTGCCTTTAGAGATTCATCATCAGTCCATATCACACTTGTTTTTACGGCATTCATAGCCAAGATGTTGTTGGTGTTTTGTGTTGGGCTTTTTGACCATTTTTCCAATACCCTATCGCAAAAATCAAGAATATTCTGTTTGGTGAGAGCCAATTTGTCAGGCTCAAAATTAGTTTTTTTCACTAGAAATCCTATCAAATTCATAGTAAATTAGATTTTTTCATAATCTCAATGATGGATTTACCAAAAAATTGAATTTTTTAAGAGTTTATTATTATACTAGTTTAGTTCTGTTTGGAGATTAATTGTTATAAACTGATTTTATTATTCGAGGTTAGTGGCGCTAAAAAAATTTGTTGCAACTAGATTGATAACAATGTTTGGTGTTTTAATGATCACCTTACTTTTGACCATTTCGTTGGTAGGATCTAACATGGACACCATCCTAAAACAAGGTGTAGTTTTTCAAGTAAGAGCAGAGATTACCGAAGATCCAACAATTGCCAATAGCTTTTCATCTTCAGAGGAATTTGAAGAATTTGTCCAGGATCAGATTGATCAAAGAATTCAAACACTTGGATTAGACGAACCCTGGTATTCGCCCCAAAGGATAGGATTAACCATGTACAAAATTTTGCTATTAGACTTTGGTCATGCCACATTTCTTACTAGTGATGCAGGATCCTCAGATGTCAAAGAAATTATTTTAGAAAAACTTCCAAGAACCATTTTGTTATTCACCTCTGCAACAATAATTATTTCAATTATTGGAATATTTCTAGGCGCTTTATCGGGAAGCAAAGTAGGTTCGGTTATTGATAGAATAACATCAAGTTTTGCTATCATCAGTTCTAGTTTTCCGGTTTGGTGGATTGGGATGTTGATGATATTTTTATTTGCTTTTGTATATCAAATTTTCCCGGCAAGAGCAACTCCACCAATTCCATCAACCGATCCCAATTACATGATATCCTTACTGTATCACATGACACTTCCTTTGATAACAATCGTAATGATAGGATTTGGAGCTTGGGCCTACTTGGTGAGAAATTTTATGGTAGGAATAATGCAAGAAGATTTTATCATGTCAAAAAAAGTAATTGGAATAAGTAAAAAGAAAATTATCTATAGACATGCTCTTAAAAATGCAGCACCTCCCATTGTTACAATTTTGGCTTTGAGCTTATCGGGTTCACTTGGAGGAGCAATTATCACAGAAGCAGTTTTTGATTGGCCAGGGATGGGAAGGTTGTATTTCGAAGCAATCACAGTGATGGATTTACCAGTAATTATTGGGGCGACCTACATTTTGACTGTTTTTTTCCTTGTCAGTATTTTTATTGCAGATTTACTTTATGGGTATTTTGACCCAAGGGTGAGGACAGGGCAATGAGTAGTGTATCCCCTCAAGAAATCAAAAGTGAATTTTTACGAAGTAAGATTGGAATTGCAGGAATTAGTATTTTAGCTGTTTTGATCTTAGTTTCAATAGTTGCAATAGTGGCAATTCCAAATGAAACCTTTAGTCAATGGAATAATCCAGGAAATTGGATTTCTTATCCAAAAGTGGCCATTCCAGTTTGGGTTAACCTTTTTTTGTCTGAAAAAATTCCCGAGCATAAAATTTTAGATGATCCAATAGAAAAAACTGAAACCTCAGGAGATATTTCTCTAGTATCACATCAATTTGGAATTAATTTTGCTTATGATGATTTTCCAAATGATTTCATTTACGAATTTTCTGCACAATATTCAGGAACCCCTCTTCTTGAAATGATAGTTGTCAGACCAGATGGAACAGAATTAAAATTATTATCTACATCATTGCCGTATTCTGAATCCACAACAAAACATACTGAAAGAATATTTTCAACAGACGAATCTATTCGTAAAAATCTTTTTTTGCAATCAGATAAATTTGATTTTTCACTTAATAGATTATCTGCAGAAGATGTTGTTTTTTCACAGATGGGTTCCCATCAGCCATTAAAGGGAGATTATTCTTTTATGGTGAATCTTTATGGAGTGAATTCCAAAAACGAGATTTCAGATTCAACTTTGATTGTTGGCGGAAAGGCATTTGGAATTATGGGCACAGATGAACTAAGGCGAGACTTGGCAGTAGGTCTTTTGTGGGGAACACCGTTAGCATTATTCATCGGAATAGTAGTAGCTATTGCATCAGTTGCATTTGGCCTACTTTATGGAGTATATGCGGGATACAGAGGTAAAAAGACAGATGAGGTAATGATGAGATTTAACGATGTCATTTATGCCCTACCTGCGCTTCCATTTTTGATCATATTATCAGTTACTATT
>JASFMV010000166.1:0-3262 GCA_050117375.1 Nitrosopumilaceae archaeon | reverse complement strand
CAGGTTTGATGAAACATCATTACAGTACTATGCTTAAGGAATATCCTGATCATTATGGTCATTCTTCTACTCATCCACCTCACCCAAATATTACCAAAAAATGGGCAAGCATCCGTGATCTAGATGACTTGTTTTCAAAATTCGGAAAAGAAGAAGGAGGAAAAAAAATTCTAGATCTTGCAACTGCAGGATACGACAAGTTACTTGGTGGTGGAAAACCATCCGGTGCATACACAGTTAAAGTACGTCAATTTACCGCCAAAGCTGAAGAGAAAATAAAATCTGTTGGGGGAGAAGTGTTAGCTGAGAATGGCTGAAGGAAGTCTTACTAATATTATTAGGAAAGTTGTTTTTAAGGCAGAACCTTACCTACCACAGGTTCCAAAACCAAAAAAGAAAATTTCTCTACAAACAAAATTACTATGGTCTGGAATTGCCCTTTTAATCTATATGGTAATGGGTCAAACTCCTTTATTTGGAGCAACGGCACCTGAATTTGATTTCCTTCAATTTGCGAGGGTAATTTTTGCATCACAACAAGGTACCTTAGTTGAATTAGGTATAGGCCCGATTGTTACATCAGGTTTATTGATGCAATTACTTCGAGGTTCGGATATTCTAAAATTTGATTTTAAAAAACCAGAAGAACGAGGAATATTCCAAACTGCAACCAAGCTTGTCACTTATGTTGTAATTGTTGCAGAGTCTATTGTTTATGCGGCAGCGGTGTATGGTCCTGGAGTTTCAGAACCATACGTATTGTATGTTATGATTGGACAATTAATGGCCGCTTCTATTATCATCATGTTCTTAGATGAATTAATCCAAAAAGGTTGGGGGCTTGGTAGTGGAATTAGTTTATTTATCATGGCTGGAGTTGCTCAACAAATTCTATGGAGCTTGTTTAGCCCATTACCTGCAGGCGATGGAGGGACTATAGGCATCATTCCGTATATTGGACAATCCATAATGGATGGAGACCTTTCAAATGTAATGTTCCGTTCTAATCAGTTACCGAGTATCTTTGGATTGTGTCTTACAGCCGGTATATTGCTAATTTTGGTATTTACCCAAGGAATGAAAATTGAAATTCCTATCGTCTCAACAAAGTATCGAGGGTTCTCAGCTGTTTATCCAATCAAATTAATGTATGTCTCAAACATCCCTGTAATTCTTGCATCTGCATTAACTGCAAATGCTGTGTTTATCTTCCAGATGTTATGGGCAAACATGAACCCGCGGAACAATAATGTGTTTATGAATATTTTAGCCCAGTTTGATCCAACCAGTCCGTCTACACCAATAGGGGGAATAATTTACTACATCACACCTCCAAGAGGACTTGATGTAGCTATGCTAGACCCCGGACGTGCTGTAGGTTATGTTCTTTTCATGATTGGAATTGTTGTGGTATTTGGAAGACTTTGGGTTGAACTTGGAGGTTTGTCTCCAAAAAGTGCAGCTCAAAACTTACTTGATGCTGATGTACAAATCCCAGGATTCCGAAGATCAAACAAACCTGTAGAGGCTCTTCTTAACAAATACATTCCTTCTGTAACTATTATTGGTTCGATGATTTTGGGTCTTTTGGCAGGTGTGTCAGATGTTTTAGGAGTATTTGGCTCTGGAATAGGAATTCTCTTAATGGTAGATATTCTAATCAACTATTACACTCAGCTAGTACGAGAACAAGTCGAAGTTGTTATGCCGCGTTTGGGTGCTTTACTTGGCAGAAAATAAAAAAGTAGTTGTCGTGGGGATACCTGGAGTTGGAAAAACTACTCTTATCAATAAGATTGTAGAATTAATCAAAGATCAAAACAAGAGTGTACACGTAACAAATTTTGGAACAATAATGTTCGAAGTAGCAAAAGAAAATGGCATTAAGGACAGAGATGAATTAAGAAAACTTTCAATATCCGATCAAAAAAATCTCCAGAAAATTGCTGCAAAAAAATTAAACAAACTAGATGATGATGTTGTAATCATTGATACTCATGCATTCATTAGAACCCCTGAAGGACTAAATCCTGGGTTGCCTAATCACATATTACAAATTATTGAACCAACTCATTTCATAATAGTTACGGCACACACTGAGGAAATTTACAATCGCCGAATGAAAGATGAAACCAGAAACAGAGACAAAGCGTCGATTGCAACAATTAAAAAAGAACTTGATATTCAATCAGCAATGATGTCGGCATGTGCAGTTCTATCAGGCTCCCCACTAAGAACAATACAAAATAATGAAGGAAAACTTGAAGAAGCTGCTAATCAAATAAAAGAGTCAATAGGGTTGTAAATATGGAATTTGATTTTATACTTCTTTTCTTGGATATGATATCTTTGCAAGAAGATGGTGGGTTCTTTGGATTTACTGGTACCCATGGATTGGGTAGTGACGATCCAATCATCAAAGGAATCATTCCATCATTATTTGCAGTATCGGGCTTTGGAATCATGTTGAATTTCTTTAATGCTGCAGTTAGAAAAAAGATGGTTGACCAAGTCAAGCTTAAAAGAATCATGAAAGAGACTCGTTCTTGGCAAAAAGAGAGAATGGCTGCAATGCGAGCAAAGGACCAAGCAAAGATGGATCAATTAAGCAAAAAATCTGCATACATGAACAAGATGTCCATGGAAATGATGCAAATGAACATGAGGCCTATGATGATTACATTCGTCCCATTAATTTTGATATTTTACTTGGTTTTGCCACAATTGTTCTCGTACACCGTTGCTTATTCTCCAATTCCTCTTAATGTTATTCCTGGTGACTTTTTCACATTAACATGTACTGCCGAACAAGCAGCAGATGCAGAACATGTATGCTTTGGGCAAGAAAATCATTTGTACTTATGGGCTTGGTATTTTCTTTCATCCATTGCGTTTAGTGGGATTATAATGAAACTAACAAAAACCACAATGGGAGTTTGACAAAATCAATCGTCATTTCTGGCCCTCCTGCAGTTGGAAAAACTACTGTAGCAAAAGGACTTGCCAGAGAATTTAATTTGAAATACCTTAGTGGTGGTGATGTTTTAAAAGAACTTGCTAGAGAGCAAGGCTTTGAAGTAGACGGAGATGATTGGTGGGATACTCTCGAAGGAATGAAATTTCTTAAACAAAGAGAAACAAATTCTGAATTTGATAAAAAAGTTGATGAAAAGTTAATTGGCCTTTTTAATCAAGGTGGTATGGTAATCACAAGTTACACCCTGCCATGGTTGGTGAATAACGGGATCAAAATATGGTTGGA
>JASFMV010000165.1:0-3306 GCA_050117375.1 Nitrosopumilaceae archaeon | reverse complement strand
GTTTTGGGCAGATATTTTTCGTTCTTTCCCAAACTTTGAAGGTTTTCTATAACTAAGCAATTCTAATGTGTGATCATCAAAACTATATCCAATGGCACCAATTGCACCAACAAGTCCTTGTCCATTTCCTTTGTAAAAAATTTCAAGATTGTTTTTTGAAGCAAATTTTTTTGCACGATTTCTGTTAATTAGCTGCCATAATGCCAGTTCACTAAATTCGGTGAATTTAGAAGGAATGGTTGCTTGTTCGTAAAATACAAGACCTGGATTGGCACCATTTTTGGTATCAGAGTATTTGGAAACAAAATTTTTAATTTTATTTTTAATTTTCGAAGGGTTTTTGGTTCTAACTTTTAGAGATACTGCACCATTACCTCGTGTTTTCCAAGGAATATTTGGATTAAATCTGATTAATTTTGGATAATCTAAAAATTCTAAATCTTGTTTTTTTAAATAATTTACAATTTTGTAGGCAAGAAACGTAGTACACATTCCCTTTGGAGAGTCAGTATCATCAAAACCGATATGAAGAGTACGAGAATCTTCCATAATTTCATAATTATCTGTCAGACATTTTTAGTTGTCGAGTTTTACAGTGGGTTTAAATTAAAATCACAATACTTGAAGCTAAATTGATAGTAATAGACGAAGATAGAATTTATGAAGAAATCAAATCAAAACAGCCAGCTTCAGTATCGCTTAATGGACCTGATGGAATTTTGCCTCAGATTCAGGAAACTGCCATTAATATTACAAAAAAATTTGGTATTCCAGCATATGTTTTGGCAGATACTACATGGGGAACATGTGACCTGAATTCAAACGCAGGAAAAATTTTGGGAACTGGGATTCAATTTAATGTTGGGCACACAATTAACACTGAAACAATTGAGAAAAATGTAATTTTAATTGACGCATTTGATGATGTGAGTTTTGATAGTGTTGCAAACAAATGTGGAAAATTATTATCTGGTAAAACTATTGGGCTTGTGACAGATAGTCAGCATCTTCATCAGATGGGAAATGTTGAGAAAATTTTAGCCAATAATGATGTTAGTGTAAAAATTGGAAAAGGTGGAGGACAACTAAATGATGGCCAAGTTTTTGGATGTGAGTTTTATCCTGCAACCAAGCTAAAGGAGAGAGTAGATGCATATGTTTTCTTAGGGCAAAGTAATTTTCATGCATCAGGAATTGCACTGTCAACTAACAAGCCTACCTATGTTTTGGATCCTTACTTCAATGAAGTAAGAGAGATAACTGAATTTGCTCAGAAATTAAAAAAGAAAGCTACACTTGCAATATACAAAGCAGCGGAAGCAAAAACATTTGGAATAATTGTTGGACTCAAAGAGGGCCAGTTATCAAAATTATTTGCATTAGAATTCAAAAAAGAATTAGAAAAAGAAGGAAAAGAAGTTCAGTTATTTGCATTAACTGACATTACAAGTGATAGGCTAAACAACCTAAAAGGAATAGATGCATTCATACAAGTAGCATGTCCAAGAATCTCTACCGATAATCAATTTGACAAACCTGTGTTGTCTTCTCCACAAGCAAATGCACTCCTAAGATTACTAAGAAATGAAAGTCTTGAAGAATATTTTGAGCTTCCACATTGGCTTTAAAATTAAGAAATCAACCTTTGAAATCTTAAGTTATTGGTAAGATTTTCAAAAAATTTTGATTTTCTTGCCTTTACTTTGTATTGAGATCCCTGAGAAATTGAATTCTCCAAATTATCAAGAGCTTTTTCTGTTTGAGATAACATAATCAGGTTACAGGCCTTGTCAAATAGAACGTCTCCATTGTTGGGATAGTTCTCTAGAATTTTATCACAACATGAAATTGAATCATGAAATTTTTTCATTGAAAGTAAAATTCTCTCTTTATGATAAAGGGCAATATTGTAATTTGAATTGTTTTCTAAAATTTTATCACATAAAGATAATGCTTTGATTAGTTCCCCTTTTTTTCTCAAAGAGGAGATCTTGTTTACTTGGACCGGTATGTCCTCAGAATCTAATTTTAGTGCAGAATCATAACATTGTAATGCAGAATCATAATCTTTGAGTTTGCTTAGTGCATATCCTTTGTTATTTAGACATCCCAAGTGGTTGGGATTATCTTCAAGAATTTTATCATAGTACAATACCGCCTCTTTTAGCTTACCTTGTAAGAATAATCGATTTGCCTCATCTAAAATAGAATCAATTTTAGGATCAGTCATAATTGATTCAATACTATGGCTTCATTAAGATTTTTCCAAAAAGACCTTTTCCTTTCAGCATTTTGTTATGTGCCTCGGGTGCCTGTTCCAAGGAATATACGGAATCAATTATGGATTTTATTTTTCCTTGGGACATCCAGTACAATCCTTGCTCTAATTCTGCTCTTGTTCCTTGGGTAGACCCTAAAATATTGATTCCTTTAAAGAAAATATGTCGCAAATCAGTTCTAGCATCATATCCCGTAGTGGCTCCTGTCGTGACAACTGTTGCACCATATTTGAGAAGAGTTAGTTCCTTGTTCCAATGTGTTCCTCCAATGTGTTCAAAGATCACATCAACTCCTGGAATATCACCGAAAGGTTTTGTAATTTTTTTTGAGATATCTCGTACTTCTTTATGCCAATCTTCTTTTCGGTGGTCTACAGCATAATCTGCTCCTAATTCTTTTAATTTATCCAGTTTGTCAGGACTGGCAGTTGCAATCACCGTGCAGCCAAATAACTTGGCTATTTGAATTCCAAAACTTCCTACCCCGGAACTTCCTCCCATTACTAAAACTAATTGCCCTGGTTGAATTTTTGCCCTCCCGACTAGCATATGCCAAGATGTCAATAAGGTCATAGAAGCAGCTGCAGCTTCATCGTAAGTTACATTTTCAGGGATTTTCACAACATTCACTTCTGGTAAATGAGTCATTTCACAATATCCGCCCCAAAGAGGTCCAGTTTCAAATCCCCAAATCTTTCTGCTTCTACAATCATATTCGCGACCCTGAGTGCAGGCCTTGCAAATACGGCATGACATGTTTCCATGCGATACAATTCTGTCACCTATTTTGATATTTTTTACAGCCTCTCCAATTGCAATTACCTCTCCTGCAGCATCTGTTCCAGAAATATGAGGTAGGGGGATTGCCAGTGGTTTTCCTCTCATTCCCCAAATATCGTCATAATTTAGCGCAGCAGCCTTTACTTTGAAAACAACTTCATTTGGCTTAGGCTTGGGCTCAGGAATATCCTTTATTTTTAAAATTTTGGAAAAATCATCATCTGTAGCATATTCCTCATAAACTAAG
>JASFMV010000164.1:0-3306 GCA_050117375.1 Nitrosopumilaceae archaeon | reverse complement strand
TGAGAAAAACAGCTTTGGATCCTTTAAGCAGATTAATCATGAATTCAAGAGATTCCAAGATACAGGAGAACCAAGAACAAGATTGCATTCAGGATTTGGAGGAATGATTGATTCTGAAAAACTTCGTGCATTGGGAATCTTCGACTCTACTGCTCTTCAAGCAGAACTGGGTGAGAGTTTCTCTCACGACATCTCAATCGGGGAGAGAATCACAGAAGAGATGATTCAGGAAATGATAATCCAAGAGCACATTGCAATGAAGAAATTACAAGAAATGGATAAACAAACTCGTTGGAACTAACGTTTGAACAATTTTTTAAATCCTTTGTGATGGTTTTTTACCCCCAAATTTCTTTCCAAATTATTGGTAAAATCAATTAACTTTGTAGTTTTGGGAAAACAAGACATTGCTGCAGAATTTGGAAAAAAAGGAACGGAAACTGACATCTCTCTTTATGATAGAAAAGAGTCTGATATTATCAAAACTTGGGTAACTCCTAGTGGTTTTCCTGAAAAAATCCAACCCCTACTTCAGGCAATAAACTTGGCAGAATTTGCAATATTTTTTGTAGATAAACTAGACAAATTTACTGGAGAACAAATTGTTGCACTTGATTCTCTAAAAAAAGACAAAGGAATAATTTCTCACTCCTTTGATGTAGATGAATCAAAACTTGATTCAATGATTAAGGGAACTGTGCTTGAAAGCTATGTGAAAGTAAATCAAGACAAAATCAAAGAAGAAATTGATAAGATTGAACCTGTAGCAAAAGAAGGACCTTCAGAGATGGTAGTTGATCACTGTTTTGACGTAAAAGGTGTTGGGACGGTAATTTTGGGAAAAGTAACTTGTGGGAAAATAAAACAGTATGATAATCTAAAACTTTATCCTTTAGATTCAGATGTGCTGATAAAATCTATTCAGATGCATGATGATCCTGTTGAAGAGTCAGTTTGTCCTGCAAGGGTGGGACTTGCCGTCAAGGGTGTAAAACCTGATGATGTTGGGCGAGGAGATGTAATATCAGAACAAGAGGCAGTGATTGTGGGTTCTGAAATTGAACTTGATTTTACAAAAAACCCTTTTTACAAAAGTGAAATTTCAGAAGGACAAATGTGTCTTGTTAGTATCGGTTTGCAAATCAAGGCGGCAAAATTTACCTCTATTGCTCCATTAAAATTAATTTTTGAAAAACCTATTGCATACCATAAAGGAGATACGGCAGTAATTTTAAAACCAGAATCTCCCACAATTCGTATTCTTGGCAGCGGTCCAATCCAATAGACTAATTTAATAAAATCAAAAATCATTATTTGTCATGCGTGGACTAATGATGGGAAGGTTTCAACCTTTTCATTTGGGACATTTGGATTTGGCAAGACAAATCCTCAAAGAATGCGATGAGGTAATAATTTTGGTAACTAGTTCTCAGTTTAACTATTTAGAAAAAGACCCCTTTACTGCTGGAGAGAGAATAGAAATGATTCATGATTCTATAAAAGAATCTGATGTGGATTTGACTAGGTGTATAATTTTGGCAATTGAAAACCAATTCAATATTGCCACTTGGAGTGCTTATCTCAAATCAATGCTACCGCATTTTGATAGAGTTTACAGTGGAAATGAGTATGTGAAAATGCTTCTAACCGACTCTGATATTGAGGTAATAAAACCAGAATTCCTAGACCGTGAAAAATTTAATGCCACAAAAATTCGCTCAATGATTATTTCTGATGATAACTGGCAACAACTTGTTCCCTTAACAGTATCTGATTTCATTAAAAAAATCAATGCCAAAAACAGATTAGATATAATTTCAAAATCTGACACAAAACCTACTGAACACTAATGAAACCTCTACGTGCTTGCCCCATTTGCCCAAAATGCGGTTCTAAAAGATTTACTAGGATTCCAGATGAATCCGTCAAAGTAAAATGTCGTGTTTGTAATAATATTATTTCCATATGAGGGATTGGAAGAAAATATGTAAATATAATGACCTCATATAGTATGAAGATACATGAATTACTTTGATGCAATAATAATCGTTCAGAGGTTGATGTGATATTTCGAAGAATAATGCATCCGTAAATCTTTCTTGCAGGATAGACAAAAAAATTTATGATGAGTTATTATCTGATGCCAAAAAAAAAGGGATCAGCTTAAACTCTTTGATGTCAAGTATTGCAAAACACCATGTTTCTTGGAAACGACATGCTGATGAAATTGGTTTTGTTCCAATTACAAAAAGAATGATTGGCAAAATATTCAAACATTTAGACAAAAAATCAATTGAAAAAATTGCAAATGATTTAGGAGGGACGGTTCCAAAAGAGCTACTTTTTCTAACATTTGATAAGATGGAATTTGATAATTTTATGAGTATTCTGGAAATTAATGCCCAGCGATTTGGTGTAGTGAATCATAAGGCATCTGATGGAAGTCATACCCTTAACATCCATCATGGAATAAGTGATAATTTTTCGTATTTTCTTGCATGTGCTCATAAGAAAATGGCAGATGATTTGTCCTTAAAGATGAGCGTTACAAATTCTGATAAGAATATGTTGTGTATGGTTATTGAAGAGCCAGAAGTAGAAAACTAAACATAAAAAATTGCTATTTTTCTCGAGAAAACCAAATTCCATCTGTTGATTGACCTTAATTCATGTTGGTTAATATTTGCAATAATATGAGAAAAATTCATGGCAAAAACATGGAAAGATAATGACATTAGTTTAGATCCAATAAAAGATCAAACTATTGCTGTAATTGGCTATGGTATCCAAGGTGATGCACAGGCAAACAACATGAAGGATTCAGGTCTTAATGTTATAGTTGGCCTCAAAGAGGGTGGTAACAGCTGGAAAAAAGCAACCGCTGATGGTCACAAGGTAATGTCTGTAGCTGATGCGTGCAAACAAGCCGACATTATTCATGTATTGATTCCTGATATGATTCAATCTCAAGTATATCAAGATGAGATTGGACCAAATCTTTCAGAAGGAAAAGCTTTGTCATTTTCACATGCAGCTGCAATCCATTGGAAATGGATTAGTGCCCCCGAAAATGTTGATATTATCATGGTTGCCCCAAAAGGCCCAGGATCTAAAGTAAGAGAAACATATCTTGAAAACTTTGGAACTCCTGCAATTGTTGCAGTTGATAAAGACTTTACTGGAAAAGCATGGGATAGAACACTTGGAATTGCAAAAGCAATTGGAAGTGCAAGAGCTGGATTAATCCAAACAACTTTCAAAGAAGAAGTTGAAACTGATTGGTTTGGTGAGCAAGCTGATCTATGT
>JASFMV010000163.1:0-3319 GCA_050117375.1 Nitrosopumilaceae archaeon | reverse complement strand
CCACAAACAGACTTCTTGTGTCCAATTTCAGGGCAATAGGTTAAAACCTTCTTTTTCTTTTTTTATTTTGATAATATGTGAACCCCTAAACCCGACAAGTTCAAATCCCCGAGAATAGATTTTGTCCCCGATTTGGCAGATAGGAAATAAGGATTCAGAACTTTGAAATTATTTTTTTGTGAAAGCCAAGAACAAAAAATGCTGTCAGTGGATAGATAAAAACTAGAAAATTTAAAGTGAAATGAAGGTACACCCCGTCAACAAAGGGACCTAGTATTCCTGGACATGGGACACATTGAGTTTGAAGATATTGTATCATTCTTACGGAATGCTCTACCACATGATATCCTTGTAGGAAAAACGATATGTTAAACAGCAAAACAAAAACTTTGTGAAAGTCAGGTCTATTTTGAATTTTTTGAAAGGAACATTTTTTGAAAACTATTGCTAAAAGGATCAGGTAAGCAACATTGTAAATCCAATGAATTTCCTCTAGATTCAGGACTGCAAATAAACCACTTGAATCTTTAATACTCCAACCCAAAATTGCATGTTGGTGCAACTGAACAATGTGCTCTAACATATGAAACGATTGTAGGGAAATTGCCGCAAGAAACACAAACGCAATTGGCTTGTTTAATTCATTTACAGATATTAGGGACAATAGCTTTTTTTCTTAAATTTGAATAATAAAACTTCTGGATTTTTTGTATGGGGTTTGAAATTATTTTTCCACACCTAACTGCGTCTAATCATGAACCCCTGAAATAGACAAGTTCAAATCCCCGAGAATAGATTTTATGAAATTGGCTTATTTTATTTAGTTGTTTGAGGAAAACTATCACGATTTTTTTTACGTGCTTTAGATCGTAGCCGTGTCTTGCAGCACGGACACATCACACCATCAATATCAAAAAAACTAGCACATAACGAGCAACGTTTCTGACCTATAGAATAACGTGAGTTGTTTGGCTTTGATGGTGCCCTTAAACGTTCACATAATCCTCTACAAATTTGAGCCAATCTAAATCTCCGATTTTAAAAACTCCACAAGATGTGGCTTTGAAATAATTTGATCAACACTTGCAGTGGGCTTTGCAGAAATCAATAATACAGTGTTTTTCAACGGAAAGGCAATCATCAAAGTATTTTTCCTGTTTATCGCAAAAAATTTTATCTCTCCTAAATTTTCCTCAAAATCTCTGCATACTGAAATTTGAAATATCATTTGCATGTATAGCATTCTTCTTTGATCATCTTTTTCAATCAAGTCTTTTCCTTGGTCAAGACCTCCTGCCACAAGATTGCCCATACTGTTTATTATGCCAGCTGAAATGATCTCATCGTCTTTTAGAAATCTAATACATTTGTTTTCTAGTTGAAGAAATTTGTATACTCTTGGACTAGAATTGAGTTTTTTTGTGTAAATCAATGATTCTGCCATAATGAAGGGTAATGGACAAATCAGAAAAAAGGGGAAAAAGTCGGGTTCACTGATTTGTCAATTGTACCTTTTTATCGCCTCCTTATTTTTCATGAATACATATTGTTTTTAGAATAGATATAGTAGTAGCAACACAATGTAATACAATGTAAATCTGGCAAATTTCCTAAAATGATGAAAAAGCCTTTGGATTGACCTTGCCTTAAGATTCCTCTGTAGGAAAAACCAAAGTTATGGTAGTTTTGGTTAATTTTACTTCTAATTTCTCTCCTATTATGTCATGGAATAGTTCCGTGGCCAGTGTTTTGACATAAAGGGACCAATTTTCCCCCAAGTCGTGTTGGATTTTAAAGATGATTTTGTTTTTCTTCTTGTCAATCCCATGTTGCATCCATGCCACATTAAGCCATGTACGAAGGATTTCAATAAAATCGTCTATGGAATAATCTCCTTTCATAAAATTAAGTATGTCTGAAAAAGTATCTTTTTCTATTACTTCTGCCAAATGAATAATTTCCTTTTTGGAAAGATTTTGAACAGCATGTTTGACAAATGGTTTAGTCATAGGCAGCAATCCTACCTTTCTTTCATACTTTTCCCAAAGGATATGATTTTCCAAAATTTTCAAAACAAGTGAATTGAAATTTATTCTTTCAACTTCTGCTTCATGTTTTAATTCTTCAATTAAAGATGAAGGTATTCTAATTGAAACAGTTTTTGTTTTATCTTCCACTTTTTTCTTAGCTTAATACCTAGTATTTTATCTTGATCATATTCAGATCCCAATCGAGTTAATTTTTTCTTGATTTTAGTAATACGAACCACTGAAATTCCAAGTCCAAATCTTTAAAGTCTTTTTTCTTTGCGAATTTAAGGAAATTGTATAATTGCCAAAATTGCAAATGATTGCACTCTAAGCATCTTGATTATATTTGGTAAACACGTATCCCCGAGAATAGATTTTATGGAATTTTGAAATTTTCAAATAATAAAGTAGCAAATCTCAATCCAGCCATTTTTTGATTTTTTAAAAAAAACATTTTCCCCCGCTCGATTCATCTCCATTTCTTTCATGGTAAACATTTTGATTAGAGATCCATTATGATCTTCAATAATTTTTTCTATCTTGTTTTGATTGTATCGTGTTATTTGTGGTAAACCAGTATCTTTTGCTATTAAATCAAAAATATTCTTTGCCACTTTAGCTTCTTTTTTAGAAATTAAATCATGAGATACAAGATATTCTAAAATAATGCGGTTTTTCCCATTTCTTGTTTGAAAAATTCTCAAAATGCTATTCAAAACTTTTTCACTTAGATAGTAAGAAATTCCCTCTAAGACAACTATTGTTGGATTTTTTGGATCCCATCCATATTTTTTGAGTGATTCTAAGAGAACTTTTGGATCCTTCAAATCAGAAGAAATCAATGTAAGCGAATCAAAAATGGTCCCATCCATTTTTTCAATAACTTTCCTTTTTTCATCCATGGAAAAATCTATCTCAAAAATTTTAATTGATTTATTTTTAGTGATAATGTCCAAGAAAAGTGTATCCCATCCCGCTCCTAAAATAACAATCTGTACATTATTCTCAACATTTAATCCAGAAAGGATAAGGTCCCGCACACATTTTTTTCGGTTTTTAATTACTTCAGAATAAAAGGGCCAAACCTGATTACATTTGGAATGCAAATCCTTTGCTGAATCTAGATTTAAAAATTCCAAATACTTTGAGGATGATGGATTCTCATCTTTATTCTCAATTGACCATAATAGTACAAGAGCAGATGTCGATGATAGGTCATTCATTATTTCAAATAGAATCGTATTGCATTTTAGTTTCTTTTGTTAAAAGTGGTACATGAAAAGGAAAAA
>JASFMV010000162.1:0-3339 GCA_050117375.1 Nitrosopumilaceae archaeon | reverse complement strand
TCTACAAGCTTTTTGAGAGCAAGAATTTCCTCTTCTTCTTGTTTTATCTTTTTGTCAAGAACACGTAGCATGGTATCATTCCATACGTGTTGTGAGAAGAAATTGTGTTTGGTATTTGCCAATTCAATCTCATCGTCAACTATGGTGTCCTCCAAAAACTTTGTGACTACAATGTCTGTGATTTTGAGAATCTTGGAGTTTAGCTTGAAGCTGCGAAATATGGGCTCTAGTCTGACTACGTCTTTTTTAAAATCGCCCTTTGTCTCCAAGATTTTTCTGTGCATTATCCTAAAGTAGACTGCAACATAAAACAATGTGGCATATCTTTTTGTCTTGTGTCCTCCTTTTTTGCCGTACTTCAAAACTTTCTTTGCATACTCTTTTACCAAGTATGGATAAAGCAAAACCTTGTAGTCGTCTTTGAGATTGTCATTGAACACGTCATCGTACTTGCTTCCCCTTGGGAGAAACTGTGCAGGTGAGCTATAAGCTTCAGTTGGTCGTTGTTCAATTCCTGCAACTAAAACCTGGATGGCGTCTTTTGCAACGATTACTTTTTTGTGGTTATCAGGCAGATACTTGTTGTATGTAGTGTCTCCTTCGTACTGGCACTGGTTTGATTTTGTTTTAGTATCAAAGGAGCCAGCTTGAATCTCATAAAAGTAACCGCAGTTTTTTAGCTGTGACTTGATAGACTTGTGAAAATCCATCAATGACACAAGGTCTTTTCCTCTTACAGAGTTTTGCGAGTTTCTATACTTTGTAATGTTGTTTTGCTCTTGCTCATCGTCTGCTTTGATTATTGTTACAGTCATTGAACCATTCAGGTTCTTTGTTCTTTTCGAATGATCTAAAATAGAGTTTGATGTCTGTGCACCGTTTACGATTTGTGGTGCATAAAGTTTAATCATGTTGTCCCCCAATTCCTCAAAGTCGCTAACTACAATTGTAATTCCATTGTTGTAATAGAAAAATTTCCCAGGATTGGTTTGTAATGTATCGCGTAGACCCTTGTTTACTGTGGTCTTAAACTGCATCCACTGCCTGATGTTTGATTCAAAAACATAGTCACGATTCTTGTTTACAAACTCTGTTAACTCTCTTAGTTTTAAAATCCCAAGAATCGTGTTATCATGGCGAAGCATTCTCTCTAGCTTAATTGAGGATTTCTTACCTGCTGCAGGTTTTTTTATCCTGTCCCACAGTCTCTGAATTATAGTGTCAATATCTAAGACCTCTACTAGGTCATCTTGGTAGTCTACCTTTTGGTCAGTTACATAGCAACACTTTATCTTTAGGTTCTTTTCTTTAATTTTGGTTACAAGCTGGGCAAGTTCAGGTCTCATCTTTGTAACGTCTTTTGCAAGCAGACGCTTGGAGTCTTCTTTGAATTTTGCAATGGCTTCTAGTGAATGAGATGTTCCATATTTTGACTGGAACAGACGAATGGTGTTATCAGAAAAGTCTACTGGAAGATATGCGTCAATTCCCAGATCGTTTGCACCATCAACTATTGCATCTGCTGCATCGTCTTCTGTTGCCTCATATACTCGAGTCAACACCCACTGCAAAAAATTATTTCCCTTTTCAACTTCATTTTTAGAGTTTTCAGCATTTTCACTGATGTTGTCTCTGATGTTTTCAGAAAATCCTTCCAGTGGAGGCGTGGATTTTTTTTCAATTAACAATGCTTGTGAACCAGGAATGTACTCTAACAGACCACTCTCGTTTTGTGCCAAACAGCTTTTCTAATATGCTATATATTTAGAGAATTTGGTAATTACATAATAACTCTGTTCTGTGTGTGATGCGATTTGAGAAAAAAAATGATCTATGTTGGAATTGTTGGGGCAATAGTTTTGGCCCTAGCTGCAGTTGCAGCTCAAACCAGTACTCCAGAAGTCAAAGTCGAAAAGTCTGAAAACACAAACGAGCCTGATGTAATTATGCCAACTAAGGTTTCACGTCCAGGATGTGAGGAAACTGATTCATGTTATGTTCCACATATTATCACCATAAAGCAAGGAGAGCAAGTTACTTGGCTAAATGGGGATGTTGCATTTCATAGCGTGACTTCGGGATTGTATGATAGCCCCAGTGATCTGTTTGATAGCGGACATTTGGATCCTCAAGAAAAATTTACAGTCTCATTTAATGAAAAAGGGACTTTTGATTACTTTTGCACCTTGCATCCATGGATGGAAGGCAAAGTGATTGTAGAATAAGAAAGGTACCCGAGGGAGTCGAACCCCCTTGTATAGGCTTTGCAGGCCCACGCATAACCGTTCTGCCAGAGTACCGTTTTGAAAAACACAAAATCAACAATTAAACTCTTTAGATTATTATTTGATGAAAGGTTTTGACGCTAGTTTGACGTCTTCGCCCTTGACTGTCTTTCTTCCTGCATGTGCTGCCATATCCACAGCGCTTTTTGCAATATCTCCTGCCAGTTCTTCAATAATTCGCCGAAGTTCATCGGCTGACTCGTCACTTACTCTTTCGGCACCTGCCTTTTTCAAAATTCTATACATTGCAGACAGACCAAGCTCTGAGGACTTCATCATTGTGATTCTTTATGTATAATGATAAAAGATAACGAGTGAAAAAATATCACCAAGAAATCGATTTATACAGACTATTTCAAATTTAGAAAATAATGACCTGGTTATTTGATTCTCACATTCATTTGTCTGACCAAGCTTATGATGATGACCTGGATTCAATTTTGACGGGAATGGAGAATATGAAAATAAAGGCATGTTGTGTTTCTATGGATTTTGAAAATTCCAAAAAAACTTTGAAGATGTCCAAAAAGAGTAACCTGATTTTGCCCTTTATTGGGATTCATCCAGAGTGTGCAAATGAAAATTTAGATCAAATGCTAAATTTAATTGAAGACAACATTGAAAATATTTCTGGAGTAGGCGAGATTGGATTGGATCCTACCTACATTCAATCCGAAGAAGACAAAAAAAACCAGTTTCATGTTTTTGAATCACTGTTATCTATTGCAGAAAAATACCACAAACCAGTATCAATCCATTCACGAAAAAGCCTAGATGATGTATTTGAAATAATGACATCATACAACACAGAACATGCTTTACTTCACTGGTTTGATGGAAGCAAAAAACAGCTAAGAAAAGCAATGGAGATGGGATTCTTTGTTTCGTATGGCCCAGTAATGGTATATGCAAATGACAAGCAGACGCTATTGGCAAACACCAATGAAGATAAAATTCTAGTTGAAACAGACGGACCTGTTAGGTTTTCGAGATGTTTTGAAATGAAATCAGCACAGATTGGTTTCATTCCAAGCGTGGTGTTTTGCGCTTCAAA
>JASFMV010000161.1:0-3350 GCA_050117375.1 Nitrosopumilaceae archaeon | reverse complement strand
AGAGTGACAAAACAGATGATCAGCTAGCAGAAGAAATAAAAAAAATAATCAAAGAGACGGGAGCTGAAATCATTGTTTCTTATTTGCCTGTAGGCTCTGACAAAGTAACTGCATTTTGGGCTCAAATTTGCCTTGATACAAACACAGCTTTTGTTAATTGTATTCCATCTTTTATTGCCTCTGATGAAAATTGGGCAAAGAAATTCCAAGAAAAAAATATCCCAGTAATTGGGGATGATATTAAAGGTCAAGTAGGGGCAACCATTGTCCACCGAACTCTTGCTAAGCTTTGTAGTGACCGTGGAACCAAAATAGAGAAAACATATCAAATCAATGTTGGAGGAAACACTGATTTCCTAAACATGAAAGAGCAGGATAGATTAGTATCTAAAAAAATATCAAAAACTGAAAGCGTCCAAAGTCAACTTTCTACTAGACTTGATGATGATCAAATTTATGTCGGCCCATCCGATTTTATTCCATTTTTAGGTAACACTAAACTCATGTTCATGAGAATTGAAGGGAGACAATGGGCTAACATTCCATATAATATGGAAGTGCGTCTAGAAGTGGATGATAAGGCAAACTCTGCAGGAATTGTTATTGATGCTATTAGATTAGCAAAAATAGCTCTTGATAGAGGTGTTGGCGGCCCCATCAAACCGGCAAGTGCATACTTGATGAAACATCCTATAGAACAAATGCCTGACGTGAAAGCAAAGGCAGAATGTGAAAGTTTTGTTGCAGGAAAATAATCTTTAGATAAAATTTTTAGAATCTGAAAATCTTATTTTTCTTGTTTTTTCAAATTTTGATAAATCAAAACTTTTGACTAGAAATCCTTCTTGCTTAATTTGTGTAACTTTGGGAATAACGACTTTGTCCTTTTCATTTAGATCTATTATTGTGCTATTTCCACCATATTTTCTACTTGATACATTAGCAGCTAAAATTGGCACTCTGTTTTCCAAGGATCTTGCTTTAACATATGTTTCCCAAGGGTTTATTCCTCTTCGGACTATCCTGCTTGGGGAAAACAGGATCTGTGCCCCTTTTTTTACAAAAGTCTCTGAAACTCTAGGAAACACCATGTCGTAGCAGATTACCACTCCAAATTTACATGATGTATTGAAAATTTTAGCCTCCTTTCCCGGTGTAACTGTGTTTTTTTCATAATCAAAGGGGTGGATTTTTTCCTGCCTTCCGATAATCTCTCCATATGGGCTAATTATGGGAGATGATATTGTTACTCTCTCTGTATTTTTTTGATAAAAAGCTCCTGGAATTATGGTCATTTGATACTTTTTGGAAATTTCCTTAAAATCTTTAAACTCTTCATCAAAGTCCTTGATTTCATTATTTTTTAGCCATTGCTCAGGAAGACACGCAATACTGACTTTTCTCTTTCCAAGTTTTTCTAAGAATTTTGAAACTCTGGACACTCCTTCTTTATTTGAAGAGTAGGCTCGAGTTTGAATTAATCCTGCCTTGAGCATAAAATAATTGAATTCAATTGAATAATTATAGGTAGTCTAGTGTTGAATGACTCTTCACGCTCATAAAAGGATTGAATTAGAGTAAACAATTGATTTGCACAAATTAAACAAAATCCAAAATTTTTGAAGATCAGGCTGCATACACCATTACGAAAAATATGATAGTAAAACAAGAAAAATTACTCAATTATGTCAATTAAACTTGTTAACCATCGATTATCCAACCAATTTGGGATATTCATTCTATTGGTACATGTTAAAAAAGTAGAGATCTTTGGTTTCAAATCATTCGGATTCAAAAACACAACAGTACAGTTTGAGCCTGGACTGATTTCTATTTCAGGTCCCAATGGTTCTGGAAAAAGCAACATTCTTGATGCAATAATTTTTGCAATGGGTGAAAACAAACCCAAAGTTATGAGGGTTGATAAATTAAGATCTTTAATTCATGATATTGAAGGAGCTCGACGTGGCCCAAAGATGGCGCGCTCAAGTGTTCATTTTGATAATTCTGATAGAAAAATACCTGTTGATTCAGATAATGTGGAGATTACCAGAGAAATGGATGATAAAGGTGAAAACACATACTATCTCAATAAAAAGAAAACAAACCGTAGCCATATTTTGGATCTTTTAGATGTGGCAAATGCTGGATTGGGACAACTCAATGCTGTACAACAGGGAACAGTAACTAGGATCTCAGAATTTACATCTGAGGAGAAAAGAAAAACCATAGAGGATCTGGTTGGACTTTCCTACTTTGATGATAAAAAATCAGAATCTCTTAAACAACTTGATGATGCAGACAGACGTCTTGAAATAGCCCTAGCAAAAATGGGTGAAATAAAAAAGAGAATTGATGAATTAGAAGAAGAAAGAAACCAAAAATTACGCAGTGATTTCCTACAGAGAGAACTTAACAGGTACAATGCGATAAATGCCGCAAATAAAATGAAGGTAGTTTTGAGTCAAAAGACCACTAAAGAATCTTCATTGCATGAAATTTCCTCAAAAATTAAAGAATTTGATGATCAACGAGAGATTCTTAGGAAGGAAATAGATGCCCTTGAGGGTGAAAAATCAAAATTAATGCAAGAGGCTGATGCCTACAATCAGGCAAAATCTTCTATTGATTCTGAACTTAGTGAAGCCATGCAGCAGTATGAGGTGTTCAACAGTAACATTGTAGCCTCAAACAAAAGATTGGAACAAATTGCATCCAGAATTCCAGAAATTGATACCGAACTTGAGGTGATTTCTGAAAGTCGAACTGACATAGAATCAAAACTATCTCAAATTAAAGAATCCATTTCTGAAACCAATCAAAGGGTAAAAAAAGTCAATGATGACATGCATGAAATTGATTCTATCAGAGATAAAATTTTGGAGGAACAATCACAAGTCTCTGCAAAAAAATTAGAGATAGATAACAAAATTAAAAAATTAAATGACGAACTAAACACTGCTAAAATTAAACTCTCGTCCACAAATAACGAGAAAGAAGAAATAGAAAACAAAATCAATTCCAACAGTACAAAACTTGAGGATATTCAACAGGATATTTCAAAACTATCTGGTTATGAAAATAGATTGGAATCGATGCTAAATAATCACAAGGCTACCATCACCGAATTAAAAACAAGGATAGCAAAACTAAATTCTAAAAAATCTAAAATTCAAAAAGATTCTGAAGAGCTGAATTTAATTTTAGAAAAATCAAGTAAGGCAGCCAATCAGTATGAAACAAAAATTAAAACAGTGAAAGGAATAATGCATGAGGATTATACCGTTGCAAAGCTGAAAGAGGATGCAGATAAACTCGGTATTGAGGGATTAGTGTATGAGATGATTTCT
>JASFMV010000160.1:0-3377 GCA_050117375.1 Nitrosopumilaceae archaeon | reverse complement strand
ACATTTGATGTGTCCGGAAAATACCAACTTGCATTATCTTCATCAATCAAGTATGCCATCATTGGAAAACTTGTTTTAGACATTATTTTAGGAACAAGCGGTTCAGAAACCAATTTTAATTCATTTCTTTCTGGACCAAAAACAGTTGGAACCACTGTTTCTTTCTCTTCACCAAAAATTGTAATTTCTAGTATGTCTGGTTTGGTAGTGCCTAATTTTCCATAAATTAGTTTTGCACCAGACCCCGTCTCCATTCGATCATCGGATATAGTCAAGGCATCTCTGTTTGATGAATTGATTTCTGATTCTACTGTTTTTAGATTGATTAACGCTACTCCGTGGGTATCTGATGGGTAAAGTACTCCAATTAGCTGCTCATCTCCTGATGCCAACATTGGTATTGTTTGTAATTTGGTTAACGGTTCATCCACGTCGGGTGTCAAAACAGTTTTGAATTCAACGGAATCAGAAACCAGGTAGTCTTCAGCTGAAATACTAACTTTGTATGTTTCTTGAACCCCTGCCTTAACTGATAGTTTAACATATCCTGTAGTTGAACCTGGAGGTATCATGAGAGAATCTGCTGTGCTAATCTCAGTCGTTTTCCTATCGTTGAAAACTGGTTCGTCATAATCAATATTTAGTGAAACAGGAATGGGTTCAGTTGCCTTTATCGGAGAACCATCCGAACCTTGTAATTGAACAATAGCATAAGTGGAAGATGTTGCAAAATTGCTAATTTTTTCGGGTATTATGTATAATTGGATTTTATAATTTTCTTCATTTTTTTCATCATCATCCTCCGAGATTCCCAACACTCTGATCTTGCTACTTCCAGGATCTATATTTTGGCTTTGTGCATATATCGAAACATCTCCGGGTTTTTTCACATCAAATTCTCCAATTGTAAAATATTCTCCTTCTTTTATTGTAATTTCATCTTGATGTAATGAAACAATCTCTGAATTAGATGTGATAATAGAAATTGGAATATCTCTATTTGCAAATGTTGGGTTTGAATCAATATCTGCTAACTCTACTGAAAAATATCCTTTTGTAGGGCCGTTAATTGTAAATGTATCAGGAACGGTTTTCACTAAGATTTTTTGTCCTCCTTGTTTGATTCCATAAACTGTGATTGGAAATTCTTCGGATACAAATCCAGGTGCAGCAAGGGCAAGACTGGTGGTTCCTGCACCCATTGATTCTAATTTTACAGTGGTTATTGCTGTCTCTTGATTTGTGGTTAATTCTAAAACTTTGACAATATCTTGATCAGACGATACTACTATCAAATCGTCTATGGGTTTTGGAATTGGTATATTGTTTGATAATCCATAAACCTGCAAAATTCCATTTGTTCCCTCTACTAGCTTTTCAGGCATAATTTTGTATCCTAAATTATTGGGTTCTTGACCAAAAGTACTAGGCATTGCTAAGCTTGTTACAAGTACCAGTAGTAGTAATACTGCTTTCAATACATGAAAAATATCTTCAGAATTGATTTAAGACACTGTATGACTTTTGATGATACATCTAGTTATGCCTAAAAGATGGAATTTACGTCAATTATTGAAAACTGAACTAGTGTAATTCCTACCATGGTCATGACAACCAAAATTATCGAATAGAGAAATCCTCCAGAAAACGCTCCTTTGATTACTCTACCTAGGAATAAACCTGCAGTCCAGGATTGTAGAAGGACGATTAATGGGAATAGTCCTAATGAAGATCCTACCAACTCTCCTTCAAGATCGGATAAATTCTGACTTTCTTGAGCTATATCGCTAAATGAATCAATTACCAGTAGAGTAGTAAACCCAGTTGTGCCCATTAGGACAAATCCAACATAAAGATATGGAATAAGCAAATCTCTTTTTTCTTTTTGAATTTCTTGCATCCTCTCGCTTGTTTCAGTCAAGGAATCTAATGTTTGGGGATTTCCTCCACCTGCTGATATCAACTCAAACAATATGTTAAAACTAATTAGAACGTTAAATGCTTGAATTTCATTTTGCAAGTCTTTGAAAATTGTTTTAAAGTCAACTCCCCATTCAATTTTATTTGAAATACCGTTGGCCACAGAATTAAACAATCCGTATTCCTTTCTCTTACAAGCATGTATTACACTACTTTCCGGACTCATCCCTGTTTTTCTAGCCTCAGAAATTGTTCTTAGGATTTTTGGGGTTGAGTCTTCTGCAGAAATTGTTTTTGCATATAGTTTTCTGAAATGAATTGCTGGAACAACTGAAGATGCAATAAGAGCACCACCCAACAAGTATGGCTCCATCAGAGGATCAGGTACAACATTTAGCCCTATTACTATTCCGCTAACAATTAATGCAGGTGCTGCAAACATTATAATTTTTTTATAATCTAACTCAGGATTTTTTGCAATAGGATTATTGTTGGCAGCCAAGAGGAAAATAAAAGAAATTGCAGGGGTCAGAATCAAAAATATTATTTCTCCACTAATTCCAGATTCAGTTGTTGCAAAGGGATCAGAAATAACTGCCGCACTTATAATGTATACAGCTAGTAATACTACTTGTATGGTCATGTATGCTTCAACAAGGGCACCTAGCTTGACTACAGCCTGCTTTTGTGATTCAGCATGCCTGTCATAAACTGTCTTCATTTTACTTTTTAGGTAGTTGATTAGATTGCCACCACTTTCTACAGTAGACACATACCCATCAAAAAATTCTCCTAAAGCCTTAGAACTAGACCGTGTTCTTACTTGACGCATAACCTCTAGTGGATCTACTCCCAACAAGTCGATCCGCTTTATCATTTTGAGTGTCTCTATTCGTATTGTTGGAAGCAATTCAATAGATTTTATACGTTGAAGCATAAAGTATGGACCAATCCCTGCACTACTTAGAAGTGTAACCATTGTGATAAAATAGGGTAATTCTTTGTTGATTTTTTTGCCCTGTTTATGCTCAAAACCTTTTTCGTTTATTTTACTAATTGACAACAAAACTAGTCTACCTCATAATTGATTTTCTTTAGAACTGGTTTTGGATCATTATAGTATTTACGTATCATTTCTGTTACTGCTTTATGTTCACGAATATTATTAGCAGACATCCATTTGAGAATTTTTGTTCTTTTATTGTGTTCTTCGAGGATTTCATCTATGCTGTATCCAGTGTTCTCGGATATTTTTTTGAGGTTCTTACTTGCATCTAGAGAATGCTCAAAGAAATCTGATTTTGGATCCCATTTGGTAACGGAAATGGGTGAAGTGTCGTTTGAAATTTCTTCAATGGATATTGCACGCCTCATACTTTTACCAGTTGTTTTATCTTTTACCCGTTTTATTACCAATGCACAATTCATCAAAGACAAGTAAGCAGGAGGAATGCTCA
>JASFMV010000159.1:0-3402 GCA_050117375.1 Nitrosopumilaceae archaeon | reverse complement strand
GGAATTTTATTTTTTGAGAATATTGTTGGAAAGACTACCACATAAGAAACTTCTTTCATATTTTTTTTGAAAATTACTTGTTTATAATTTAGGACAAGGTAACTGGGTAATCAATATAAAACAACTAAAGTTGATAATAGTCATATGGCTAAATTTTCTCAAAAAGAACTTGATGAAATTAACCCTAGTCTAAAAACCGCTGAAGATGCTTTGAAATGGGCATCAGATAATTTACATCCAAAAGTAGCTAAAGCCTCAAGCTTTGGAGCAGAAGACTCTTTATTGATTGATATGATGACAAAGATTAATCCTAAATTCCGATTTTTCACCTTAGATACTGGAAGATTACCAGAGGAAACTTATGATGTTATGGATAGATTATCAAAAAAATACAATGTAAAATTTGAAGTGATGTTTCCTGATGCACAAGAAGTAAAAGAAATGGTTGAATCAAAGGGAATCAATTTATTTTATGACAGTGTTGAAAACAGAAGACTTTGCTGTGGGATAAGGAAAGTAAAACCACTACGGAAAATGCTTTCCACATTAGATGGTTGGATAACTGGAATTCGAAGAGATCAAACCTCCACTAGAGAAAATGCAAGGATGCTTGAAATTGATGAAAAATATGATGGAATAGTAAAAGTGAATCCATTACTTGACTGGAATTGGGACCAGGTATGGAAGTATATCAAAGACAATAATGTTCCTTATCATTCCCTTCTTGACAAGGGATTTCCAAGTATTGGATGTGAACCATGTACACGGGCCATTAGTGAAGGTGAAGATTTAAGAGCGGGTCGTTGGTGGTGGGAAAATGATGAAACAAAAGAATGTGGATTACACATGCCAGAGGAAGTATAATAATGAGTAATGAGCAAATCAAACCCCACGGTGGAGTTTTAATAAATCGAATAAACAAAATTGACGCTTCTGGATTGTATTCAATTTCAATTTCAGAAGATCTTGCAAATGATGTTGAAAATATTGCCGATGGAATCTTTAGTCCCTTGGAAGGATTTTTGGGACAACAAGACTTTGAAAGCGTGGTTTCAAAAGGAAGATTGTCAAACGGTTTGGCTTGGACAATCCCTATTGTTTTAGATGTAGAGGAGGCCATTGCAAATAAATTAAAAGAAGAAGGTGATGTACTACTAAAAAATCATCAGGGACTAGGTGTAGCAGTTTTACATGTAGAAGAAACTTTTTCTTTTGATAAAGAAAAGACTGCAAATGGTGTTTATGGAACTAACGATACTTCCCATCCAGGAGTAGCCAAAACTATGGCCATGAAGGATTTTCTTGTTGGCGGTAAAATTGATTATATTCAAAGGCCTGAAGATACAGAAATTAGAAAAAATAGATTAACTCCTTTACAAACCAGAGAAGCGTTTTCCCAAGCGGGATGGAAAACAATTTGTGCATTTCAAACAAGAAATCCTCCACATGTTGCACACGAAATGCTACAAAAGACATCCATCACTACAAGGGATGGCGTCTTTGTAAATCCAATCATTGGAAAGAAAAAATCTGGAGATTTTGTTGATGAAGTAATTGTAAAGTGTTATGAAACTATGATTCAAAATTATTATCCTGAAAACAGATGCAAACTTGGAACATTACATACAGAAATGAAGTATGCAGGTCCAAAAGAAGCAATTCATCATGCAATCATGAGACAAAATTATGGTTGCACGCATATCATTATTGGAAGAGACCATGCAGGAGTAGGAAAATTCTATGATCCTTTTGCAGCACAGAAAATATTTGATGATTATCCCGAATTAGACATTAAACCTGTATTCTTCCCTGCCTTTTTCTATTGCAGAAAATGTCTTACGTATACAAATCCAAAAGCATGTCCACATGGTGATGATGCCAAAGAGCAAATTAGCGGTACTGCCTTAAGAGAAATGATCCAAAATGGTCAAGCACCATCCGAATTTATCCTAAGGCCTGAGGTAGCAAAGGTGATCTTGGATTATCCACATCCATTTGTTGACTAGATATTTATTCAATCGATAAACTATCTTGTTTATGAAGTACCTAATTGCATTAATCATATTTTCAGGATTTTTTACATCGGCCTTTGCTCAAGAAGATGTAAAAAATCCATCAATTATCATCAATACACTTGAAATTCCATTTGAAGATTTTAACACCATTTCCCGTGATGCTACAGTTTTTGAATTAGAAGAGAGCCACGCAATTAGTTGGAATATTACAATCGATAACAATCTTGTATATACAAATCCTGATGGAAATGCAGTTTTGAAACTTTACGATAAAAATTCTGATAAATTCATTGAGGTAGGAATGGGTGGCCCACCTAATGAAAAATTTTGGGTTGGAGTAAATGCTGAAAAAGAAGGATATGTGATAGTACAAAGTGATCTTGAAAGAGGTTGGTATCCTGGAGCAAAAGTTGCTCTTTCATATACAGAACGAGGAGGTTTAACAGTGAACAATGGAGTAAGAATTACAGTATCTAGCCTTAATATTGGCTCATTTGAGGTAGGTTCCTATTCAGTTCATGGAATGGAGAGTCCAACCGATCCACCCGCTGTAAAATCAGGTGCAATGATAGTTGAATTCCTTTCCGGGGATCCATCACAAAATGTATTTGCATTATTTCCATTTTATCTTGCAGCAGGAATTGGTACTCTTGTGGGTGTTTTGTATTTGACTAAGAGACGCTCTTAGATGAAAAATACTTACAGTTGTTTTTAATTTTACAGACTTCACACATAGGGGATATAGGTTTGCATATATTTTGGCCATACATCACAAACGTATCATTTATTTCAAGCCAAAATTTTTTAGGGATTTTTTTCATTAATTCCATTTCTGTCTCTTCTGGAGTTTTGGTATCTACTAATCCTAATCTGTTCGAAATTCTATGAACATGAATGTCAACTGGTATGGCTGGTTTATCAAAGGCATAAACTAAAACACAATTTGCAGTTTTTCTACCTACACCTGGAAGTCCAACTAATTTTTCAAGATCATCTGGAACTTGTCCCTTGTATCTTGAATCAATTATTTTGGCAACTTCGATAATTCTTTTGGCTTTAACGTGATAAAATCCAATTGATTTGATTATCTTTTCAACATCTTTTAGTTTTGCATTCGCTAATTCTTTTGAATTTTTATATTTTGAAAATAATACTTTGACAACTTTTGTGGTGCTTTCGTCTTTTGTCCTTGCAGACAAAATAGTTCCAATAAGAATGCTAAAAGGTCCTCCAGTTTCAGCCTCATGCAATTCTCTAAGGGCTGTCATTCTTGGCGGATTAACTGAATTCATGGTTTTCATCATTCCTTGCAAGATTCGTTTCATTTCTATCTGATTTTTTACGTACAAGTATTATATCTGTAATAACAAATCAAACTTAATGGAGT
>JASFMV010000158.1:0-3413 GCA_050117375.1 Nitrosopumilaceae archaeon | reverse complement strand
AAATGGCTCAGTGACACACCTCCAATTCCAGGGGAATTATTCAAACAATGGATAAAAGACATCTACCAAGATAATTTACTCATACAAAACAAAATGTATGTTAACAATAGCCATATTGATTTAAAGAAAATCGACATGCCAATTTTCACACAAGTAGCAGTTGGAGACCACCTAGTCTCACCTGAATGTAGCATGCCACTGCATTATGCGGTAGGAAGTGAGGATAAAACCCTTAGAATGTATCCAACCGGACATGTAGGAATGATTGCAAGCTCATTGTCACAAAAAAAGGTTCTTCCTGAGCTAGGCCAATGGTTGTTAGAAAGGTCATAAAAATAAAATAAAAATTAAAAAATTTGGTTTGACCACACTAGTTGTTACGTGTGGTAAATGCTGAAATCCATGATTGCATGATGTTCTTGTTTAGATCTGCAAATGATTTTGCATTATCATTGAAGGTCTTGATGTTTTGTTGTGTTGCATCAATTGTTGCAAGGGCTATTTGGTTTTGAATTGAAGCTGCCTTTACAAATTCTTCAGTAGTATCACGCATTACTTTTAGTGTTGCTTCTGGAATATTTGCTGCCATACCTGATTTCTTTGCAAATTCTTTTTGTATTGTGATTGAAGAATCTACCATGTTCTCATATGCTTGCAAGTATTCTTGTTGTACGTTGGTAATTGATTGATGATACTGAGGTACTGATTGCTTAATGCTTGTGAATACCTTGTCTACGTTTTGTTGATATATTGAAAATGCATCTTTTGGATTATTTTGTGATTGCTCGTTTTTACTCATTGTTTCACCTCCTTATTACCTGATTTTTTTCCTATAGGAAGGATAATGACTTGGACCAAGTCTCCTTCGCCTAAACCAAGGGCGTTTCGTTCGGCCTCTGGAATTGAAATTCTGCCAGCACTACCAACAGTTGTTTTGTATGCACCCCAATTCATGAAAGATGGAAGCATTTGACCAATGTTAAACATTGTATCCATGCTTTTGTTTTGTAAACTAGTTACATTCTCCATAATATTGGATTGAGTACTTCTGGTGGCATCAGACATTGTTTTGAGAGTCTCTAAGGGGTTGAATGTTTGATTTCCTTGGTTATTCATTAATGAGCCAAAATTTTTAATAAATTCAGCCTGTGCACGACCACTTTTTTGAATCCATTCTTTGAACATGGATGAAGGGTCATATTGGCTATAATTACCACTCATTGGTAACCTATGGTATTCATCTGTATTTAACCATATCTAATCAGAGTTTAGAAAATCAAGAACAATTTCTGAAAACTCTTTTGGGGCTTGAACGTATGGAGTATGCCCACAACCATCCATCCTGTAAAATCTACAATCCTTAATTGAGGACACAAATCCATCTGCATGTTTTAGAGGGATCACCGGATCGTCTGAACCCCAAATTATCAGGGTCGGAGCATTAATTGTCTGAAGTTTAGTTGTAATAATTTCGGCATTTTTAAGACCCAAGATTGTAGACATGAACGCCATTTTTGCGTTTGGCATTTTCATTCTTTCAATGAATCTCTCAACAATTTCCGGATCAGCATCAACTCCAGATCCTTCCATCATTTCAAATGCATTTTTTGCATTTGGTTCATTTGGGTATAGGGCAGCCATGATATATGCATCCAAGGCAGGAGTAGATTGTTTCATTATTCCTGACGGAGAAACAAGGGTTAGTTTTTCAATGTTTGTGTATTTGGAGGCATATTCTGCAGTTACTTGACCACCTAATGATGAACCAATTATGTGGGGATTCTCCATCCCAATTGATTCTAGGAATTTGTTTAAGAATTCTGAAAAAAATTCTGTAGTATAATCCACAAGTGGTTTATCACTTAAACCAAAGCCAATAAGATCAGGAACTATGAGGTGATAATCCTTGGCAAAAAAAGGAATTACTTTATTCCAACGTTCCGCAGAAGCTCCCAACCCATGAACTAAAACCAGCGTACTCTTGGAGTGACCTTCCTCCAAAAATCTTATTTTATTACCATCTACATCAATGAAATTTTCTTGCACCATTTTAGCGTCAACTTTCCTCACTAGATAAATATTACAAAAATTGGCGATCGGTTCCTTTTATCCCTTTTTTTGATTTTTTGGAATAGTAGTATCTCATCTACATTTTTTAATATCCAAATAATGGTAATTCTATGATTAAAAAGAAAGTAAGCAAGATCCTAGTTCCTATGGATGGTTCAAAAAATTCCAGAAGGGGTTTAGAGATGGCTATTTCTGTGGCAAGGCAATTTGGGGCCACAATTACAGGAGTGTATTCAATAAATGAGCCTCCCCATTCGGAATTTAGAGGAGTAGGTTCTGTCCGCGATTCTCTTAATGATGAAATCAAAAAATTCATGGAAGAGGCAAAAGTGCTGGCCGCTCAAAACGGAATCGTATTCAAAGAGAAATTGATGAGGGGAGATATAGGATACAACATTATCAAATTAGCTCACAACAAAAAGGAAAAATTCAATTTGTTAGTTATTGGCTCTAGAGGAAGAGGATCAATCAAAGAGATGTTTTTTGGAAGCGTGTCAAATTATGTAATTCATGCCGCCAAGATACCAGTTTTGGTGGTAAAATAATCTCAAGAAATTCCGTGTTTTTGAAAATATTTTTGATGGTATTCTTCTGCTTTGTAAAATTCTGGCGCAGGAGTAATTTCAGTTACAATTTTTTTGGAAAACTTTCCGGAGGACTCCAAATGCTCTTTTGACTTTTTGGCAATCTGTTTTTGGGTTTCATCATGGAAGAAAATTGAAGACCTGTATTGTATTCCAACATCTGGGCCTTGTCTGTTAAGGGATGTAGGATCATGATTATTCCAAAACACATCTAATAATTCCTCATATGAAATTTCATCTGGATCATAATCTACTTCTACAGCTTCAGCGTGTCCAGTCCTATCGGTACAAACTTCTTCATAAGTTGGATTGGATAAATTACCTCCAATATATCCAACTTTTGTGGATTTTACGCCTTTTGTTTTTCGAAACAAATCTTCAACATGCCAAAAACAACCAGCAGCAAACGTCGCTTTCATGAAATAACATACACACAAACTAGATTAAAACCATTCCAAGAAAAAGAATTTAAAAAATTATTTTACATTGGTGAAAATCTCTACTACTTTTTTTGCAAGATTTTCAATGTCAATGTTTGGTTCTGCAGAAATCAAAAGAGCGATTTGCGATATCGGAAATGGAAAGCTGACTAAAACTGCTTTATCACGCCTAGCTGCAATATAGTTTATGGGCCCCAAGCTTTCATCAAACTCTTTTCTTATGGAAGCCTTGGAGACAAAGTTGTAAAACGCCTGAAGCTTTGTTTCATCATTTTCATAGGGAATGATTCCTTCTTTGAAACCGCCCAAAACAAGCTGC
>JASFMV010000157.1:0-3425 GCA_050117375.1 Nitrosopumilaceae archaeon | reverse complement strand
TATAGAGGAGGATTTACCCAAAGTGGTGTTTGTTTTCCAGGATTGTCGGGGTGATGATTGTCAATTTCCATTCCATAAAAAACACTTCTTCCCAAAACTTCAGAAGAAACCATCCATAGAACAAATTCTTTGTTGATGTCATCTACATCGACATCTTTTACATCACCTTGTTCGTTAATTACGCCTTTAATTTCTCCATCTGCTGGATTCACTATAACAGTTCCAAATAGACCAAGATCCTCTGCACCTACTTCGTTTTGATAGAAAGTATGATCATGGTATGGCCATGCTCCTTCAGTACCTTCTGTGACTTCCCAATGGTACTCGACAGAGTTATCTGGGAAATTACATGATGCAGCTGACGTATTATCCATGTTTACTCTAGCATATGTAGCATCATCGGAAATGTCATAATGAACGCCATGAACATGGATCCCGATATAGGAATTTTCATTTGCATTAGCTGCAAAAGCGGAAGTACTATCGATTACAAAGTCATCACATGCATTATTATGCAATGTAAGATCCACACTATCTCCTTCAGTGAAGATAAGAGTAGGTCCTGGAATTGATGGCTTTGTGGTATAAACGCCATTAGAAGGATTTTCGTTTTCGCTATGAATAACTAAATCCCTTCCATCAGACGTAGTGTATTCTACCATGCGATAGGCATACATTCCATCAGGCATTTTTACAGCTTCCATCACGATATTGTGATTTATTGGATCGTATTTCTCTGGTTTATCAGCTTGAGCCATGAAAAATAGATCATTATTGGACGCATTAGGTTCAATAGACAGGCCATTGAAATTAATTGCAAAAACAGATGTTAATGCAATTGAAAGTATAACAGTCGTCATTAGTATTGTTTGTGTTCGTTTCATAAGTTATTGGTACAATTGTCAAATTACCCCAATTTAAGTAATTATGATAATCACAATGGCGTAAAAATAATATTTGTAATAATCAAAAAGCTACAAAAAATGAAAATTAGCGCAAACCCCATCTAGACATTACTTTATCTTCCAATTTTTTGAAAATAAATCCATCAACTGCAATCCCAATCATCATAATTACAAGCATTATTGCAATTACCTGAGATACATCATTTAGTTGTCGTCCAACATTGAGTAAGAATCCTAATCCAAGAAAAGAAAACAACAACTCCCCTCCATGCAAAAGCCCATCCTTGCTTAAATCCTGAAATCATGTAAGGAAATGCAGCAGGAATCAAAACATTGGTAATAAGTTGAGATCCTTTTGCACCCATGTTTCGTGCAGCTTCTATGTAATGAGGATCAATGTTTTTCACACCAGTGTATGTGTTAATTGTAACAGCAAAGATTGCTCCAATAGCAGTTACAAAAATAATTCCTGAATCAGTTAGACCAAACCACAAAATAGCTAATGGAACCCATGCAATCGAAGGTATTGATTGCAATCCCAAGACCAATGAACCAATTGTTTGGTTTACAGTTTCAACTCGTGCCATAAAGATTCCAAGCACCACACCTCCAGCAATTGCAATTGCAAGACCAACTGCCAAACGCATTATGCTTGTTCCAATCCCATAAAACAGGCTTCCATCAGATGCAGTATACGCCAAGTCTTCTGCAACTTCGTATGGCGATGGAAAAATGTTGTTAGGCCAAATATCTGACATTGAGATTACCTGCCAAACTATAACAATGATAATGTAAAAACCAATTTTTTTTGCAAGAATATTTTTTTTCATAAAATCACTTTGCCTTTTTTACCTCAGGTCTTAATTCTGCCAGAATCTCTTGCTGAAATCCCAATAGATTTTCATCTTCTGCAACTCTTGGTCGCTTAAAGTCATTTGGCATTAGTTTTTTAATTTTAGATGGCCTGTTGCTAAACACTGCAACCTTGGTTCCCAGTACTGCAGCTTCTGCTACATTATGAGTTACAAACAAGATGGTCTTTTTTGTCTTCTCCCAAATCAGCTGCATCTCAATTAGGAGCAAATCCCTTGTTTGTGCATCAAGTGCGGCAAATGGTTCGTCCATCAATAAAACATCAGGATCCATTACCAGAGCCCTGGCTATTGCCACACGTTGTCTCATTCCAGTTGAGAGCTGATATGTAAAGGAATTCGCAAACTTTGTTAACTGCATCATATCCAGATATCTTTTTGAGATTTGTGCCCTCTCGTCTTTTGGAATTCCTGCCATTTTGAGCCCAAATTCTACATTATCTTGTACTTTAAGCCATGGAAACAATGCTCCTTCTTGGAATACCATAATTCTCTCAGGTCCAGTGGTTGTGACTGGCTTTCCGTCAAAGAGAATATCTCCCTCATCAGGGATTTCAAGACCTGCAACAATTCTCAAAAATGTAGACTTTCCACATCCAGAAGGTCCAACTAGGCATACAAAGTCGCCATCTTCAACTTTGAGATCAACACCTCCCAAAGCCTTTAGCTGATGGCTTTCATGTTTGAAATATTTTACAATACCTTTGGTCTCCAGTTTTGCCATTGTCATTTATCCTCCTGTATGGATTCATTTGAAGCTATGTCAAAAAAAATCCCATCCAAGCTGTATCCGTCTCGTCCTAGATATCCAAGGGAGTCTGCACGTTTTGCAAATGTGTAAATTGATTCATCAATTGGGTCAGTTGTGATTTTCAAATTAACTAGGGCCTCATCTACTACACCGTCAGAAAGAGATTGTCCCATGTGAGTATTCATAAATTCATTAAAAATAATTCTAGTTTCTTGAGGATTGTCATTTATCCAGTTTGCTGTTTGTTGGTGAGATTCTAGCCAGTCAGATATTATTTCTGGATGGGCCTCAACATATTGCAGTCGTCCGATAAGTAAGACTGAAGCAAATTGTTTTTCTGGCCACAAGTCTTCTTCAAAAAATAATCTCTTGCCATCAAGTTCTTGAACTAGGATTGTTGCCCAAGGCTCAGGAACCCATGCACCATCAATTTCTCCTTTAGTAAATAATGTGTAAATATCAGGATTTGGAATATTCAAAACAATAACTTTTCCACCTTTTTCATATGATTTTAATCCATTTTCTGAAAGATAGTTTCTCAGAGATACGTCCTGAGAGTTTCCTATTTGAGGTGCTGCTATTCTCTTTCCTGCAAAGTCCTCAACTGAATTTATTTCCGAATCAGGATGAACAATAAAACTTGCACCACCACTTGCAGCTCCAGATAGGATAACAACATCGTGATGCTCAGACTTTAAAAATCCGTTAATTGCAGGACCTGGTCCCACATAGGCAATATCAATAGAATTTGCAAATAAGGATTCAATTACTTGTGGTCCACTATCAAACAGTTTTGGATCTATAGTAGTTGCATTCCCTAAATTTTTCTCAAAGAAGCCCTTTTCCATTCCAACAACTGGAATGGCATGACCAATGTTTGGAAAAAATGCTACCCTA
>JASFMV010000156.1:0-3431 GCA_050117375.1 Nitrosopumilaceae archaeon | reverse complement strand
TTTAAGGAAGTATAATTTAGGACTAAAATTTAGATTTTAGTCATAGGATTTTGGCTTATTCTAAGAGATTTAGGTTTCTAAACATGAATACAAAGTAGATAAGAGATGAAAATACTAATGCAGAATGTATCTTTTCACTGAATTTTAAAATTAAAAAAATTAAAAAGTCAAAAATCCAAAATTAACAAATCCTAAATTATTTTGTCAATAAGTTAGGTCTTGGATTTTTTTGACAGTGTCATTCAATGAATCCACAAGGGATTTTTTTTCTTCAAGGTTGTCGGATTTTAGAAATTCTTGCCGTAAATCAGATAACTGATCCTGAAGGAATTTTATCTCAGATTTTGGATTAATTTCCAGGTTACTGCTAACAGTACTTGTATTGTCGTTTGTATCTGGACCATCTACTGATTCTAGATTTTCACAACCATAGCAAGGCGCATCTTCATCTTCTTCAAATCGTGGTAGTTTGCCGTTTGGGTCAAAGTATGATTGAATGTCCTCATTTGCAAATCCATACTTTACATTTAGTTCTTGTATGTAGCTAATCATTTCAAGACGTGGCATGGATGCATATTTGAAATACTCTCGTTGGGCATCATAAAAAGATCCTCCATTTTCCAAGACATGGTTTTTTGCTGCAATTGCAAGCTCCACCTTTGCATTTAGGTAATCAAATTGATCCCAAAATATTCCATGGTGTGTAGCATTTAATTTAGCAACAAATTTTGCATATGCGTTTTTTGGTGTAAAGTCAAGGTATTTTTTGTTCATTGACTCTAGATCATTTTGAAGCATTTCTTCTGAAATTTTTCGATTTTCTTCTATCAGTATTTGCTCTCTAGTAGGAAGCACTTTTGGAGTAGAATCCTCAGATAGTTGTTTGTATCTTAGTTTTTGTGCTTCCATCTCTGCAATGATTTGCATCGCTAATGGATTGTTTTTCAGTTTGTCTGAAACTTTGATTGTAGAATCATCGTATGACTCTGCAAATGCAAGGTGTTCATCACTTATTGTAGGCACAATTAGAATACCTGCAATCATTAAAAGAACTCCTGGCAGTATTTTTGGCAGAGGCAATTGTCTCATGGGTTTTTTTTCAAGTTTTTCTTAATAAGGAACAAGAAGAAGTTGCAAGAATCAATAATCAGTACAAATTCAAAGTAATAGTTATAAAAAATAAAAAATTTTATTTTTTCCAGCCTCACCCATAGTTTGTAATTTCCAAACGGCTTTATCCTAGTTTTTATTCACATTGGTAAATGACACTAAAAAATGTAAAATCATCATTAGATAAAATTTCAAAATCACTTGCAAATGTTCAAGACAATAGAGAATTTCTTTTGAGAAACACAAGAGAGATTGTGATTCTTTGCAGTAAATCAATTATCTCTGTTCACAAAGGAGACTTGAAAACTGCAAAAAAGAATTTGAAACAAGCCGACTCGTTATTAAAAAAATACAAGAAAAGAGCGGAATTTGACTTACGTCGGTACTTGGTTACGCCAGAACAAGAATATGTAGAGGCTGCATGTTTGATTGCAGTAGTTGAGAGAAAAGAAATTCCATCAGATGTAAAATTGAAGGTGATGTCAGAATCATATGTTTTGGGTCTTTTAGACTGCGTTGGTGAATTAAAAAGAATGGTTTTTGATAAAATTCGAGTTGGAGATGTCAAAGAAGCATTAAGAATTTTTGAGATTATGGAAAACTTGTACCTTCATTTGTACCCATTTTCTATGTATGACAAAGTGGTAAAAGAAGCAAGGCGAAAAATAGATGTGGACCGTATTTTGGTTGATGATACTCGTGGTGCAATTACAGAAGAAAAAAGACGATCGGAATTAATTGCAACATTGAACAAATTAAAAAAATAATTATTTTAAAAAAAACTATGGTGCGGGCGATGGGATTTGAACCCACGAACTCCTGAGAGACTAGCCCCTCAAGCTAGCGCCTTTGGCCAGGCTGGGCGACGCCCGCAGCGAAATTTCCTTGCATGGTTTTTATAATCCTTGATTACTTTTTCGTTCGTATGTTAATTCCTGTACGATGTTTTACTTGTGGAAATCTTATTGCAGATAAATTTGAAGATTACCAGGCTAAAGTAAAAGCCGGAGAAGAACCCGGCAAGGTTTTAGATTCCTTGGAAATGAGCAGATATTGTTGTAGAAGGATGCTATTAACTAGCGTTGAATCAATTCAACAAATTATTCCATTCTATGAAGCTATTCAGAGAAGACACCAAGAAGTCCAATCTGAGTTAGAATAGATTTGCCAAAAATCACATCTATTGACGGACGTGTTCTCTACAATAGTAGAGGAAGTAAAACAATTGAGGTCGACATTATTAGTGACAATAATTTCCTTGGTAGAGTGTGTGCACCCTCTGGTGCAAGTGTTGGAAAATATGAAGCAGTCAGTTTTCCAAATGGCAAGCCTGAAGAAAGTCTTCGGATTCTAAAAGAAAACTCTCAGAAATTTATGGGTCTTGAATCATCTGATTTAAAATCAGTACACGATGCTCTGAAAAGTTTGGATGGCACTTCAAATTATTCAGAGATAGGTGGAGCCCTTGCATTTGCTGTTACCATTGCTTCAATGGAATCCTCATCAAAGGCAATTAACCAGCCTTTGTTTCAAACTTTATCATCTGAGTCTTCTTTTAAATTTCCATATCCATTAGGAAATATTTTAGGAGGAGGTGCACATGCAGGTCCAGGTACACCAGACATTCAAGAGATTTTAATTTGTGCCACAGGTTCAAAAACAATCCAAGAAGCCATTGAAACCAACCTTTTGGTTCATAAAGAATTACGTAAAGTTTTGCTAAAACAAGATCCAACATTTACCAACGGACGAGGTGATGAAGGAGGTTGGGCTCCAAAACTTGACAATGAAAAGGCATTAGAAGCCTCTGTTTTGGCCATTGAGAATTTGGGATACACACTAGGAAAAGAAGTTTCCTTGGGGGTAGATTTTGCATCATCAACCCAATGGGATGAAGAAAAGAAAATGTACATCTATGACAGAGCAGGATTTGAAAATTCTCCTGAACAACAAATTGAATTTGCTGCAAGCATTATTGAAAAATACAAATTAATTTACGCAGAAGACGCCGTACATGAAGAGGCTTTTGCAGACATGTCAGAATTGACAAAAAAATTCCCAAACACCCTTGTTACCGGCGATGATCTAACAGTAACTAACAAAAATATCCTCAGTAAGGCCATAGAAACAAAATCTTGTAATGCTGCAATACTCAAGGTAAATCAAGCTGGCAGCCTCTATGATGCAATGGAATTTGCAGATGAAGCTACCAAGAACAATGTAAAATTAATCACATCCCATAGATCCGGAGAGTCGACAGATTCACATATCGCACATATTGGATTAGCAACAAAATCCAAGATGCTCAAAGTGGGCATAGT
>JASFMV010000155.1:0-3442 GCA_050117375.1 Nitrosopumilaceae archaeon | reverse complement strand
GGAAGAAATTTTTTATCGTTATTGCAATAAAATTGTATGATTTCTTTTTGGTAAATGTGTCCTGCAGTGTTTAGTTTTGTAAAAACGTCTTGGACGAATTTTATGTTTTCAGGTGAGCTTGTCTGATAAAAAAAATCAAAGTCAATTCCAAATGCAGTAAAATCTTCATAGTCTCGCTTGTTCCAGTATGCAACATATTCACTAGTGGTTTTTCCCTCTTTTTCTGATTGAATTAAAATTGGTGTGCCAAAGTCATCAGATGCACAGACATAATATGCCTCCACACCCTTTAGTTTTAGAAACCGTGTTGTGACATCAGCCGGCAAATAAGTAGAAGCAACATGACCTAGATGAATTTCTCCATTAGCATATGGTAATGCACTTGTAATGATTGCTTTGTCTCTCATTTGTAATCTGGATTGTATTAGAGGTTAAGAAGTTTTACCAACTATTCATGTATTTTACTTGCTCTGGTGTTAGTTTATCCATTTTAACATCCATAGCCTTGAGTGCATCAACTGCAACCTGCCTGTCTATCTCTTCGGGAACTGTAATTATCTTGTTGCCGATTTTTTTGTGGTTTTTGAGAATATACATGATTGATAAGATTTGGTTTGAAAAGGATTGAGCCATAACTTCTGGAGGATGTCCTTCAGCTGCTACCAAGTTTGCAAGCCTTCCTTGTCCAATAAGGTAGACGCGCCTTCCATTTTTCAGCACACATTCATCAAGATTTGGTCGCACTTCTTTTACGGATTTTGATTTTTTCAGTAAAAACTCGGCATCAATTTCAACATCAAAATGTCCAACATTGCCCATGATTGCACCTTCTTTCATCTGCAAGATATGCTCTTTTCTAATTACACTAGTCATGCCAGTGCATGTAATGAAAATATCACCAATTTTACATGCTTGGGCCATTGGCATTACTTCAAAGCCATCCATATGTGCTTCCAAAGCTTTGACAGGATCTACCTCAGTTACTATTACTTTTGAGCCCATTCCATGACATCTGGATGCAACGCCTCTTCCAACCCAACCATAGCCAACTACAACAACTCTTTTTGAGGCCAAAAGTAAATTCATTGCTCTGAGGTATCCGTCAATAGTACTTTGTCCTGTACCGTATCTGTTATCAAACATGTGCTTAGTGTAGGCTTCGTTTACCAAAATTACAGGATATCGTAATTTTCCTTGATTTTCAACTGCCCTGATTCTTGTAACCCCAGCTGTTGTCTCTTCTGTTGCTCCAAGTATTGGCAAGTTTTTGTATTTTTTATCAAAATGGGCTTTGACATTCATGTCAGCCCCATCATCAGTCAAGATAGTAGGTTTATGATTTAGAACCTGTTGAATACACCAATCATATTCTTTTACTGATTGGCCATGCCATGCATAAACATGAATTCCTTGAGATGCTAAAAATGCTGCAATGTTGTCTTGTGTGGTTAGTGGGTTTCCACCACAGCACGCAACTGTCGCACCCAATTCTTTTGCACCCATTAGTAAAACAGAGGTTTCCTTTGTAATATGCAAACAAAATCCCAAAGTTACCCCTTTGAGAGGTTTTGATTTTTTTAATCTACTAATAGTATTGTTAAGAATTGCCATATGGGATTTTGCCCATTCATAGGATAGTTTTCCTTCTTTGATTAGTTTTGCAGAAGTTTTTACTTTGCTCAATGTGAAAAAAGGCCTCTAGTCACTATAAATTCCTATCATGCGAATCTAAATAAATAACAGATGCAGATAGCGTAACTAGTGGCCTGGAAAAAGATTGCTGAAAAAAATGAAGTTGCTGCAGGAAAAGGCAAGGCCTTTAAAATTGATGATAAGCAGATAGCAGTTTTTAATCAAGATGGGTATCATGCACTAGACGATCTTTGCGTGCATCAGGACGGATCCATTGCCCCTGGAAAACTGGATGGAGATATTGTAGAGTGTCCACTGCATTTTTGGCATTACAACATCAAAACGGGAGAATTAAAAGACTATATCAAAGATGTCAAGCTTCAGACATATGCAGTAGAGGTTAAAGAGGACGGAATTTACGTAGATATTTAGATTTTAAGAAGGCATGTAAGTAATTTCCGTGGGATTTCTGACACAACAAATTGAAAAGCAGTAATTAGCTGTACAACTTTTATTCACATAATTTATCGAAGATATAAAATGAATCAAGAGATTATTGATGAAATTGAAAATCAAGATTATGAGAAAATTACGAATCTTTTTGAGAATTTTCTAAAAGAGCAAATGGAAAAAAATAATGCAGAAGGGTTGATCCTTGGACTTAGTGGAGGAATAGACTCTGCAGTGTTGGCTTATCTTTGCAAAAGAAATCTCAAAGACAAGACACTAGCAATCATTATGCCAGATACTGAGATTACACCAAATTATGAAACAGAAGATGCCTTGAAAATGATTTCACTTACAGGGATACAATACAAGTTAATTGACATCAAACCAATAGTCAAAGAATACTCTATGTATCTTGAACCAAATGACTGGGCAAAGGGAAACCTCAGAGCAAGAATTAGAACCAACATATTATACTATTATGCGAATGCAAAAAACTATCTTGTTTTAGGATCAAGTGACAAAAGTGAACACCTAATTGGATACTTTACAAAATTTGGTGACGGAGCTGCAGATTTAGTTCCAATAATTTCTCTTTACAAACTGCAAGTAAGAAAGATTGCAGAGTATCTGAAAGTTCCAAAAAACGTAATTGAAAAGAAAAGTAGTGCTCATTTGTGGAAAGAACATGAAGCAGAAAAAGAGATCGGTGTCTCTTATGAAGAAATTGATTCTACTTTGTATTGTTTGTTTGAAAAAAAATTATCAATAGAGGAAACTTGCACTAAAACACAGATTGAAAAAGCCACTGTTGAGAAAATATACAACCTGTACCTGAAAAGTGAGCATAAGAGAATGCCTGCACAGAAACCAGAAAGAGAATAGAGATGAAACTGCAAGATACACTATCCAACCACGAAAAAGAGTTAGAGATAGCACAAAAGGTGAGAATTTACCTTTGCGGTGTAACCGTGTATGATGAGTCCCATATTGGTCATGCCAGAACAATTATCGTATTTGATGTGCTTAGACGATACCTTGAAAGTAAAAACATCGAGGTGAATTTTATCCAAAATTTTACTGATGTTGATGACAAAATAATTAATCGGGCAAAGCTAGAAAATTTATCAGCGGAGCAAATAAGTACAAAATACATTAAGCATTATTTCAGTGATTTTGATGGATTAAATGTCAAAAGGGCAACAAACTATCCCAAAGCAACTGAGCACATTCAAGACATTTTAGATTTTATACAAAGATTAATCGAAAAAGAGATTGCGTATGTTTCAGAAAACGGAGTGTATTTTTCAGTCTCAAAGTTTCCCACATATGGAAAATTATCAAAAAAGCACATCGATGAATT
>JASFMV010000154.1:0-3483 GCA_050117375.1 Nitrosopumilaceae archaeon | reverse complement strand
TAGAAAATGTTAGTGAACGGCTAAATGAGAAGGGAATGCCACATCATTTGGCTGCAAGCAAAAGACCTGAAACAAGATTACAGGTTTTAGAAAATGCCGGTAAACTAAAAATTCCAATGACAACTGGAATACTGGTAGGAATTGGTGAAACTCCAGTAGAAATTATCGAATCCATTTTTGCAATAAAAAAATTACATGAAAAATACGGAAACATACAAGAAGTGATTTTACAGAATTTCCAACCAAAACCAGATACAATAATGAAAGATTTTCCGTCGGCTGCAGAAAATTATTTCAAAATTATTGTGGCAATATCACGAATAATTATGCCAAAAATGAATATACAGATTCCACCTAATTTGTCACCAAAGTCCTATCAGAGTTTTCTTTCTGTTGGAATTAACGATTGGGGAGGAATCTCACCAATCACCCCTGATTATGTAAATCCAGAATTTTCTTGGCCAGAAATTCAAAAAATAGATGAAAATTCAAAACGAGCTGGATTTGATTTAAAATGCAGATTCCCAATTTATCCTGAATTTTTTTCATTTATTAGCAAAGAGTTAAGAGATAAGATGAAATCTATTGAAGATAAGGAAGGATTGGTAAAGGAGGAGTATTGGAGATGAGTATAAACTTGGATTCTTTATTTAAAACTGCAGACCCGGTTATTTCAAATATTTTAAACAGAGCATTATCAGAAAAAGAAATTTCTGCAAAAGAAGGACTAGAACTGTATAATTCGGAAGGGATAAGCTTTCACCTAGTAGGGTTGGTTGCAAACGAGCTTAGACGAAGAAGAGTTGGTAATATTGTAACGTATGTTGTAAATAGAAACATCAACTTTACTAATGTATGCATTAAGCAATGTGGATTTTGCGCATTTAGTAGAGATTTCAGAGAGGAGGAAGGATACTTTTTACCTACCGAAGAAATAGTGCGTAGAGCAAAAGAAGCTTATCGACTAGGAGCAACTGAAGTATGTATTCAAGCAGGACTTCCACCAGATATGGATGGTAATTTGTATGAAAATATATGCCGTGCAATAAAAAATGAAATACCAAACATCCACATTCATGGATTCTCTCCAGAAGAGGTACTTTACGGAGCAACTAGGTCAAATGCATCAATTGACGAATATCTGATGCGGTTAAAGGAATCCGGAGTAGATACCTTGCCTGGAACGGCAGCTGAGATTTTAGATCAAGATCTAAGAGACAAAATATCTCCTGGAAGAATTAGTGTAAAGGATTGGATTAATGTAATCAAATCTGCTCATAAAATTGGAATAAACACAACCTCAACCATGATGTTTGGACACATAGAAACACCGGAGGATAGAGTAAATCACATCGAGAAGATAAGAGAAATTCAGAAAGAAACTGGAGGATTTACAGAGTTTGTCCCTCTTGATTTTATACACAGCGAAGCTCCGATGTATAAACATCAACTTCATGACGGAATCAAACAAGGAGGAAGTGGAAAAGATGTTTTGTTAACTCATGCAGTTTCTAGAATTATGCTCAATAATTTTATCGATAATATACAGATGTCATGGGTAAAGGAAGGGCAGAAAATGTCTCAATTGTTGCTAATGTGGGGAGCAAATGATTTTGGTGGGACGTTGATCAATGAAAGCATTTCAACATCAGCTGGGTCCGAACATGGTCAACTATTACGGCCAAGAGAAATTAAAAGAGTTGTAAGAGAGATTGGTAGAATCCCAGCAGAGAGAAATACAAAATACAAGATTCTAAAAAGATTTGAGAATACAGATGAAAACGAAGAAGAACTTGATAAAATTAAAGATATTTCACAGTTTGGCTCATATGTGGAATTAATTAAGATAGACAAATACAAATACAAAAATCCAAGGGAAGAGTAATTGTCTGCCTCAGAGAGGGCATTAGATCATTCAAAAAAAATTGGAATTGATGAATGTGAGATCATTCACATTAAAAAAAATACCACAACAGTTAGAATTACAGACTCTGAAATTTTTGAGATAAAACAAAACAATGATGAAAACTATGGAATAAGAATTATTCATGACAAAAAAATATCTGCAATTCAGACAAGCAGTGAGGAGAATTTGTTAAATGCAATTAGCGATTCTTTGCCCATTGTATCACATCTAAAACCCAGAAATTTTTGGAAATCACTTCCATACGAAAAAAAATCCAAATTAAAACTAAATGGAGTCTATGATAGAAAATTGGATCAAATATCCGGATCTTGTGCGTCTGATATCGCGCAGGAAATGATAAACAATACTCTTGGAAGCAAAATTAATACGATTTCGGGATCACTTAATATTGTTTCAGAAGAATTTGAAATTGTAAATTCCAATGGATTTTCAGAATTCGATAAAGGAACATACATCGCAGGAGTCATAAATGCAGATTCCCATTTTGGAAATTCAGAGGTTTCAGGAATTGGACAAGCATGTTGTAGAACATTAGATGAATTTAATCCAGAACAAATAGGAAATGAAGCAAAAACCATGTGTTCCGGATCAATTAATCCAAAAAAATGCGAATCTGGAGAATATGCCATTATTTTTGAACCATATTCCGTAGGAGAACTTTTGTCTTTTGTTGTAGCAGCAAACTTTGATTTGAAAACATACTCAGAAAAAAAGAGTTGTTTTTCCAATGATTTTAACCAGAAAGTCGCAGTAGATGATTTTTGCCTAACAGATAATCCACATATTCCTCAAGGCATTGGAACAAAACCTTTTGATGATGAGGGAGTAAAAACACAAGTAAATAATTTAATTGATAATGGGGTATTCTCTAAAACATACAGTAATCTCTTTGATAGTTTCAAAGAACATACAGAATCAACAGGTAATGCATCCAGACCAGGCTCACCAATGGGAAGAAGTGCAGAATCTATTCCAACATCAGCTCCACATAACATGCAAATAAAATCAGGAGACATGTCACAAGATGAAATTATCAAGGACACTAAACATGGGTTGTTGGTAGGAAGACTATGGTACACATATGCTGTTAATCCAACCAGAGGAGATTTTTCTTGTACTGCAAGAAGTGGTATAAGAATAATTGAAAATGGAGAAATCAAAAACCCAGGTAAGCCCGTAAGAATAATCCACAATCTTCCTGTTTTATTAAAAAATATTTCAGCTATTGGAAATAACGAAAGAAATGTTTTGCAATGGGCATCTAATCCCTCCGTTGTGCCCTCACTCAGAGCCGAAAAAATTCACATAAATCCCATTTGAGAGTCATTTTAGGCACGAATTTATCAAATAAAGAAAGTTGCAACTAGATACACAACATAAGAGATTGCCAGAACAATCCCCATAACTCTTGTGATGACTCCAAATTTTATGGCTGCCAAAAGAGAGACACTAAAGGCAATCATTATAGCATAATCAATGAAAACATCTGGAGAAATCAAGACACTGCCAAGAGCTGCACCAACTCCCATTATCATCAAAATGTTGTAGATGTTGCT
>JASFMV010000153.1:0-3485 GCA_050117375.1 Nitrosopumilaceae archaeon | reverse complement strand
ACCTAATCCCGTCAAAGAATAGTGGCCTTCAGTTCTTACTGCAACTGATTAGTTCTCCCTCCTCACATGGCCACTACCTAGATGTTATCTTAGTAATATGTGACTAGGAGAAATAAAAAATAACCCAAAGAAATTATGAACATTAGTTAAAAAATCAAAAAATTTTTTGCCAAGTGTAAGAAATCAATAGTTTGATCGGCAAAACATACAAAAACCTGTTACTCATTTCCTAAATGTGCAGACTAAATTTATTTTTGTAACCGGAGGTGTTATGTCCGGGCTTGGAAAAGGAGTTACAACTTCCTCAATTGCCAAGCTTTTTCAGTTGGCCAATCAAAAGGTGTCTTGCATCAAAATTGATCCATATCTGAATTATGACGCAGGTACAATGAACCCTATTGCACATGGAGAGGTCTTCGTAACTGAAGATGGAGGCGAATGCGATATGGATATTGGGAACTATGAGAGGTTCTTAAACCAAAATATTCCTAAAACTCACAACATTACAACTGCACAGGTTTATTCAAAAGTTATCGAATCTGAAAGGAAGGGGGAATATCTAGGAGCGTGTGTTCAAATAATTCCCCATATAACCGACGAAATCAAAAACAGAATACGAAATATCGCAAAAGATGAAGAATTAGATTTTCTAATTGTTGAATGCGGAGGAACAGTTGGAGACATTGAATCGTTGCCATTTTTGGAGGCATTAAGACAGATGAGGGTAGAAGATGGGCCAAAAAATGTAATTTTTGTACATGTGACCCTTGCTCCTGCCCTAGATGTAGTGGGAGAACAAAAAACAAAACCCACCCAGCATAGTGTACAAGAATTAAGAAGAATTGGTATACAACCAGACTTTTTGGCAGTAAGATGCACTCAGCCACTACAAGAAAAAACAAAGAAAAAGATTGCAATGTTTACAAATGTCACACCAGATGATGTTCTTTCTTGTCATGATGCAAAATCGATTTTTGAGGTCCCACAGATTCTTTATGACCAAGGTATTTTAGATTCTATTTTTACAAAATTTGCTAAAGTTGGAATGGTGAATGCCTCTGCAAATTGGGATGAATGGAATAAGATTGCAGAATCCATGATAAATCATAAAGATCAAAAGGTAAGGATAGCAATGGTCGGAAAATATGTCACACTTGCAGATAGTTATGTTAGTGTAAACCATGCCTTAAAACACGCAGGCGCAAAGCTTGGAAAAGCAGTTAAAATTGATTGGATTGACTCTGAATCAATAGAAGATTACAACAAGCTTTCAGAGTATGATGGAATACTTGTTCCAGGAGGGTTTGGAACTAGGGGTTCTGAGGGAATTATAAAAACTGCAGATTATGCTCGAGAAAATAACATTCCATATCTTGGAATTTGTTTTGGATTTCAGCTTGCTGCCATTGCATTTGGAAGAAATGTTTTGAAACTTGAAGATGTAAATTCAACTGAGATAAAACATGATGCTAAAAACCCAATAGTAGATTTACTTCCAGAACAAAAAGGTGTATCAGATATGGGCGGGTCTTTGAGATTAGGAGGACATAAGATATCAATCAAGCCTGAAACTATGGCTCAAAAAATCTACAACTCCATATCAATTACAAAAAGACACAGACATCGTTATGAAATAAACAAAGAATACATCCCAGAGTTCGAAAAAAATGGAATGAGTTTTTCTGCCGAAAGCGATGGAGGAAAAAGAATGGAAATTTTGGAAATTCCAAGTCATAAATTTTATCTTGGAGTACAATTTCACCCTGAATTTAACAGTAGACCAGGATTTCCAGAAGAAGCCTTCGTTTCATTTGTAAAGGCTGCTTCTGATTAATTTTATTCTATTTTTGAAATCTCATAGATTTTCTGTCTTGCGTCTCGTACTGAAACTTTCTTTTTGACATATCCTTTTTCAAGAAGATGGCTTAGAGCAAGTCTCACTGTTCTATCAGGCAATAAGGTCTTGTTTGCAAGATCCTTTTGAGTCAAAGCACCTTCATACTCTAATGTTTTTAGTAAAAGTTTTGAGCTAGGTGGCATGCTAAGCAATTCTTCTGCAAGATGGGCTTTTTTAGCCAAAGCAGAGATTGCAGTGGAATCTTTTTTGAGACGGATTATTTTTGCAGAAGGGAAAAATTGCGTACATTCTACATTTTTGTTTACCTTGTATCTATCAAGACCATCCAATACGGCCTCACAATGCAGTCTTGCTGCAATATCATCAATCTCAATAGAGCTAGAATTAGATACAATTATTGGCCTTCGATTAATGTTCAAAGAGTTAACAGAGATTATTTCAAATACGGTGGAATCTTGGAAAATCACAGGTCCTCCTGCAGACATAGAATATGCTGAAGAACCTATTGGAGTTGCAACAATTATCCCATCACTACTATCGTGCCAAACTTCTTCTCCATTTACACGTAGAGTATGCTCCATAAGAATAGCGCTTTTTGAGGAAAACACAGCAACATCATTTAAGACTGGAAAAACATTTTTTCCATCTATTTTTACGCCAAGTCTTGGAACTTCCTCTATAGAGTAATTTTGGTTCTTTAGTCGATTAACATAAGAGGGAAATTCTTTGAGATCAATTTGAGCTAAGAATCCTCCAGATTCACCTTCGTTAATACCCAATACGGGAGAAGAGGAATCAAATGTCCTATGAAAATAATTTCGAATTCCTTTATCTCCTCCCAAAACAATTACGCAGTCGCATTGTTTTGTTTTTGATTTTGGAGTGATTGTAAAGGACTTTATGTCATTGTCGGCGAGAATTTTTTTAACAATCCTAGCAGAGGTTGATGTGGTTCCTGAACCATAAATTCCTATTTGCACAAAAGATTTCAAATTACAATACCATAAAAGGATAAAGCTAGACCGACCGAAATTTCATTAAATTATAAAAATAAGAGGCGTTGTTCTCTACTGTTCCTTTTTTTGGTATTTTCAACAATCCCACATCTTTTGATTCAAGGGCTGCTTGAGCAGCACCTCCTGCAAAGCACAAGGCCCAAAGAGAGTCTTTTTCTTTTAGCATAGTACAACAAAAAGCAGCACAAAAAATATCACCAACCCCGGTAGTATCATAAATTTTTTTGTTAGGAAGAGTAATAGAATAAATTTGATCTTTTACCAACATTGAAACTTCTGTTTTATTTGTAAGAATCGCATGTTCTACTCCTCTTTTTTGTAAAAGTTTCAACGATTCTTCAGTAGATAAACCAGTTAAATGAAGTGCCTCCTCTGGATTTACTTTAATGGCATTTACTTGAGACAAATCAATATCGGTATCTTCTAAAAGGATATTTTTTTGGGAATCAGTTCTTCTCAAAAAACCTTGAGGATCTAAAAATAAAAAAGTTGAATCTTTTTTTATTTTCGATAAAGTATCTGAAGAGATTTCATGAAAAATAGGACTGACCAAAAAACCATCTGCATTAATCTTGTTGTAATCTATGGGTTCACATTGATTTTCTAATTTT
>JASFMV010000152.1:0-3499 GCA_050117375.1 Nitrosopumilaceae archaeon | reverse complement strand
ATTTGTTCTAAAATCTTGGCATTACACTTAGTCTGGACTTTGTAGTTATTGCAATAATTGATACAATTGACACAACTAAAATCATTGCAGCAATCGTGCCAAACTCTGGAATTACCCTACCTTTTACAATTTCTACTTCCACAGTATCTTCAAATTCTGATGCAATTCCCTGGTTCGCAGTTACGGTATATACTCCATCTTCAGTCCACAAAGGACCACCGGTTTTGATTTCCACCGTAAAATCACCATCTGCGTTTGGAGAAATTTGTTCTACTGAGACAAGATTTCCACTTGGAGAATTTATGGAAAAGGTGACATCGGTGTCTCGAGAAACGGCAGTTCCAGTTATTGTTATAGTGTCAGAACCTTCCAAAGCTTCAGCAGAAATTTCTAATCCTGAAAAAATCTTTCTATCCCCTGTTCCAGGTGCAGTTACAGTGTCTTTTACTAAAGATTCGCCAGCCACGGTAAATTGAATTCGTTGTGAATTTGCAACATCTTCATGACTTGCTGTCACAGTATATGTTCCAATTTTAAAACTGGGTAATGGAGGATGAATAAGTCTTATAAAATCACCATTATCATCAAACTGAATATTATAAGAAAAAACAACTTCGCCATCAGGGGCCAAAACTTCCACGTTTAGAGGAACCCAGTCAGTCACCCCATCAATGGTTCCATAAACTAAAACAGTGTCTCTTGGAGTAATGGTGTCTTGATCAGTGTATAGTTGAATGGTACCCTCTGCAAATGCAGATGAAATAGGAATAACAGAGATTGCAATTAAAGCTAATAGAGCCATCTTTAACATATCATCAATGAAAAAATCTCAGGTATATATGAATTAGGCTTCTTGGATCAGTAGTAAGAATTTTCGGGATCAGAAATTTCAAATTTTTATTTTGATTTTTAGTTAGAAAATTATGGTTTTAACCAGAATGAACTTATTCGCCTTTGATCTCTTCTCTGCTTTTAAAGTCAGGAGTCACTCCAAGGGAATCGTAGTTTCCGGAAGAACAAGTAAAGCACATAGAATCTTTTGACATCCCTACAGCGTTTGCAAGATTTTCAGCATCATTGTATCCCAAAAAGTCTGCACCAATATCGCGTCGCACCATTTCGGTAATTTCATCAGAAGTCATTTCTTTACCGTTAGTGTATGTGGCAAGTTCTTGTTGTGATGGAAAGTCAATGCCAGCATAACATGGGAAATTAATTTGAGGGTATGTAATCAACATGCTAATTTTTCTTGCCCCTGCACGTCTTAATGCCTTGATTATTGCCTTGGAGCTAGTTCCCCTGACCAAACTATCATCAATTACAACCACATGCATCCCTTCTATGATTTCTCGAATTGGAATAATCCAACGATTTATCTCAACTCTGTCTGTTTGATGTGGTTCGATAAAACTTCTCAGAGGACCTTTTTTGCTGTATCTGTCTTTTAGGAGGCCCTCATCAAAAGAAATCCCCATCTCTTGAGCATATCCAAGTGCTGCTGGACGTGCAGAGTCAGGTACAGGGATTACCAAGTCTGCATCTTTTATGGGGAATTTTTTTGCCAAAAATTGTCCGATTCTTTTTCTGGAGACATAGATGTTTGTTCCTTCCATTTTGCTAGATGGGTGTGCAAAATATGTAAACTCAAAAGAGCAATGAGCTCTTGTGGCATCATCTGAAAATCTTTCAGTTTCTAAACCATTTTTACTCAGTCTAATTAGTTCGCCGGGAGATACATCTCGTTGAAGTTTTGCACCCACTGCAGAAACTGCAGATGATTCAGATGCAATGATGAAGGTATCATCAGATTCTTTATGCCCTAACACCATTGGCCTGAATCCTTTAGGATCTCGTGCGGCATACACAGAATTATCATCAGAAATAAAAGTAAAGCAATACGAACCAATCATTTCATTTTTCAAAATAGATAGGGCTTTTCCCATTTGACCATTTTCAGAAATTAATGAAACGAGTCTTTGGGCAGCCACCAGTGTATCACTTGCGTTTTGAGGAGTGAAAGAACAACCTCCCACCAGATTGGATAGTTCTTGAACATTTGCAATAGTTCCATTATGAGCAACACACAGGTCTTTTACCTTTAGAGGTTGAGCATTTTCAAGAGAGCTTCGGCCCATTGTAGAATATCTGACATGGCCAATCACAGAAGATGAACGATACTCTTCTGCAATTTTTTTAAATTCAGATGAAGCTGCAGAAACAAGACCTAGTTTTTTTAAAGGAGGTTTATTTGGAATTGCAATCCCCCAAGCTTCTTGACCTCTATGCTGTAAAGCACGGAGTGCATCAATTGCCATGGGCACTACATTTGTTCCACTAAGACTGAATATACCTACAACACCACAATTTTCCTTAACCATGTGTTACCAACTCCCCCAGTGAATTTACCCAAGCCTTTTGCGCCTTATCAACGCTTAGATCAACAAGAGGTTTTTTTCCATGATTAAATTGAATTTTGTTTCCATTGAATTTACCAATTAATTTGTAGGAAACTTTGTTTTTTTGTAGGATTTCTTCTAGTTTTTTGATGTTTTTCTTCTCAAGTACAACAAGATATCTAGAATGACTTTCTGAAAATAGAATTCTGTCTGAAGTTAGTTTTTCTCCGGGAACTTTATCCAATAAAATTTGGCAACCGATTTGATTAGTCATGCATATTTCAGATGCTGCTACTGCCAGTCCTCCCTTAGAGCAATCATGACACCTTTTGAGCAAGTCGTTTTTTATCAAATCAAGGATGGATTTCATATTCTTTTTTGATTCTACAAAACTAACTTTGGGACAATTTCCTCCTGTAAATTTGTGAATGTATTCGTAATATTCTGAGCCACCAAGCTCATCCTTTGTATCTCCAATTATCACAAGACAATCGTTTGCTGTAATCTTTTTTGGAATGAGTGGTTTTTTGTCAATTAATCCAAGCACCCCAATTAGCGGAGTGGGTTTAATTGGTCCTGCAGGAGTCTCGTTGTATAGGCTTACTTTTCCTCCAATGCAGGGGATTTTGAAGTATTTTGCAAAATCTGTAAGTCCTTTGAGTGATTCTAAAAATGTCCAAAAGATTTCAGGATCCTCTGGATTTCCAAATTGTAAATGATCAAGCATTCCAATTGGCTTTGCTCCAGTACATACAACATTTCTGCAGGCCTCCTCAAAGCAGCCAATTGCCCCTTCTCTTGGATTAATGTAGCAATGTTTTGGATTACCATCTATTTTTGCAGAAAGAAACTTTCCATTATCCAGTCTTAACACAGATGCATCTGCTCCGGGTTTTACAACAGTTCTAATTCCTACTTCATGATCATATTGCCCGTAAACCCAAATTTTGCTTGCAATGTTTGGCGATGATATTAGCCTCATTAGAGTTTTAGAAAAATCAGAAATTGGTTTTAGTTTTTTTTCTTTTTGGATATCTTCAAGATACTCGGGTTTTTTGGATGGTCTGTCAAGAAGATGGGCATTTGCAACAATATCAGTCGAT
>JASFMV010000151.1:0-3514 GCA_050117375.1 Nitrosopumilaceae archaeon | reverse complement strand
AACTGATGCAGGTTTATTTTTAATAGAAAAGGTGTTAGAAATTCTTCCCAAATTATCTGAATGGGAAGTGATTGTAGTATCAGGTCCATCATTGGATAAAAAATTTGAAAAAATTAGGAATTTTGGGTTTGTGAATAATCTTCACGAGGTAATTTATGCTGCAGACGTACTAGTTTCCTTGGCTGGAAAATCAACAATCGATGAAGCTAAAGAATATGGAACACCCGCTATTTTTATTCCCATAAAGGGACATTTTGAGCAAGAAGATAACGCAAAAGAAGTAGGGTTTGTATTTGAAGACATTGAACGTTTAGAGGAATTAATTTTGGAAAAACTAGAAGAAAAGAGAAATCCCCTAAAAGGAGGTGGTGCTCAAAAAGCCTCAGAAATTATCATAGATTTACTAAAGTCATCAAACCATTAATAGATGGCAATTTTGTTTTGATACAATAGCATGTCAAATTTAGTTGTAGCCAAATTTGGAGGAAGTGCAATTGGCCCTGATGGAATTTCAATTCCAGTTATTGTTGATCGAATAAATAATTTAAAAAAAGATGCCAAAGTAATCGCTGTTTTTTCGGCTCCATTGACTATTTTTGATGGTAAAAAAAGATCTTTAACGGATGTAATTCTAGAGCAAGGAAGAATTGCCGAAAATGGAGAAACTCCTTCTCTAGACACCGTAAAATCATGTTATCAAAAGATCTTAGAATTGGTAAGTGTAGAAAACAAGGAAAAATGTCAAGAAATTATCAGATTATCTCTAGAACAGGCTCAAAATGCACTTGATGTGGCTGCAGAAAAAAAGGAATTTGCCGATGAGACTCGCTCAAAGGCCTTAGCATTCACTGGAGAGATCCTGATGTCTCAAGTAATGAAATTTATCCTAAAAAGTAATGCAATAACCTGTGATACTGTAAATTATGAAAATTGGCCTATTATCACAGACAACAATATTGAATCTACCAACTTTTTGCCATCTGAATCAAGATCTCGATTAGACCACACTGCCAGATTGCTTGAAGATAATGAAATTATCACAATTGGAGGATTCATTGGAAAAACTGTGGATGGGATCACCACAACTTTTGAGAGAGGAGGATCTGATAGAACTGCAGCTGATCTTGGGATATTATTTCACAAAATTTACGACACAAGTATAGATTTTGAAAAGGATAGTGCAGTGGTGTCTGCGGATCCCAAAATTGTTGAAAAAGACCTGAATGATGTGAGTCAATTGTCTTACAATGAAGCAAGATTGGCAGGAATGTTTGGAATGAAGATTTTGGACCCTATTGCCATAAAGGAGATTTTGGAAAACGGGGTAGACATTCCAATAATTATCACAAACATGAAAGACCCATCCAAAATTACCACCATAAAACGGATTCCTGATAAAAAAGATGGTCATCCAATCAAAATCGTAACAGGAAAGAAAAATTGTGCCATTTTTAGAATTGAAACAAGTTCCATTCAGAAACTACTAACATCCCTTGAGAAAGATAAAAGATATAGTGAATTTATCATGTTATCACCATTTACGAAAGATGGGACTGAATTTTCACGGATGTTATTTTTGGATGCAGATTATGTAAAGAGAAATGAAAAATATTTCCTGGGTTTTGATCCCCTTGCCACTATCACTTACAACAGAGGAGTCATTACTTTGATTGGTGATGAGATGTGGAGAGTGCAACAAGTAGCATCAAGGACAAGTTCTAAAATTGGCGAAACTGGTTTGAATATTTTGAACATGGATGCACAAGAAGAAACATCAAGAATAATTATTGTAGTTGAAGATTCTGGAGATAATATTAGCAAAGCAATTACTGCGATTCATGCTGAGAAATCAAAGATTAATTTTGTTTAATTGAGTATAATTGGCCCTACGGGTTTACACCTGTAGCGCCATGTTGGGTTTGTTCTTGGACCTTTATCTAGAGTTAGTCCGGCGTTTCCCACAACACGCGATATTATGATTACACATTACTAGTATTTAGAGCTGATCTATATAGAATAATTACGTACGCTCAGCAAAATACCAAAAAATTATTCCAGCCCCGATTATTGCGTACCACTTGAAATTTTTCTTGTTTGTAAAGATGTTTGGAGATCCCATTTCTTCATCACGATAGGTTGTGAGCCTAATGTTTCGCATCTCAAAGGCCTGGCCAACTAAGCCTATTACCAGAAGAGCGATTCCAATAAAACCAAATGTCCAATTCATACATTGATTTTCTTTTCATCAAATATTTAGTTTGTAGGTAAATTTTGGATAAAAAAGATAATTCTTTAAATTAGCATAGTATTTTTGCTCTCCTATGAAAGAAATAGGAAAGATTTGGATGAACGGAAAGCTAGTTCCATTCAAGGATGCCAAAGTTCATGTTTTAACTCATGCCTTACATTATTCGACTTCAATATTTGAGGGAATTAGATGTTATAATACATCTAAGGGCCCCGCAATTTTTCGTCTTGAGGAACATGTGGATAGATTCTTCAAGTCCGCAAAATTGTATTCAATGAAGATGGAGTTTTCAAAAAAAGAAATTTCAGATGCTATTTTAAAAACAGTAAAGGCAGGCGGGTTAAAAGAGTGCTACATTAGACCACTTGCATACTATGGTTATGGAACAATGGGTCTTACCCCAACTCAAAACAAGGTTGATGTTTCTATTGCATGTTGGGAATGGGCTATGGGAGAGTCAAAGGCAGGTAAATTTTCTGGAGCAAAATGCAAAGTTTCTAGCTGGATTAAGATCGATTCACGATCGCAACCAATGCAAGCAAAGGCTGCTCCAAATTATTCCAATGCAGCACTTGCAAGAGTAGAGGCACTTGAGAATGGATATGATGAGGCAATTATGCTAAACTGGCAAGGCAAAGTTGCAGAAGGAAGCGCTGAAAATATTTTCGTTGTAAAAGATGATGTAATTCAAACGCCACCACTTTCTGCAGGAGGATTAGAAGGAATAACAAGAGATAGCGTAATCCAAATTATTGAAGAGAATGGTGGATTTGTAATTGAGCGAGACCTTGAAAGAGATGACCTATACAATGCCGATGAAATATTTATGACCGGAACTGCAGCTGAAGTAAAATCTGTAACTCAGGTAGATAAGGTAAAGATTGGAAATGGAAAAATGGGCAAAATTACAAAAGCACTGCAAAAATCATTTACCGAAGTAGTCATGGGACATGATGAAAGATTCTTGCCTTGGCTGACTTTTCTTTAGCAGAGAAGCTTTTTACAGACAATTTTACAAGGGGTTTTATGGATTCTTGTGCCTCAGGAAGTACAGAATATGTTTGCTGGTTTTGCAGAAAAGGAAGACATGAAGATTGTATGAAAGAAATTCCAATTGATGGAAAATCAGATGGTCCTCATGATTGCACATTTGACACAAAAATGATTCCTTGCAAGTGTCAACACTAGACCAAGTAACAAATATCGGAATACTGGGAGGAACCACATGAATTACGATAAACAGTATTGGGATAATTATGCCAAAGA
>JASFMV010000150.1:0-3518 GCA_050117375.1 Nitrosopumilaceae archaeon | reverse complement strand
CCAGTTGTAGGTAAAGTACTTGGTCAGTTGTTAGGACCAAGAGGAAAAATGCCAGTACCAGTCCCATACGATGCACCAATTGAATCATTTTTACAAAGATTTAGATCATCAATCAAGGTAAGAGTTCGAAGTTCATTATCGCTATCATGTAAAATCGGAGACGAGTCTATGGATGATAAAGACTTGGCAATTAATGCACATGCAATTGTTAGCGCAGTCGAGAAAAAATTACCAAATGGTGAGAAGAACATTAGAAGAATAATGATAAAAACAACAATGGGTAAACCAGTAAAACAAGTGCAAGAGGTTAAGAAGAAATTTGCATGAGAATAGAACCGCATATCCTAAAAGAAAGACTCAGATGTATGAGCAATTACAAGAGCTTCCAAAAAAATACAAGGTCTTAGCTCTCGTTAAAATGAGCAAGGTTAGAGCATCTCAAATTCTTCCTTTAAGAAAAAAACTCAAGGGTGAAGTAGAATTTGTTGCAATCAAAGACAAGGTAGCACAAAAAGCACTTGAAAAAGTAGATTTGCCAGGAATCAAAGACATGATTTCAGATTTGACAGGTCAGTGTCTTTTCATGTTTACAAACATGTCACCATTCAAACTCAATGTTTTGCTTGCAAAAAATAAGATTATGCTTGCAGCAAGAGGCGGAGATATTTCAAGCATAGATATTGTAGTTCCGGAGAAAAACACAGGAATTGCACCAGGTCCAATGCTTACCGAATTCAAAGAAGCCGGAATTCCAACAAAAATTGATCAAGGAACCATTTGGATTGCAAAGGAGACAACCCCCGTTAAGAAGGGAGAACCAATCAATGAAAAACTTGCACCACTTTTAGGAAAACTTGACATTAAACCAGTAGAAGCAGGAATTGCACTTTATTCAGCAGTAGAGGAAGGCTTCAAGTATGCCGAAGAAGAGATGGTAATTGACGTCGAGAAGATTCGAGACGAATTTGCACAATTGCACCAAGAGGCAGTCAACCTATCAATTGAGGCAGCATATGTAACTCCTGAAAACATTAGCCAAATATTATCAAAGGCCGCGCAATCTGCACGTTCAGTATCAGTTGAATCAGGATTCATGACAGATGAGACAAAAGAGCAAATCTTGCAAAAAGCAGATTCTCAAGCAAGATCACTTGCAGGTCAAGCAAAAGACTATACTCCTGTTTAATCTAAACTCCCTTTCACTTTAGGCAAATTCCAGTTAAACTTCATTGCAGTCAATCTAATACCAGTCGCAATCACAATACCTACAATTGTTGCAACATATAGTTCTGCTCCAAAATATAAAACAAAATAAAATACAAAAATCCCAATGAAACTTGCAGTAACATACAGCTCTTTTACAAATACGATAGGAATCTGGCTTACAAATACGTCTCGAAGTATCCCACCACCCACAGCAGTTAATACTCCAGCAAATACTATTGCCAAAAAATTCAAGCCAAACAGATTGTAGGCAAATGTCCCTCCAATTATTGTAAATATCCCAAGACCAAACGCATCAAATTTCAAAAATAAATTCCAATGTTTTTTTAGTTTAGAGTACAGAAAAAATATGCAAACTCCTGATGCAACTGTAATTATTACATACGTAGGATCAGAAATAGAATTTGGGAATCGTCCCATTACCACATCTCGAATTGTCCCGCCTGCAACACCAGTTATAGTTGCAAGTAAGATAATTCCAACAAAATCAGATTTGTGTTCTATTGCTTTGAAGGCACCAGTTACTGCAAACGCCATTGTTCCAAATAGATCTAAAATGTGAATGAAGACTTCAGAAGGAATTGAAAAATCAACCAATCACAATAAAAGTGCGGTTACGGCTAATTAAGATTGATGAAAAAAGTTTAAAATTAAATTGGAAAAACGAGAATTTTTCTAGCCGAATAGTGAGGATAAACCTTCCATGGCAGCTTCTTCTGTTTTGCCTTCTTCTTTTGGTTTTTCTTCTTTCTTTTCTTCACCTGCTGCCTCTGCTGCTGCGGGAGCTGCTGCTGCAACTGCTACTGGGGCTGCTTTGATTGCATCTTCGATATTGATATCAGCAAGTGCTGCTACCAATGCCTTTACCTGTGCATCGTTAACTTCAGCACCAGATGCTTTTACAACTGAGCTGATGTTGGCCTCATTAACTTCTTTTTGTAGCTTGTGAAGTAGTAAAGCAGCATAAACATATTCCATTGTATCGAAAATCTTTTCTGAGCATAATATAAAACTATGGAGAAATGACGCCTGAACCTAATTGAGGATTTTTAGACTTCGACATATAGAGTACAGTGTCCTTTTGAGTTTTTTATCCACCAGAGAATCCATCTTTTGTCTTAGGACACGTTTTGCCTGATCTCGCTCTGCGCCATCAGGAAGAGAAAGGACATTGTTTACAAGTTCAGGTATTGATTCCCTAATCCAGCCATCAAGCATAGAATATACCTTGGGGGGAATCAAGTCACACCTATCTTGGTCTAAATCCAAGACTTCGGCAAAATTTTCATGTTCCACTCTATACACCAAGGCCAAAATTACATTATCAGGGGTTGGTCGTTGTAAAATTTCAACAGATCTTTCTCCTGCCTTGCCTTGAGAGATTTTATTTTTCAGCCCTACTGGATCAACTATAACTCCATTTACGCCTACTTTTCTTCCTTCAACCCCAGTTACAACTCCAAAGATAAAATCATGGAATTCTCCATTTTTTTTAGTGGAAAAAACATGTACACCCTCTTTCAGTTGAGGTTTTCTGCCAAACACGATAAGATTGGATTAGGTATTGTATTTAATGTATTATTTATCAGAATAGACCAGTTATTGGAATTTATTTCAAGTTTCTTCAAGACAACTAGTCAACAACGAACCCATGACTTCTCATATCTCTAATTTCTGCAAACTAGATTTGATACATTGCCTTTGTTCCAACAGATAGTGAAAATGCCAATTAATTTTGATTATCTTTGATAAAATCCAATATTTTTAATGAATTTCTCAAAGTCCTGATTGTTTTGACTTTCACTGAATTTGGTTGTATTAATTTCCATGTAATCTGATAGTCTGTAAGAAACATAACAAACAAGACGTGTTTTGAAAAGACATACTTTTCGAGGCTCAAAACCCCTATCGCTAATTCTTAATATTGGAAAATTGCAGGCTCAACGTTGGATAAAAAAGAAATTCTCAAGGAATTCTCCTCTGATCCTGACAGATACTATAAGGTGGAATTGTTTGAGCAGCAAGGATTTGTAAGAAAATCATGCTCAAAATGTGGAAGGTTTTTCTGGACTTTGAATTCTGAGAGAAATCTGTGTCCTGATGATGCAGAAGATACTTACTCGTTTATTGGCGACCCTCCAACCTTAAAGCGATTTGACTATACTCAGTCCTGGAAAGAGGTGGAGTCATTTTTTGTGAAAAATAATCACACTTCTGTTTCAAGATATCCTGTCGTATGCAGGTGGAGAGATGACTTGTACTTTACAATTGCATCAATTGTTGATTTTCAAAGA
>JASFMV010000149.1:0-3542 GCA_050117375.1 Nitrosopumilaceae archaeon | reverse complement strand
CTACGGGAACCGGTTGGCCTTGAATATCAGTAGTTCCTGCGATATCTACTACGTGAATAAGTACTTCGGCTTGTCTTGCATCATCAAGAAATTGATTTCCTAAACCTTTTCCTTCATGTGCCCCAGGAACTAGTCCGGCTACATCGATAAGTTTGATAGGAATAAATCGAATTTTGTTAACACATAAGGGATTGTCGTGAGGAATCTCAAAATGTTTACATGCACAATCAGCTTTTACATACGCCACACCGATATTTGGCTCAATGGTAGTAAATGGAAAATTTCCTGTTGGAACTGGTGTTTCTGTAGCAGCTGAGAAAAAAGTTGATTTACCGACGTTTGCTTTTCCCAATAAACCAATTTGCATTATCCTCACAAGATTTACTGTACATATTAGTATTGCAGAAATTGTTTAATGTAGTTAATTTGAATTTTATTGTATGTCTTTTGTAATTACTGGAAATCCAGGAGTAGGAAAACACACTATAACAAAAGAGATAAGCAAAAGTCTGAATTTGCCTGTACTTGATATTAATCAAATTGCTAAAGAACAAAATCTGTTTGAAAAATCTGATGAAACAAATGATGTAGATGTAGATAAATTGGAAAAAATAATTAAAGAAAAAATTTTACAGTCATCTTTAATTGTTGGGCATTTGGCTCCTTATGTTTTAAATTCTGATCAAATAAAAAAAATTATTGTCTTAAGAAAAAACCCATATGATTTAATTCAAATTTATCAAAGTCGAGGATATTCAGAGAAAAAAATTAAAGACAATATTGGAAGCGAAGCTCTAGGAATTATTCTATATGATTCCCTGACTAAATTTGGAGGGGATAAAACAGTACAAATTGATGTTTCTGGTAAAACTATTGAAGAAACATCAAAAAAAGTAATTGGCATAATTAAAGGAGAAACAACTAGTGAAGAGATAGACTGGCTACACCTTATTTCAGATAAAAACGATTTAAAGGAATTTTTTGCTTATTGAATAAATAACACCTTTGTTAGGAGGTAGTTGCTTGTTTGAAATTTTAAAAACAGATCTTGCTGGAAGAATAGGAAAAATCTACACAAATCATGGAGTGATTGAAACTCCAGCTTATGTACCTGTAATTCATCCAGTAAAGCAAACAATACCATCTAAAAAAATTAAAGAAATAGGATTTGATTTGGTTATTACAAATGCATACATTTCTAAAAATAATTATGGAAATGAAGCAATTGAAAAAGGAATTCATAGAATAATTGATTTTGATGGAGCAATAATGACGGATTCTGGTGGGTATCAAGTTCTGGAATATGGAGATGTAGATGTTTTACCCCCGGAGATGGCAAATTTTGAAAAAGGAATAATGACTGATTTTGCAATACCATTGGATAAACCAACAGGGTATGGATTACCAAGAAAAAAAGCAGAATCATATGTCAATCACACTCTAAGGGTCTCAAAAGAAACTCTAGGTGGAAGTGAGAAAAACGGACAGATTTGGATTGGGCCAATTCAAGGAGGAGAACATTTTGATTTGGTTGAAAAATCAACTAAATCTTTGGTAAATATGGGTTTTCAGATGCTTGCTTTGGGAAGTCCAGTTGAATTTATGGAATCATATGAGTACAGATTGCTTGCCCAGATGATTGTAGCAGCAAAAAAGCAAATGCCTCATTCAATTCCCCTACATCTTTTTGGAGCAGGTCATCCATTGACAATTCCTTTTGCAATAGCGTTAGGTTGTGATACTTTTGATTCAGCATCTTACATGCTATATGCAAAACAAGAAAGATACATTACAGAAGATGGTACTCGTTATCTCTCAGATATCACCGTTTTTCCTTGTAATTGTGAAATATGCTCAAAATATACTCCAAATGAACTAAAACAGTTGAAAGGTCAAGAGAAAATTAATGAAATAGCAATTCATAATTTACATGCAATAAAACTCGAGGTAGATAAGGTAAAACAGGCAATTTATGAAGGAAGGTTATGGGAATACGTATTTAAAAAATCAAGGGCCCATCCTAAATTATTTGAAATGATTGACATTCTAACCCAAAATCCAGATTGGTTAAGTGTGTCAACTCCAAGATTTAAGGAAAAGGCCCTTTTCCTATATGACAAATATGACCAATACAGACCCGAAGTCAAATTATATCATGATATTGTGAGAAAATTCAAATCAAAGAAACACTCTTTGATTATAGTTAAAGAACCTCAAATAAAACCGGGTTATTTGTCCCATGATTATTTTGCTTTGAAAAGAAAATTCAAAGAGATTGATTCATTTCAGATTTGTTACTATAATCCACAGCTAGGATTAATTCCAAATGAGATATCAGATATTTTTCCGGCAGCTCATCATGAAACTGCAAGGTTGAATTTTGATCCAAAGGAATTTTTAGAATTTCAAAAGACTTGGAGTAAGTTTTTTGAAAATAACAAATTTTCAGAAATTTATTTTGATAAAAAAGATGGATTTCTGAAGTACTTTATCAAATCAATTCCTAAAGAAACAAAGAAAAAATCCCTAAATTAAAAATAAGAAAAAAATGTGTGCTGAAAGATGCAGTCTATAAGGCTGCGTCTTCTGCCCAGCCGTTGATGAAGACACCATTTTTGTGAAGAGGTACTGGTTGTCCAGCAGTGTAATTCATTGGTCTCATCCAAAAGATTGATTTTGTTGGGCATACACCGATGCATGCACCATCAGAAATACATCTTTCTGGGTAAAAGACAAATGCTTTACCTCTCTTCCAGCCTTCAACTGGTTTTACTCTAAGGACATCTGGACCAAGAGTTGTACAGATTTCTACACATAGTGCACATCCGATACATCTCTGCTCATCGATGTCTGGAAGTATTGCGATTGGCATTTTATTCATTATTTTTTTGCTCTGTTGCTATTTAAACCATGATTGAAAATCATAACCCTGTTATGAAAATGATCGACCAAAAAATACCCATGTGGGTTCTTTGATTAAAAATTAGAAAAAACAAAAAGATAACGTGATATGCACGTTTATTTTCTCATTGCATCGATTTGACCAGAAGTTACCCAATCGAGTAATTCTGCAGAAGTTGGATTGAGGTCTGCTTTCTTGTTCATAAGATTGTGAACCCAAATCCAGTTTATTTGGTTAAGAAGTACTTTATTTCCTTCGTCGCCTGCACGAGTTTTTGCAACAAGAGCTTGGTCTTGTTGAGCTATCCACTCATCATAGGATCTTCCCATGTGGATCGGATCTTAGCTTGCACTAATTAAAGCTTTTGTAGATTCTATATGGCACATAATGATCGGATCCATCTTGGTAAGGTATTAACATAGACGGAATTTCATGATATTTCTTGGATGTAAAAGTTTTGGGAGCAGCAAACGAAGTTGGCCGTTCAGGTTTTTTAGTTAATTGTAATGGAACTAATCTTTTATTGGATTATGGGGTTTTATTTGGAAAGCGTGGATCTCCTCCAGAATATCCTTTGCATGTAAAACCAAAAGATTTGGATGCAATAATTATCACACATGCCCATTTGGACCATTCAGGA
>JASFMV010000148.1:0-3567 GCA_050117375.1 Nitrosopumilaceae archaeon | reverse complement strand
GTTGTTTTCTGAATTCCATAATTCCAAGGTCTGTGATGAAAAGATGATAGTTAGAGCCTGCTCTAAAGGTACCAATTGCTTCTTTGAAATATCCAGCTCGAATAAATCGTGTAACCATATGATGAAGATGATCTTGGCTTGGAAGAGTCTTTAGAAGAGATTGCGGCATATTTTCTAGTAAATCCCTTGCCACAACTGATTGGTCCCTTCGATGATAGTACAGGTATGTTAGCAACCATATTTCCATTTCTGGATTATGGTATTTTGTGGGATCCACACTCATTTACAAATAATGAAATTATCTGAAATATAGGTGTGACAAAATTGAATTTATTTTGGAGAAAGAAAATGAAACATAGAAAATTGCAGTTATAGGAAATCCCATGTAAAGATAGAGTTTAGATTAATTTGCATTATGATGGTTTTCTTTATGCCAATCTCTTTTTTGGCAGCTAACACAAAATAAATTCAAGTTTGGTTGCTCTTTTGAGCAGTACCTACATACCTTTGTGATTGTCGCCATGAAAATTGGTGTTAAATATTGATTATATCGACTAGTACGTAAAATCAAAAACAGACAATATTTTGAGGCAAAATGCCTTAAAATCAAGCAAATTTAGGAACAATACCAAAAATAATGGCCGTTCAGATGAAGAAATGAACAACACAATAACCTAGGCATTATAATCATTTTTGGACAATATAAGACATGATCATAATTTGCACTCATTGTAAAAAGAATTTGAGGTTTGATGTTGCTAGAATAATTTATGATAAGTGGTATCATAAGCGGTGTTTATTTCACATTGCATATTTGATAAAACTAGAGAGATTTTTCTAAAGGCTTAATTTTATAGAGGTGGATTACTATTCATGATTCAGTGCAAGATTTGTGGAACACCTTTGGGAAAAGAGCCAACAACTGAATTTCTTGAAAATCATTGGAAAAAACATCATTCTTGGCATTGGGAGAAAAACCAAGATAAAACCCCAGAAGAAGCACTAATAAAAAAGCGTTAAAGAATTTTTAAAATTCAATCTTGTCTTAAAAGAAACAGAGAAGAAATGAACGAAGGTGAAATACTAGTCCCATTGTTTATAATTGCTGCCGTAGGAATTTTTGTCGGAACCCGAATTTGGGTGGCCTTTAGAAAGTGATAACTCTAAATCACACCCCCTTTAAGAAAATTAATGAAACCAGGGTTTTACATTTCAATGGGTGTTGCCATTGCAGCACTTGTGGTGGGCTTTGTATTACTAAACGATATCCAACAAGAAAAAGATGCCAAAACTGTACGGATACAAAAAATTCCTACTCAATGTAATGATGTGTGGAATATAGAATACAATGAATATTATAACATAAATCCAGAAATGAGGGAAGTATCAAGAGAAGAATCAAAAGCAATACTTGAGACCATTATTAAAAACCATTATGAAAATCAAGGAATAACGATTTTAGATTTGAATTTAGAGATTGATTACTATGAAGGAGTAAGATGTGAAGCATGTACTTGTTTGGGATGGGATAGGCTTTCCATTCAAATTTCACAAGATGATTTAGAGAAGATTCCTGAGAGTGAAGGGTGGGAAATTCTTAACTAAATGAATTTTACAAAATTTTTTTAAAAAATCAATTTTTCTAAACTTGGAACCATTTTACTAAAATTTTAGAGACTACAATACAAACAGCAATAGGTAATTGCTTCACCTTGGGCACAAAGAAAGAGTAGAGTTGCCCAAAATTATCTATTCAAAAAGAGATAAACATCACGTCTTGGACCAGCAGTCGATTATAGCATGCTTAGACTGCTAATCGAAGGCGTGTACAAAACATGGAATGAAATATTATAAAACAAGATCATCAAATTTACCTAAAATTTGTTTAATTTCAATGATTATTTTGGACAATTTTGAAATGTTAAAAATATAGAATAAGATAGGAAAAGAAAGAACATGACAGAATGCCCCACATGTAAATTATCAATGGAGTCTCACTCTACCCAAGAGTTAATGGAATGTTGTATGAAACAAGTTTCAAATGATGCAAGTGTCGATGAAGATGAGAATAATTGCCCCAATTGTAAACATGACATTAAAAAACACACCAATCAACAGTTAGCTGAGTGTACTATCGCATATTTGAAATCAGAAGTATCAGGATGAAAGAAGTTTTTTCATATTAGTGAAAAATTCTCCTTAAAAAATTGAAAAAGACATAATTTTATAACCGACACTTAAGGAAAGCCCCCAATGGCTGAAGAAGAAAAATCAAAAAACAAAATTGTTTTTGTGACATTGAAAATGCCTGATGGTAAAGAACATGAAATACCACTACCTCCTAAAGTGTTTAGCTCAGGAAGAGAGGGATTTTACGCACAGATACCTGCCCTAGTCTACGAGAATGAGGTATACGGCGGTCAAATCCAAGTATGGAAAAAAACACCAAAAGAATAACCAGAATTATTTTTCAATTTTATCAATCCTTTGTTTATCTCGGCAAATTCCACAAAGGTAATTTTTTTTAAAATTATCAATTTCCAGAAGGAAAGAATATGTGCCATAATATTTTTCAGAAGTAGTTATGCCTCCGGGAACTTTTTTGCCACAATTTGAACAGCATAAATCAAGATTAAACCGGATTGTAGGTTCATTTTCGTGAATCTTTCCGATAATCACATTTGATACACATTCTTACTATATATTCAATTTTTCTTCTTTTATAGCGATTATTCAAAATGGAATCTGCAAAGAATGTTTTGAAAAAGATGAATGTAATAAATTTACAAACATTATCTTAAGTATACTTTGTTTTAATATCATATGAAACTCCAGACATGCCTCATTTGCCCCAAAACAAAGTGTCGTGCTGGGTTTCATTTTACCTAAAAAATCAGTCTAGAACGCAGAGGGTATAAAAGAATAAAATTGTGTATTAAGGGTAATTAATGAACATAAACAGAATTTTCAACCAAAGTTGGATAAATTCTTTGGTAAAAAAGTTGAATAATATCCGAAAAAAATCAATTCAGATCTTCGATGTAGATGAGGGATCAGAAGTATTAAAAATTGAAAAAATTGGTATTTCAAATTTAGGTCAAGGGGTAGTTATTTTAAAAACAGATGGAGGAAAAGAATTCCCCATATCTGCTTTTTCTGCAGAAACTGCCAAGAACATTTCTGATTTTCAGGAAGGAAAAACAAACCAAAATCCATTACTATACAATATGTTAGAAGAAATTTGTGAAACTGTGGGCGTATTTTTAGTGAAAGTAAGGATTTTTCAAAATGGTAAAGCATTAAGAGCTAATTTGTATTTTACAGGAAAAAAAGAAATAATTCTTAGGAATTACCGTGCATCTGATGCTATTGCACTTGCATGTTTTTACAAGATACCCATACTGGTCAAAAAGGAGCTAATTCACCAGCAACCTGAAATTAATCCCTAAAACAATTTGAGAAATAAAAAACAGGATTCCTTACCTGTAAAAAATCAATAAAGCAGAAAGTTTTTGTCAATAGTGTCTTTCATATATGAAAAATAAAAACAATACCTCAAAAATTTTA
>JASFMV010000147.1:0-3581 GCA_050117375.1 Nitrosopumilaceae archaeon | reverse complement strand
ATCAGCAAATGAATCTACAGAACCACCATCCCAAAGAACACATTTGGAAGATATTCCACAAGAGATGAAACCACAGTCATTAGACATGTTAGTTTTAGGAGAATTAAATCGAGGGGTAAAAAATTTCAATTCCATTCAAAGAAATCTGGGAATAGATACTGAGAAATTAGATGAAACGTTACAGAGTTTAGAAAATCAAGGGTTAATGAAAGTTCAAAACAAACAAGGAGTATTTGGACCAAAAATTGAATTAATTCCAACTGAAAAAGGATTTAAAAAATTTTATTCTCAATAACATGGTATAATTATAGTCAAAGAGAATCATAAACAGTGTCTAAATACCAACAACCAAGCATGCAAGTAAATTTTGGAAAAGCAAAAGCACTAGTTCTTGGTGCAATAATTCTTATCATTATAGGAGTAGTAGTTTCAGCATCTGTTCAAATAGTAGATGCAGGTTATAGAGGCGTTCTCTTACATTGGAATGCAGTTGATCTTACAGCACCCCCTCTAGATGAAGGACTCCATTTTGTGGTACCGTTTCAAGATTCTGTAGTCAATATGGAAGTTAGAACCTTGAAATTTGTTAAAGATACATCATCTGCATCAAGAGACCTTCAGACAGTATCCACAGAAGTTACAGTAAACTATAGGCCATCACCAAATTCTGTAAATACATTATACAAAGAAGTAGGATTAGACTACGAAAGCAGGGTAATCCAGCCAGCAGTGGAAGAGGTTGTAAAACAGGTTACCGCCAGATATAATGCCGAAGAGTTAATCACAAAACGACCATTAGTTAAAGCAGACATTGAACAAGAAATCACCACACGTCTAAGTGTATACAATATCAATACTGATGTTATTTCTATTACTGATTTTCAATTTTCTCCATTATTTGCACAAGCAATTGAATCCAAGGTAGAAGCAGAACAAAAGGCCCTCAAGGCAGAAAATGACCTTAGAAGAATAGAAGTAGAGGCAAGGCAACTAGAGGCTCAAGCAGTGGGTCTTGCAAAAGCAAACATTGCAGAGGCAAACGGTGAAGCTGAAGCAATTAAAATTATTAATGAAGCACTTGCTCAAAACCCAAATTATCTAGAGTGGCTAAAAACCCAAGAATGGGACGGTAAGCTTCCTCTGGTTGTAGGAGACGGAGCAACACCCTTTATTCAAATTCCAATGGCTCCTTAGAATTATTCTGTTTTGGATTTTTCACGTATTGAATCATACATTGCAAGAAATTGTTCAGGTTCTTTTTGCCTGTAAAACTTTACCAGACGGTTGATTTCCTCTGAAGATACCTTCTCACCCTTATGTTCATAGTATTCATGCACGATCTCAAACTGACTTTTATCGATATTGTATCTTCTCAGAGTATCATTTACTGATTTGTTACTAAGATAATCAAAGATAACAAAACGGTAAATCAGATATCCGGCTATCCCCAAAATGCCCACAATAGTAATTGGAATAATTACAGCAAATGCCATAGAGTTAGTATGACTTCTTTGTATTTCATTGTTTTTGAAATTCAGTGAGGCTTGTCTATTGGATGAGGAGGCGTATTTTCATCATGACAATCACAACTGCAAAGATGAGTTTCGTGGTTGTTAATACAATCTATGCATTCAAAGTGTTTCCTAGTTTCACAGGCTGCACAAATCATATCTGATATTGATTGAAGTGATGATAGATTTGAATTTTTTGGATTTCAATATCTGACTTCGCTCCTGTCAAGTAATTTTTCAGTCAGATCCACATATCCCTGAGGATCTAAACTTTTAGCGAAATTTTTATCTACATTTATCAAGTATATTGAGTGTAATCGTGCATTAAGAATATCATCATAGGAAATTGGAGGGTTTTTGTAATAGCGATCACAAAGTACCTTGACCTTATCAATATCTTCTTTTTTTCTAGATTTTGGCGGAATAAGAAAAATTTTAGGAATTGGAATTATCCCTGTAACAGGAGTTGCCAAGGAAAATTTTGCACAATGCTTGCTATAACGAGCAATTTTGCTCATTATTCTTGCTGTAGAGTAATCGATGGTATCCAAAGCATGATCAGGAGGAGTAAAACCAGTTTCAATTTCTATTATAGTATCACCATCTCCTTTTTTTGCAAAAAGGTCACATACCAAAATGTCAGATACCTCTTTTTCTACATTAACGGAATATCCATTTGCAATCAAATTTGCTGCACAAATAAGCTCCAAAACAGAGTGGTTAATTTTTACAAGATTTTTCTTATACATTTCAATTAGATGATCCCGCACAAAATTTAGTCTTGACCAATCCTTTTTCTCTAATTTAGATGATAATTTCTCAGTGACCTTATTGACGTCTCCTTGAAATTTTTCCAAATCCATTTGTTGGTATTTTGCATGGTAGTTTAAGAACTAGATGGGGAAAATTAATCAAAAATATTTGAAGAAAAATTAGCTTTTCTTCATATCGGCTCTTAACAACCCAAATCAAGACAGGGTTTTGTGTTCAGAAATCAATTATTTCTAGGAATTTTCACTTTATTACTTTTTATTCCACTAGCCTCAAATTCAGAGGCAAAATTATGGGATTTGCAAATTCAAGCAAGCATAGAGAATTCGCCGATATTTTCAGGAGAGAGACCAATAGTATCAGGCATGGTAATTGATCATGCCTCAAAGCCTGTTCCTGGCGCATCAATAAATGTAAAATCTGAATCAATGTCAATAACCACCCACACGAGCCAGTCAGGGGAGTTTATAGTAGAACTTGGAAAGCATGAAAGGTTGCCTGGAAATTACATGGTCACAATTTCAGCCTTGACAGATGAGGGAAATACCGGGATTAGTACCATACAGTATCAGGTAAAAGGCGAAATTTTCCAATCAGCATCAACCTTTGCAAAACTATCTACTCATGAGGCCAAGAAGTATCTTGATGCTAGTCCGGAAGATTTTGGCCACGATCCCATTGGTTTTATGCTCTTTAACTATTACCAGAAATTAAACGCAGAGTTCCTCGAAGAACAAAAAATACATGAAAAAATTGCACAGGAAAAACAGGTTCTTGAAGAGCAATACAAGATTGAAAACGAATTGAGAGAAAAAGCAATAGAAGAATACAATCCCGGCTTTGGAGTTTTTTCTGGGCCAGAATATGAAAACTATGTCAATAGTTTAGATGAAAATGTAAGAGATGTTGTAATTGAACATTTGAATTTTACAAAAAATTTGTTTTTTGAGGCTCAATTAGTAAGAGAGCAAATCCTAAACAACGGAGGAACTGCCGAAGAAGCTCAAAATGCCTATTTGGAAAAAATAAGCACGAGTAGAGAAACCATAGAAAATTTGGGAAATAACTCTACTGAAATTCCTAAGAACCAAAATGTTCAGAATTTGGGCGAGAATGCTACAACTCAATCAGTCTTAATATCTGAAGAAAATTTTGGAAATGACCAGGAAACATCCATATCAATCACTGTTGATGAAACTGAGGTCGAGGTAGATTACAAAGAATCAATATTTTCCGTAGAGGTAAATGGCAAAGTTTTGTTATTTACAGTAGAGAATGGACAAATTATTCAAATAAATG
>JASFMV010000146.1:0-3601 GCA_050117375.1 Nitrosopumilaceae archaeon | reverse complement strand
CTTCGACAAAGGGTGCAGCATCTGCATTAATTTCAAGACAATTTTCCTTGAATTTTTTAGATTCAAGCAATAATTGTGCAAAATAGGGAGTTATGGCTAGACCACCATCAATTCTCAATGTGCAAAGTAATTTTTCATTATAATGAGCTGCTTTGATTCTTCCATTTTTTCGTGAATAAGTTATTTCAATTTTTTTTGGAAGATATTTTGAAACTCCTTTTCCAAAAAGTGCATCTATAGTTTGCTTTAATTTATTGACGTGATCCAATATATGGAATTTTTTTATTCTAAATATTAGTTCAATGATTTCATTTATAATTCCGATTAAACTATATAGATAAAGATTTTTTATATGAATTATGGAAGAAACAAGGAAAATTCAGTTTACAGGCAAGTCTTCCTATATTGTTTCTCTTCCTAAACAGTGGATAATGGAGCTTGGTCTAAAACAAGGAGATCAAATTAGAATGATCAGAAAAGGAGCATCAACGTTAGAGCTATATCCCCCAAAATTCGAAACAAGATCTCAGAAAAAAGAAGATGCCACAATCGAAATTGGTCCAGAAGAAAAAACATCCAAAGTGGTTAGAAAATTAATTTCTCTTTATTTTCTAGGATACAAGACAATTAATGTAAAACCAAAATCAGGAAGACTAGATCCCAGTCAAAGAACCGCGGTAAAAGATGCAGTTAAAAAAATGCTAATGGGGTCTGAAATTATATCAGATTCTACGGGAGGGATAACTATTCAGGTCTTGGTTAATCTTTTAGAACTTTCAGTAGATGGCGCTTTTAAGAGAATGTTACACTTGACCAAATCGATGTCAAATGATGCCTTGTTAGCATTAAAAGAAAATAATTTAGAACTAGGGCAAGAGGTGATCAATACAGATGATGAAGTTGATAGATTTGGATTTTATATTATTCGCCAGTTGAAAATTGCCATTCAAAACGAACACATGTTAAAAGAGATGGGATTTAGGAATGCAAGAAATTGTCTTGGATATAGATTGATTGTAAAAAATATTGAAAGGACAGGAGATCATGCAGCTTTTATTGCAAAGGATCTTTTAGAGTTTAAAAAATCTGTAAAAAAAGAGATTTTAGATAAGATTCAGGATATGAACAAATTTTGTTTAAACGCTTTGGATGATGCATGTCTGGCATTGTTCAAAGAAGATTATAATCATGCAGAGCAAATAATTGAAACAACATCTGAAATCGCCAAATATGAAAAGAAAATCAGAGATGCCTCAAAATCCCTAAAAGATGATGAGGAAATTTACCGAATAAGAAGGATAACTGAAAGTGTGAGAAGAGTATCAGAATATGCAAGTGATATTGCAGAAATTGTTTTGAATATGAATATTGACAAGGCGATAAAGAAAAAAGCCTAGTTCTTGAAGGTAAGATAGTCAGGTTTTAATTCTCGATAAAATGGATAAATAAGAAAAATGAATTCTGCAATTTTAATTACATATGATAAAGAAGATTCCATAAATGAAGCACTTGGTCTGTGTGATGCTGCAGGATATCAGATAGTGCATACAATTACTCAAAATTTCCTAAAAAAACCAAAGTATGGAATTAGTAGTGGTGTACTTGAAAACTTGCAAGACCTTACTGAAAAACTAAGACCAGATGTGATTATTTACGATGAGATTCTCAAACCTAGTCAGAATTATAATTTGGCATCAGCCCTTCACAGAGAAATATTAGACAGAGAGTCTCTAATTCTTGAAATTTTTGAGAGTAGGGCATCTAGTTCAGAGTCAAAATTACAAGTAAAACTTGCACAACTTAGATACGAGATGGCCAGAGCCAAGGAGAGAGTGCGTTTATCTCGAGTTGGAGAACAACCGGGATTTATGGGAATTGGACAATTTGAAGTCGATGTTTACTATAATGACATAAAACATCGGATGCAAACTATAAAATCAAAATTAGAAAAAGCTGGAAAACAACGAGAACTACATAGACAATCAAGGAAAAGACAGGGATTCAAAACCATATCATTAGCAGGATACACTTCTGCTGGAAAAACCACTTTGTTTAACAAGTTAACTGGAGAATCAAAAGATCAAAGCAAGGAGTTGTTTACCACCCTATCAACCACAACAAGAAGAATCATAATTGAGCATGAGCCATTTTTGATTGCAGATACGGTTGGATTTATCAGCAAATTGCCAGCATATATGATAGAGGCATTCAAATCAACTCTTGAGGAGTTAATTTACACAGATGCAATTGTTTTAGTGATTGATGTTAGTGATTCATTATTTGATTTTAAGAAAAAATTTGCAAGTTGTATGAGAACTTTGAGCGAGGTAGGAGTGGAAAGAGACGTGGTTATTTTTGCTTTGAATAAATCAGATTTGGCATCAAATTATGAAATCAATGAAAAAGTTAAGATTTTGAATTTGCAGGACAGCAAAAAATGGATGGCCGTTTCTGCATTAGTTGGGAAAAATTTGAATGAATTGAAAATTTTAATAAAAAACATAATTGAAAATCAAAGTTCTCCAAATTATAATAATAAAATCGTAAAGGAGTTCATGGATCCCTATGGTAATTGAAGTGGTAAGAATTGGTCAGAGGGTAGTAAGAGACGATAGAGTAACAACTCATGTAGCTTTGGTTGCACGAGCATTTGGCGCAGAAAGAATTTACATGAACGAGATAAACCCAGAGATTAAAGAAACTTTAGGTAAAATTAATGATAGCTGGGGAGGAAATTTTTCTATTGAATTTATGGATAGTTGGAAACAAATCTTAAAAATGAAAAAAGAAAATAATTTCAAAATAATTCATCTTACAATGTATGGAGAGAATATCAATGAAATTCAATCAAAACTGAGGAAAGAAGAAAAATTGTTAGTTGTAGTAGGAGCAGAAAAAGTTCCTAGAGAAATTTATGAATATGCTGATTATAATGTTGCAATTGGATCTCAACCCCATTCTGAAATTAGTGGTCTTGCCATACTTTTAGATAGAATACAAAATGGAGCCCAATTCAATAATACATTTTCAAATGCCAAAAGAAGGATTATTCCTACAAAAAAAGGGAAAAACGTTGTTGTAAAAGAGACAAGGGATTAATAATAGAATACAAATAGTCATTAAAGTTGGTAGACAAATACGAAGATCCTTTTGTACGAATTGCTTCTATGATAGGAGGCGATGAATACCTAAAAGTTGCAAGATCACTTTTGAAGGCAGAAGATGCCACAGATGAAGAAATAGCAAGTTCTACAGGGTTGAGAATAAACATGGTAAGAAAAGTCTTGTACGACTTGTTTGGAAAATCTCTGATTACTGGAATAAGGGTTAAAGACGAAAGAAAAGGATGGTTTGTCTATCGATGGAGAACAAGACGAGAGGAAGTAGAGCATTTCATTGAAAATCAAAAAAAGAAAATTACCGAAAGACTACAACAAAGACTAGATTTTGAAAATCATTCTGATTTTTATCATTGCGGAAATGAAGACTGTCCTAGAGTTACTTTTGAAGAAGCTTTGGAGGGAATGTTCAAGTGTCCTTCATGTCAAAATGTGCTGAATTTGAAGAAAAATGATAAAGCCAAAAAAGCTTTTGCAAAAAA
>JASFMV010000145.1:0-3614 GCA_050117375.1 Nitrosopumilaceae archaeon | reverse complement strand
ATGTTATAAGTTATTTTTTTGCAAATCGTGTTTTTTTCAGATTCAGTTTCATTGGACTTTATTTTGATTTTTTCTTCAGGTAATTTTGAGTTTCCAAAACTGTTTCCAAAAGCTGAATAAATCAAAAGATTTTCTCCATGCTTTATTCCAAAATTATGCAGAGGGTGAAGAATTTTTTCATATTCTGGACTTATTTCAAGTAAATCATCTACAATTTCATTACTTAGTAAAATATGGCCAGCATTTCCCAAATCCATTACTCGTCTTGCTAAAATTGCGCCAGGACCCCATAAATTGAGGTTGCCATAGATATCCTCTACAACAAAAACATGTCCAATATTACACCCTATTCTAGTTTCAATTTTTTCAACGTTTGTGACAGATTTGTTGTAACGAGATATTTTCTCATGAAATTCAATCGCAAGATTTAGTGGTTCTTCTAAACCATTTTTGAAACAAATCAACATACCATCACCGGTTGGCAAAATCAAAATATTACTTTCAGGGACATCTCTAAAGGTTTTACAATCATATATTGTCTTATTTAATATCTTGATTTTTGAACGTTGAGTTTCTGTAGATAAAATTGGATTTGAAAGCCCAACAATATCAATAAAGAAAAAAGAAGCATAGATAAGATCTTCAGGAATTGTTTTCATTTAGATATTTAAAAATATGCAGATTATTAGATTTATCTAAAAAGACACCTAAAATATCAACTTTGACAAGGAACTATAAATCGTAGGAAACATGATATTGAAATTACACAGTATTTAGGAAAAAGGATTCAATTCCAAAAATGCATCTCCTTAACATGTAATTCGATGCTTTCAGCATCGATGCATTCCCCACAGCAATTGCATATTAAAAGAGATTTCATACGATTTAATTACAGAATGTTTGATTTAAAGAATATTACCAATTGCCAATTTTGGGAAAATTATCATAGAGAGTATTTTTTGAGTCTTTTGTATTCTAGTTTGTCCCAGGGGTAAACTATATACGAATTTGTATTAGTTTTTTTTGCAAAAATCAACTGTTTAGGGTATTTTTTACCTCTCCTTGCAAACAAGGTCACATATACTAATTGAGATGGATTGTCTACTCGATTAATTATTTTCTTAAAAGTATCTCCAGAATCATAAATGTCGTCTACAAAAATAGAATTTGAGGAAATTTTTTTAGAGTCAACAATTATTGTGTCGATTCCCAAGTGATCAGATAATAATCTTGCAGGAACTAATCCTCCGCGAGCAATAGTGGTAATACTCGAAAATTCCTTTTTTAAACCTGAAATTTTTTCTGCAAGTATTTTGATGAGACTTTCTACTTCAGACCAAGTTACTTTTTGTGATTCCGAATTTTTTTTAGTCAACTAGCGTCTTCCTAAAATTTTCATGTGTGTCTTAAAATGTTTTCATGATGTCCTTTAGTGGTTTTATTATTTTAAGAATTTTAAATGGTATTTTTCCAAAATCTAGATCTTTTTCAGAAGAGATTAGAAGCACATCATCGTTTGCCAATGGAAAACTCATCACAATTACTTTGTCCCTGTAAGACATGGAAAAGTGAACTTGGCCAAATTCTGAATCAAATTCCCTTCTCATCCTAACTCGTAGGGCCAACTCCATAAACATCATCTCGTCTTGTTTTTGGGATTCAAGTGACATTAGGCCTTTTTTCATTCCACCTGCAACCAAATGACCCCTACTGTTGATTATTCTGGCAGACCTCATTTTTGGATCTAATTTTACAATTTTTTGGCAGATCTTTTCAAGCTCCTCTTCATTGCCCATTAGTCTAATAATACAAGCGATCTATTTATTGCGAGCTTTGAATGTAATATGTCGTGAGCCCACAAACACCCCAAGACACGGTAGAATATTACAAACACCTGTCTTTGTTTTGGACTGATTTGATACATTTGATGTCAAGTAAACCTCAAGCTTTGGCCTCAACTGGCCCAATGAGAAGTTTTGCTGCCAATTCAAAAAAAGTTGCAACAGAGTTAATCGAGGTAAATGAAAGTCTTTTAGAGTTTAACAAATTTGTTACAGAATACTACAAGCAATTAGCCGAAACCTGGAATGAGGCACAGAAAAAAGTGAATCTAAAGGCCCCCGAAGTTCCACAAGATGTTGAACAAATAGAGGCATTCAAACGCATTTGGATTGACATATTTGATAATGACTTTACAGAACTCTTTGATTCAAAGAAATTTGGAGAAAACTATGGAAAACTTGTTTCAAAAGAATTGGAGTTGACAAAACATTGGAACAACATAACAAATGTGATACTCCAGTCTGCAAACCTTCCAAGTAAAGAAGAGATTGATGAAGTTTACAAAGAACTACATGACCTTAAAAAAAGAGTAATTAAATTGGAAATAGAAGCAAAAAAGAAAAAGGGAGTAAAAAATGAAAAGTGAAAGTAAAGTAGACCCAAAAATTATGGAGGAGATTATTAGATTTAATAAAAATGTCCTGCAAGCTCCAAAACTAGTTGCAGCCCCTGATGAAATTAGCTTGGAGGTAACTGCCCATGATGTAGTGCAAGAGATTGACAAATCACGGTTACTGCATTACAAGCCATTAACAGACAAGCAGCACAAAACACCGTTGCTTATTTCTTATGCACTAATTAACAGATACCATATTTTGGACATTCATCCAGAAAAAAGTTGGGTGAGAAACTTGCTACAACAAGGATTTGATGTTTACATGTTAGATTGGGGAAGTCCAACTGCCATGGACAAATATCTTGATTTTGATGATTACGTTAATGGATACTTGGATGGAGCAGTAGAATATATCAAAAACGAATCATCCGTAGAAAAAATATCTCTTCAAGGGTATTGTACGGGAGCTACCCTATCAACAGCTTATACCACTTTGCATCCAGAAAGTGTCAAAAACTACATTGCAACTGCACCAGTAATTGATGGATGGAGAGACACCACCGTGATAAGTAATCTTGCAAAAAATATGGATGTCGATAAAATGGTTGACACTATTGGAAACATGCCTCCTGAATTCATGTACTATTGTTTTTCAGTCCTAAAGCCATTTGAGCAAGGTATTGAAAAATACGTCAATTTTTTCAAAAATATTGACAATAAGCGATTCGTAGATAGTTTCCTGAGAGTAGAAAAATGGCTCAGTGACACACCACCAATTCCAGGAGAGTTATTCAAACAATGGATAAAAGACATCTACCAAGACAATTTACTCATACAAAACAAAATGTACGTAAACAATAGTCATATTGATTTGAAGAAAATAGACATGCCAATTTTCACACAAGTAGCAGTTGGAGATCATCTAGTGTCACCTGAATGTAGCATGCCCCTTCATTACGCTGTAGGAAGTGAAGACAAAACCCTTAGAATGTATCCAACAGGACATGTAGGGATGATTGCAAGTTCATTATCCCAAAAGAAGGTTCTTCCAGAGCTTGGCCAATGGTTGTTAGAAAGATCAGAAAAATAAAATAAAAATTAAAAAAGTTGGTTTGACCACTAGTTGTTACGTGTGGTAAATGCTGAAATCCATGATTGCATGATGTTCTTGTTTAGATCTGCAAATGATTTTGCATTATCATTGAAGGTCTTGATG
>JASFMV010000144.1:0-3666 GCA_050117375.1 Nitrosopumilaceae archaeon | reverse complement strand
ATCTGACATTCCATTGTCGTTGAGAAACGCAGGATAAATCGAGAGGATGATTCCAAACGATGATGTGCAAAATATCAAAAGAATTATCACCTCGGGAAATTTTTTCATCTCCTTTATTGATGAAAATGAGAATTTCTCGTGATGATCTTTTACGTTTCTTCTCGAAACCAAAAGAGCAGAAATAATTGCAGTGGCCAAAATAAACGCAGTTATCTGAAATAGTATTCTGTATGTGATGTCCATCTCTTCAAGAAATACTGTTCCTAAAAGTGGCCCTATCATAAATCCCAAAACAAAGAACATTGTAAACCATGAGATGTTTCTGACCCTGTTTTTTTCTGAACTCTCTTTGGAAATAATGGATTCGCAGGGAGGCCAAAAAAATGCATGAGCAATTCCTGTCATAATTCTAAACCCCATTAATTCTGGGACTGACTGTGCAACTGATAGAAGATAGATTGATGCCGAGTTTATTGATGCACCTAATGCAAGGAGGTATCCATTATTGAACTTGTCAAGTAAAATCCCTACAAAAAATGGAATGAACATGTAAGGAATAAAATTTGCAAGTCCAATCAGACCAAGCTCAGAATAATTGGCGCCAATTACATTTTTTGCAAATACTGGCAAAATTGGTCCATGGAGCCCATAAGATATACCGATAATCAGGCCTGTAATGTTTACAAGAATTAACGCCTTGTTCATTTGTATGCGGCAACCATTATTGCCCCGCCCATAAGATCTTTCTCAAACTCTACTCGTGAGAATTTTTCCAATAACAATTCTTCTAGTTTTTTATTTTTAGGCCATCTTTTGTAGGTTCCATACAGTGTAGCAAATTTGAGTCCAAGTCTTCCTCCTGCCATAAGGGCCAATATTGGAAGGATGGCTCTAAGATAAAATGAAACTCCGAACCTGATAAAAGCCTCATCTGGCTTTCCCAAATCCACAATTACAAATCTGCCTCCTTTTTTCAAAACTCTATGAATCTCTGAAATTGCTATTCTAAGATTAATTGCATCTCGGAGAGAATACCCGCACAAGACTGCATCAAACTCCTTGTCTCTGAATGGAATGTGCTCAAAGACACCGTTTGCCATGTCGGGGGTTTTCTCAAAAAATGTTCCAGTGTTCTTCAACATTGGAACCAGAGGATCATATAGTGTAATTGAAATGTCTCCGTTACAAATGTTAGATGCTGTCTTTGACATGTTCCCAAACCCAGAACCCGCATCAAGTATTTTGTTTCCTGGGAGAACGCGTCCCTTTATTCCTCGGTTTCTATGTTCGACATCCTTGCCAAGTGAGATGTAAGAATTTACTTTATCATATACTGGAATGATTTCACGTAATACTTCGAGTACTTCTCCCCAATAGCTTCCAAGACCCATCAGCTGATCATCTCTGAAAAATTGATATTGCTAATTTCAAATCTATACTGCTGCAGATTATTCTGCAGTAAACTTTGATGCATTTTGAGAATAATTTTTTAATTCTGATTCAGATACTTTTTCAAAAATTTTATTTTTGCTTGTAACTTTGGCCATCTTTACAAAATCTACTCCTTCCTTCTTTTCTGCTTTAAGATTAATTGCTGCAATTGCAAGTGCTGCTGCATCCTCCAGACTCATATCTGCATTGTAATTTTTCTCCAAAAATGAGTTTACTTCTTCAGAACCAGCTCCAATTGCAATTGCTGCATATTGAACAAATGTTCCGCTAGGATCAGTTACATAGATTGATTCACCTTTTTGGTCAACCCCTGCAATAATCAAGGCAACTCCGTTTGGACGGACTCCTGAATATTGAGTAAATTGGTGAGATTGGTCTGCAAGGTGTTTTGCGACGGTTCCAACTTCGACTGACTCATCATAGGTCATTTTGTTACCCTGTGAGAATAATCTTGCATTATCCACTTGGACTCTGGCATCTGGAATGTATCCTGCAGCTGCCACTCCGATATGGAAATCTACTTGGAAGATCTTTTGGGTTACATTACTTGTTTGAAGTGCTCTTGGTTTTTCTTCAACAGCCATGATGACTCCTTCCTTAGTTCTAATCCCAAGTGCTAAGGTTCCACGCTTTACTGTCTCTATTGCATACTCTACTTGGTAAATCCTGCCATCTGGAGAGTACATTGTGGGTGTCATATCGTAGCCACGTGATGCCATCATGATATGTCGAGTTCCCTCTAAGTCAATTTAAGGGTAATTATCTGGACTTGAATGGGAATAGATATGGAAAAGATTTGGAAATAGGGTTTTAAGCAAAAAAACACTCTATTGTTTAAGAAAAAATGAGTACACAACAACTATTGGAATTCAAGGAAATTATTCGATCAAAATCTGAATCCGAACAAAGAAAACCAGATAAGGAAACTCGAAAGTTACTGTTTTACCTCTTTACTAGCACAAGAGGTGGTTTTACAAGACTTCGAATAATCATGCTTTTGTTAGAAAAACCCCTAAACACTCACCAACTATCGCAAGAACTTGATCTTGACTACAAGGCAGTTCAACATCACATGAAGGTTTTGGAGAAAAACAATATGGTGCAAAAAATTGGAGACAAATACGGTGCCATTTATCATCTTTCAAACTTCTTGGAAGTGAACATTCGTGCTCTTGATGAGGCAATTGACAAGCTAGACCGTAAAATGAACCACAAAAAAGTTTACATCTAAAACAATCCCTTTTTTAGAAACTTTATTGCAAAAATAATGTGAAAAATTCTAAGATGGTAGATTGTGAGGTCTGCGATTGTTCTGTAAAAGAATCTGATTGGAATAATCATATTGAAACAGATCAACATCAAGAAAAAGCACTAACCCAAATCATGGAAGACAAGCTCGGAAAAGACAGATTTGCTGAAACAAGAACTGAAACAGTTGAGTTCTTAGAAGAATTAGAACAAGAATTTGACAAAAACCAGAAATCTTGATTTTATTACTTTGTACTATTGACGATTAAAGATATTTTTTATTTGAAGATTTGTTCTTCTAAAAGTTCATCATATTCTTCTACCATTCGCATTGATAGAATTATGCTTGGAATTGTAGGCTCGCCTTTAGGATTAAATGATTCTAATCCTATTCCGTCTGATGCATCCTCCACACTCATCATAACTTGAATTGTATCTTCTCTGAAAAGAGGAATCATTGACTGGTTTACGATTACGTCTTTAATAGAACCATGATGAAGTATTGTTCTAACATTGGAGTTTGGAACGTCTTCTCCATTCTTTCTTAACCAAATGTCGATGTATCTTGGTGTGTCTCCTTTTTTTCTGCCGACTTGAGGAGCTGCCATGATAAAATAAAGTCCTGATCTTTTAATTCTGATTATTGAATTATCTTTGGATGTAAAATGTTCAATTCCAGTAATAGCGTCATTTACATTAAGGGAAACTGGTGTTGCTTCTTTTGCTTTTTTTGGTCTTTGATCATGGTTGCATGACAATTGAGCAAAATCCCTTATCATAACTAAAACAATTTTTGCGTGGTTTATAAGCTATTCGTAAACCATTTTATAATTTTATTATCTTCTTAGAAGATTATTTTTTCTTTCAAAGAAACATACTTAAATAAACAATAATCAAGAAAAAAACGATTACCTTGGTAAAGTTTGGCGCTGATCCATTTGCAAACGCAACTCAGCAAGTCAATGA
>JASFMV010000143.1:0-3674 GCA_050117375.1 Nitrosopumilaceae archaeon | reverse complement strand
ATCTCAAAAAATGTTATTTTACATGAATTTAAGGAGATGAAAGTGGAAAGGGCAGAAAAATTTGGAGGAAATGTTGAATATACTGATTATAGTAGTTTAGAATCAGATTTTGCAGAAAGGAAATTACATCCAACAGATCTAAAACAAACCGTTGGTAATTATTTGGTGAAAATCGTAGCGCCTATTAGAGATAACTTGAATCTCAGTGATCAATTATTTGAGGCAATAAAGAAAAGTTACTAGACCTTAAGATTAGGATTGGTTTGTTCTTCTAAATTATATTTTGATTTGTAGCCTCTTGGGTTTATCATCAAATCTTTGTAATTGTATGTTGAGGAATTACCAACGATTACAGTACTAATCATGCCTAATTTGTCTGAGTGATTTGGTAAATCCTCCAAGCTAGTCATAACCACAGATTGTGAATTTCTAAATGCACCTTTGATTATTGCGACTGGGGTTGTAGGTTTTCTGTATTTTAGTAACATCTTTCGTGTATCTTGTAGTTGGTGTATTCGTTTTTTACTTGCAGGGTTGTAAATTACTATAACAAAATCACCTTGTGCTGCGGCCTCAACTCGTTTTTGGATTATTTCCCATGGAACCAATAAATCGCTCATGCTGACAACTGCAAAATCTGTCATTAGTGGTGAACCAATTATAGATGCACAAGAGTTCAATGCAGATACTCCTGGTACTATTTCAACTTGTAATTCATCTTTAGGATTCCAACCCGACTCTGCTAATGTTTCATAAATCAATCCAGCCATACCATAAATTCCAGGGTCACCACTTGATACTAAGGATACTATTTTACCAGACTTTGCCAAATCAATACATTGGTGTGCACGCTCTACTTCTTGTGTCATAGCATATCGATGGATTTCTTTTCCTTCAATTAAATCTGAAACCAAATTAACGTATGTTTCATAGCCAACTATAGTATCACTCTCAGCAATTGCTTCTTTTGCTCTAAAGGTCATATGATCATGGTGTCCAGGACCGACACCGACAATGTAGAGTTTACCAGTCAATTTTACAATAAAACATTTTTCAAGTAATTTATCCCTTTACTGAAAATATTTTTTTTATTGGAATGGGTCGATGAAAGGGCAGTTGACTAAATGATCACTGTTCATTGGGCGTGCAATGCTTACTGTTAATAGATCATCTTCGCTAAAAGAATCTATATCAAATCTTGTTTCAAGAATTTTTGCATTTTTTGGATCATTCCATTCAACATTATAGATTCTCCAAATTGGACTATAGTTCTCATCGCCAGGAGCAGCAGCAGCAATTCCAGGCTGGAATCCCATTGGTCCTGATCCCTTTATCCCATTTTTAAATTGGAATAAATCCACTGCAGCCGAATTTGCAATTAATTCTGATGAGGTTGGAGAATATGTCACACCCATCATTTGGGCAGGAGCACTAGGTGTAGCATCTGTTACAATGTAGTAAATAGTTCGACCATCAGGCCCCCATCCTCTATGGGCGATAAAAGTTACCGTCATTTCCTCCTCATTAATCTCTAAAATTTGTCCTCCTGTATATGAAGAATCATCAGTAATCTCTTGATCTTCTCTAATTGTCATTTGACCTTCTGGCCAACTAATCTGAGGAGTATTAATTACAATACCAGTTTCGTTAAATTCAACTCTACCACCCTCATATGCTTCTAGAATTTCTTCCGAAGTTTCAAAAATAATTTTATTTTGTCCTTTTTTCCACGTCACCTCTACAACCGAACTTAAGGCACTGTATTCGGATTCTTGGGCCGGAGTTCTTGAAAACACTTCATCTTGATATCCATAAATTCCTCCACCGGCAACTCCATTTCTAAATACAAAAATTTGTTGTAGGGAACTTTCCGGAGCATTAGATATAGGAGGGGCTAATTCTACTTTCCAATCTTGTTTTTCAGTAATTACTTCTGCAAATTCTTTGTCACTTGCGTCTGTAATAATATAGAAAACAGAGCTAGCATTAAAAATTCCTTTATGCATTGGAATTGTTGCAGGTACATTAGTTTTTGACAGTAAAAATGATGGTTCTTGTTTTTCATATTCAATTTTTTGCAGTAGGACTTCAGTTGGTTGTCCTCTAATCCAACCATCAACACTTATTGTTGCTGTAAACTGAGAATTTGGAGAATGAAGAGCCAAGGCAGCTCCTGTAAATTCAAACGAATTAGATTTTCCCTTTTCAATTAATGATAGACCATAGATTTTTTCTCCATCTATTGTCCAGATGGGCTGTCCTTTTACGTCATCTTCAGTGATTTCATGAAGGACGACTATCTGGACAGGTTCGCTTGCAGTAAAAGTCAGTGATCCATCATAAATTGTTCCTTCGCTTGGAGACAAAATTAATGCTAATTGATGTCCTTCATGACCTTGACCAGGGTCTTGTACAGAAGTTATGGTTTGAGTAAAATGAATTTTTTTTCTGGAATTTGCATCTACAAATTGATCAGATATTGTTGATATAGTCAATATTCCAACTACAAAAATAACTAAAATAGAGATAACTAGATACTTTTTCAATGAAACTCTCTGATTTTGTTCCTTTAAATTATTTTAGTTGATTTTAGAAAGCTCAAATTCATCATGTAGAGCCTGTACAGCTGTTTTTGCGTCAGAATTTTTTACTACAAAAGCAAGATTAAGTTCAGATGAGCCTTGAGTTATCATTGAAACATTTACTTTATTTTTTTGCATTGCTCCAAACACTTTTGAGGCCACACCAACGGTTCCACGCATTCCTGAACCAATAAGTGCAATGATTGCCATATCGGTTGTGATTTCAAGTTTTTTGATTATTTTTCCCAAAAGTTCCATTTCCAATTTATTAACAGCTTTATCAAGGTCAGTATTTTTTACTACAATTGTAATGCTTGATTCTGAAGGATTTTGAGAAATCATCATTACATTAATTCCCGCGTTGGCTAATGTTGCAAAAATCTTAGCAGCAGTTCCAGGAGTTCCGATCATACTTCCCCCTCGGATATCTATTAGGCCATTGTGGGAAACATTACTCACACATTTTACAGTATTTCTAGCAGATATGGATGGAGATGAAGTTACTTGAGTTCCCTCATTTTCTATATTAAATGAGCTTCGGATTTTCATTGGAATTTTTTTTGCTAATAGTGGTTCAAAAGTTCTTGGATGGATTTGTTTTGCTCCAAACATTGCCATCTCAATTGCCTCAACGTAAGATACTTCCTTTAGTAACTTTGCATTTTTTACAATCTTTGGATCTGCTGTCATGAGTCCGTCAACATCACTCATCAACCAAATTTCATCAACCTTAATACATGAACCAATTATTGTGGCTGAATAATCAGAGCCACCTCTTCCAAAAGTTGTAACATGGCCATGTTGATCTGCGCCCACAAAACCTCCAATTACGGGAATAGTTTTTTTCAAAAATGCATAATCTAGAGTTTTAGAAACTCTCAGTCTGGTTGTATCCATAAGAGGTTTAGATTCGCCAAAATTGGAATCTGTAACAATTCCAACTTCTTTTCCGGTTAGTGCAATCGATTTTTTTCCTAGATCATTTATTGCTGCAGAGATTAATTTTATAGAAAGTCGTTCTCCAAACGAAAACAAGTAATCCATTGATCTAGGGGTTACTTCTCCTAATAGCACCATTCCATCAATTAGAGC
>JASFMV010000142.1:0-3699 GCA_050117375.1 Nitrosopumilaceae archaeon | reverse complement strand
GTCTTTTCAGCAAGACCGTTTGCTGTTTCTATAAATCCCTTGGGACAATATTCGCATTGAATCATATAGTACGGTATGGTACCGTACTATTAATAGTAAGGTAATCTTGGAATTACCTTAGGTGCAGTCAGATACCCCAGGTCATATTTCTACATTAATTTCAGCTGACCTACTCATCACTCTGCGATAGAATCACAATTTTCAGGCTTAAAGACTTTCAACATCCAACGACTTTTCCTCAATTTTATGATTTGAAATTTTATAAAATCTGTTTGAATCATCCTTTCTCTGGAAAACACAACTGTTTTTAAACAAATTTGTAGATTGATATCATGCAGAATTTTGCCTTACAAATCGAGTCAGGTGAAATTCAACATTCATTGAACCAAACAGTTTCTGGCATTATTGAGCAAATAACACCAGAACTTCCACATACGACCTTTGTAACTGATTTGGCATTTATCATGATCATTGGGGCAATAGTTACTCTTGCATTTTTTAAAATAAGGCAACCACTCATCATAGGGTATCTTTTTGCTGGAATGTTAATCGGACCCTTGTCTCCTCTATGGTCATGGATACTTCCTGAAGGTGGACCATCTGGTAATATTCTTGGAGGTGCAGGAATTCTATCTGATGTTTCTGCTCTTAACTTGTTTGCAGAAATAGGGGTAATTTTATTATTATTTGTTATCGGAATAGAATTCCCATATGCCAAAATCAGGAGTATCGGAAGAGTTGCAATAGGTGTAGGCACTATCGGATTGATGTCTACCTTGGGAGTTGTATTTTATGCAGCAAGTGGACTTGGTCTCGGGTTTATGGATGCATTATTCATAGCGGCTGCTCTTTCAATTTCCAGTACTGCAATTATTGTGAAAATTTTTGAAGAGATGGGTCGAATTAAGACGGAATCTTCAATCCTTGTACTTGGTATTCTTATTGTGGAAGACGTAATCGCTGTAATTTTGATATCATCTTTACAATCAATTGCTTTGGTAGGATCTGTGTCCATTGAATCTGTAATAGTGGTAATTTTAGTGGCAGCCGGTTTAATTGTAGGTACCTTTACCTTGGGTACTCGAATAATTCCTCCGTTAATTGATAAAGTTGCTGCAGCAGAACACCGTGAAATTTTATTGTTAAGTGTTTTGGGAGTCTGTTTTGGTTATGCTCTTTTAGCCAACATAGTTGGATTATCTGTTGCAATTGGGGCATTTTTAGCAGGTGTTCTTGTTGCAGAATCTAAATCTGCAGAAGTTGCCAAGATCCTATCTAGTCCTATAAAAGATATGTTTGTCGCAATTTTCTTTATCTCTGTGGGTGCATTGATGGATGTTTCTCAACTTCAAAATTACATTTACATCGCCATTGCTTTGATTGCAGTAGCAACGGGAATGAAATTTGGTGGAAATATGATTGGTAATTTTTTGTTCCGTCAAAAGCGAGGAAAATCTCTTCGCTCTGCTTTTGCGCTGGCCTCTCCGAGAGGAGAGTTTTCAATTGTAATTGTTAAAACTGGCGTTGATATTGGAGCAGTAAGTGCATTTTTGTTCCCATTAATCGGAGTTATTTCAATAATCACTGCGTTTCTTTCTCCATTTTTAATTAAAGCAAGCGACAAAATAGTTCCAGCTTTGCAAGAAAAAGATGTCTGATGAGTTAGAAAAATTACTGGAAAAGGTTCATCAAGGAATTACTGTTTTTGATTTTGATGGAAAACCTGTTCCTTGTATAATTCTCGAAGAAAAAAAGTATGATGAATTACTTTCAAAAATTGCCGGAAAACCGACCTCTATAAACACAGACCTTAATATCTTACAGGATGGATTGGGGCATGTTTTTGTTGAGGTATTGTTAACCTTTTCTCAGGGAGGAATTATGGAAAAAATTTTAGTGAATGCAAATAAGGATTTGAATTTTTTTCAATCTCTTGCAAAAACATCCATGCTGGCATTATCCTCTCCAAAATCGGTATATGGTAAAGACAATGTGTTCATGATTCAGCTTCCAAAACCTGAAAAGGCACATGACGCACTTGAAATTATTGAAAAAGGTCTGAAACAAAATAATTGAGTGGTGCAGTTACCGGGATTTGAACCCGGGTCACGTACTTGGCAAGCACGAGTACTAACCAGACTGTACTATAACTGCAACAATCATGAGAAACGGATTTGGCTATTAAACTGTTTTTAACTATTTCATACAACAAAAGTAATGGATGAGAAATTAAAAATCAAAATTGAAGAAAAAATCCAAGAAACCATATCTAACAAAAGCGAGATTAAACAACTACGACAAAATCTTTCAAATGTGGATGATTCAAAATCATTTGTTCTTGGAATTATAGTGGGTCGACTTTACAATGCCTTTTACTATCAAACAAAAAGAATTCTAGATAGAGAACCCACAAAAGAAGAATTCAATGAATTTGTAGACTATTTGAAAAACAGAAAATCTGAATTTGAAAACCTATGGTGATGGTTTGTTATGATCAAGTACTTTGATTGTTGGTGTTCCCGGTAGTTTTACACAAGCTCCTTTTAGAGCTTTTTTTGCAGCATCTACATGTGTGCTGTTGACATATAGCTCCATTATGCATTGACCTTGATTTACTCTTGCCCCCAAACTTACTGCCTTTCCCCAAGCTCTTCTCATTCCTTCTTGAAGTCTATCTGCACCAGCTGCTGCAATCATTTTATTTTCTCTGAGCAAGTTGTGTGGATAAATTCGTAATCTAGAGTAATACCCTGATTCCCCTGTTGTTTTTTCTAGTGTCTTATTTGCTGCTAATCTACATGCCTCTATTGCCATATGTCTAATCTGGACCTTTTCATTAATGAGTAGTTGAACACAGTACTCATAGGTTGCTTTCTTTCCACCTTGAAATTTTGCAATTTTTATTTGTGGTTTACCTTTGATGTATTTTTTTCTGGTAAATGGCTGTCCTGTTCCATCTCTGTAATTAGCACCATGCATGATATCATCAAACTCAAACGCCCATATTTTAACGGTTAGACAAGGAACATGTGACTGCCTTTGGAATCGATTAGAAGAACCCAGACCCACATATTCAAATATGTTGAATTTCTAGGGGTTGCAATAAGGGCGATAAGTAGAGATGTTAGATGATATTTGTGATTTTTGCAAAGGGGTAGGGAAAACCTCGTCATACGTCTGTGTTTATTGTAATGGTACTGGGGAATGGAATCAAGCTGCACAAGCCTACATGAAAAACCATATCTGTCAATGCATAGTTCTTGATAGAAAATTCTGCCCAGTTTGTAACAAAAACTGTCATCATGACACATCCTTGAATCCAAAACAAAAGATAGATCCTGGAAATGGAGGGGTGTCTTCAAGAGAATCCTACAAAAACGAAATCGTCATAGTCTGACTTGTTAGAATTTTGAGATTTTTGATTTAGTTGTATTATATTCTTACTGTCATATTATTAAATTCAAAGACCGTGAGCACCTACTACGGATCATAATTACCTAATTTTGTATCATTTAGGAGTTCTCAATCCAGATGTGGAGGGCCCTGATGATGAATTTGATTAATTCCAAATTTATCTTCTAAAAATTAATTTATATCCAAAACTCAACATAAATAGGGACACAGACAATTGTCTTAATCATGGATGAGACCCCCTTAGTTGAAGGAGAATTAATTTCTGATCAAACCAAGATTTCTAAT
>JASFMV010000141.1:0-3707 GCA_050117375.1 Nitrosopumilaceae archaeon | reverse complement strand
ACAAATGCAGCAATTACCCCATAAACTAATTCTTTACCTAATGCCTTGGGTGAGGAAGCAATTTTTGGAGTTGAATCAACAACACAAACACCATCTTTTAGAATAGTTCCCGGACCACATTTTTTGTCTAGTACGCATACACCTTCTTTTAGGATGGTACCAGGACCACATTCAGTTCGTGGTTTTTCTTCAACTTTATCATCATTTTTTGGAGTAGTGGTTTCATCAGGAGTTGGTGTTGGTTCTGGTGTTGGTTCTGGTGTTGGTTCTGGTGTTGGTTCTGGTGTTGGTTCTGGTGTTGGTTCTGGTGTTGGTTCTGGTGTTGGTTCTGGTGTTGGTTCTGGTGTTGGTTCTGGACTACCAAATACAGAGCCAATAATTTCGACCTCTTCAGTTCCAGAAGGTAATGTCATACCAAGAGTTCGAGTTGTTGCAGTTGTTTCAATTTCAGAATACGAGGGCTCATCACCATCTGCTAAAATAATAAAGGAATCATCATTTCCCTGATAAACGGAGTCAAAGAAACTTCTCTCGAATGTAACTTCAAGTGTTCCAGGAGAACTGCTAACATTAACTGTAAAAATTAAAGATATGAAATCTAAATCAGGTTCAACTCCACTAACAGTTACGCCGTTACCAGTATACTCTATATCATAGACATTTCCTTCAACATTAACACTTACAGATTCAGCATACACAAAAGCAGATGAAATAATTGCCACAGAAATTAATCCAAATGAAATTAGCAAAGCATATCTAAAACTAGGAAGTTTACGACCAAGTTCATATTTCTGTCTAGGATTGCCCGTACTAGTCAACAAGAATTTTCCTCGAAATTAATGTTAAAAGAAATAAGATGACAATAAATCACGTATCAGTCAAGCTTTTTTAGTTATTTTTTTGAAATGAGAAAAAATGCTAGGCTCAGATTACGCCCCGGAGTATCTGAATGATTTTTTCACCAATTACATTTGCGGCCAGCGATTGAGCTTCTTTGGTTTGAGCTCCAATATGAGGCGTGAGAATTACGTTATCTAATTCTGCCAATTTGTGATTGAGTGCGGGTTCTTTTTCAAAGACATCTAAAGCAGCACCTCCCAAGTTTCCATTTTTAAGGGCATCATAAAGGGCATCCTCATCTATAACACCACCTCTTGATGTATTGATAATTTTAGCAGTTTTTTTCATTGTGGAGATTTTTTGAGTATCAATCAAATGATATGTGGAATCCAATAAGGGGACATGCATAGAAACGTAATCGGAGCTTTGCAATAGTGTGTTTAAATCGGCTTTCATCAAACCAACTTCTTTTGAAAATTCTTCATCAATTGGAATTACATCGTAGCCGATAATATTCATGTTCAGTGCTTTGGCAAGTCGTCCTAGTCTTTTTCCAATGTTACCCATTCCTATTATTCCAAGGTATTTTCCTCGGAGTTCAGTTCCTTTCAGTTCTTTTTTTAGCCATTTCCCATTACGAATCCCTCTGTCACCTCTAGCAGTTTGTCTTGCTAAAGATAACATTAGCCCCAATACCAATTCAGCTACTGCATTCATTGCTCCTTCAACTGCATTAATTACTCGAATGTTTTTTGCTTTTGCAGCTTCTTGATCAACATTATCAAGTCCCACACCAACACGGGCAATGATTTTACAATTTTCAGCTTTGTCAATAATTTCTTTGGTTATTGTTGTTCTACTTCTTACAATTACAATGTTAAAGGAGGAAATTTTTTCTAAGATTTGTTCCGGAGTTATTGTTGGTTCATAAGAAACTTTAAGACCGTTATCTTCCAGAATTTTGTTTAAAATTGGATCAACTTCATCGCAAATTAAAACTGAATCTTCAAATCCCATAATATTTGACATGATCTACTGAATATATTTCATTAAAAATAAAAAGAAAAAAAGGTTAAAAGATCAAGAAAGCATTTCAGCTACCACAGGAATTACTTCCCATAGTGGAATCATGCCTTGTTCTTGCATTTCAGAAGCTACTTCGTCAGTGTACAAACCGTGAATGTTGATTGCAGGATGTGCAATACTGTTCATTCCCATTGGTGGTACAGCATCACTTGGGTTACCTAATGCGTAAGCATAGGATGCCACTGGTGCTTCAATTACACCTTTCTCAACTAGAACTGGGTTCAAGCCGAATGGGTCACCAGCTACAAAGATTGAAGCGGCGCCTGTGTAAATTGCTGCATAGTCGTGATTGACTGCTGCATATACACCTGGTTCGTCAAAGACAATATCTACAATTGCTCCTTGTGATCCTCCAATCAACCAAGTCTCAGTTGCTGCGGATTGAACTCTATTACCTTGTGTAACTCTATCCAAGATTTCTCCTACAATGTGGAAGAATAATGGCTCGTTACCATGGTTTTCAATAAAGAGTCTTACATGTTGATCATTTTCGACAAACATGAGTTGTGACTGATATTGTTTGTGTTCAAGTCCATTCCATGGTTGTGCAACAAAGATGTTCTTGTTGGTATCACCAAGTACAAGTAGGTTATGAGCCATGTTTGGTACATAACCGAATTGCATACCATTGACAACTGTTCCGGTATTATGATGCATGAACATTGCTCCGGCATCATAATTGCCTTCAGGTGTCAAATACAATTGATTGTATTGCATTTGGAACTCTAATGCATCAGCAGAATAGAATTTTCTGTCTAGTTCACCGCTACCACTGGTTTTCTCTACCATTAGTTTCTTGTATCCGTTTGCAGGATCAACAATTGCAATTCCGTACATGCCGGAAAGTACATGTTGGTCCATACCAACTAGTTTAACACCAGAACAATGGTACTTGAAAGTACCTGCAGCTTCTGCGATGTAACAATACTGGGTTGATTCTCCAGGATTGACTGACTCAAATGCTCCTGCAGTGATTTGAGATGCGTGCATGTCATTACCGTGTCCAGTAACTTCCCAATCTGGAATTGAGAGTGTCATCTTTACGACGTCACCTTGTGTAACTCTTAATGTTGGTCCTGGGACCATACCATTAAAGGTCATGGCATTGTAGGTTTTGCCACCCATAATTGGGAGCTCGACACTATAGCCTTCCAAATTGAACTCGTGAACTGTTCGTCCAGAGTTTTCTAATACACCACAATCAGTCTCTGCAAATGCTTGAGGCATTACAAGCTCTAAACCGCCCATTGCACGAATCTGGTCCATGACATTTACATCCATTTTGGATGAGTCAATAGATTGACCGGCAATTTGGGTTTGTGTATATGTGCTTCCGAATAAGGTTGCTCCCATTACAGCTACTGCTGCGATGGTAAAGAGCATACTAGTACGCTTATTCATTAAGGTGCGTGACTCTGGAATCCTATATAATAATTGTCATTGTGGACATTTTGTGAACTTATGAACATTTGTGAAAAACAATGAATAATGGGGAAATAGAAGATTTTGTGATTTGAAATTTAGGTTAGACCAAGATTCACTGGGTAAAGTCAAAATTCCATCAGATGCCTACTATGGAGCATTTACCGGAAGAGCACTCCAACAGTATCATGTCACTGGAAACAAAGCACACGAGAATTTGATTAAGTCGTTTGTCATGATAAAGCGATCGGCAGCTGTCGCAAATATGAAAACAAAGGCAATTGATCAAAAACGGGGAAAAGCAATAGTTTCAGCATGCGATAAGATCCTATCTGGGAAACATATAGACCAATTTGTTG
>JASFMV010000140.1:0-3750 GCA_050117375.1 Nitrosopumilaceae archaeon | reverse complement strand
CCTAAATTCACAAAAATCAGTTTACAAGTCCATGCAGATTCTAACAAAAAAATTCCAAAGTTTACCGATAAAATAAAATCAATTCAAATCAATGATGTTATTTTAGAATCTGATTCAGAGGTGCAAATCATTCTTGATTGTGTTGATATGATAAAGAACATTGATCCTGATTTCATAATTACAAAAAACGGCGATTCTTGGGATTTTCCATTTCTTGCCTTTAGGGCAGAAAAAAACAAAATCTCTAAAAATCTTATCCTGGGAAAAGAGAAACTGCCTCTTTTGATGCCAAAAACAAGAGGTACGTCGTATTTTTCATACGGTCAAATTCATTTCAAGCCTACTTCCACACAATTATTGGGTAGAATTCACATTGATCGCTCAAATGCATTCCTGTGGGAGACTGAGCACTCTCTTCAGGCAATATTTGAGATTTCACGCACATGCCGACTGCCAATCCAAATTGCAGCACGAGCAAGTATTGGGAAATGTATGAGCTCAGTACAGTTCTATAATGCAACAAAACGAAATCTTTTGATTCCTTGGAAGCCTACTACATCAGAAATATTCAAAACAAGAATGGATTTGTTAATCGGTGATCGTGGTGGACTTATCTTGGAACCACGAGTTGGTCCTCATGAAAATGTTGGAGAAGTTGACTTTGCATCATTATTTGCAAATATAATGCTGAAAAAAAACATTTCAGCTGAGACAATAAACTGCAAGTGCTGTAACGACTCTACTGATGTGGTACCTGATCTTGAATATAGAATTTGTAAACGACAAGGAATAGTCCCAGAGTCTTTATATCTTCTACTAGAAAAAAGAAGAAAATACACTAAACTAATTGAAACTGCAACAAGCAAAGAAAAATCTGAAATATATTCACAGAGAAAGAATGCACTAAAATGGATTTTAGTTACCTCATTTGGGTATTTGGGATTTAACAATGCAAAGTTTGGCAGAATTGATGCTCACATGGCAGTATGTGCATTTGCTCGTAAATTGTTATTACAAGCAATTAGAATTGCAGAAGAACAAGGATTTGTAGTACTGCATGGAATTATTGATTCGTTATGGATATACAGAAAAAATTCCACTCTTGATGATTATGAACATTTACGTGATACAATTGCAACGAAAACTGGATTTGAATTATCTTTGGATGTGTACAAATGGATTGTGTTTTTACCATCAAAAAATAATGCTGATTTACCTGTTGCAAATAGATATTTTGGAGCAAAAACTGATGGTGAGTTAAAGTTACGTGGAATTGAAACCAGAAGACGTGATACTCCAAAAATTTTCAAGCAATGCCAAAAAGACATTCTTAATTTATTTGCAAAATGCAAAACTATCTCTGAGATAAAAGAGTCTATTTCTGAAGCCAAAAAAATTCAAAATCAGTATAAAAGATGTCTATTTACGCACAAAATAGCGCCTGAAGACCTGGCCTTTACAAACCGAGTTACCAGGGGTACAGGACAGCACAAGAGCCGTACCATACAAGCAGATGCTCTAAACCAACTACAATGGGAAGGGAAGACAATTGAACCCGGACAAAAAATCCGTTATGTGATAAGTGATTATTCTAGAAAAACCTCCCATCGTGTCGAACCAATTGAATTTGCAAAAAAATATGATGCAAAAAAATACTCTGAACTACTTGAGAAATGTTGCAAATCACTTTTTGAACCCTTTGAAAACTAGAATTCTAATCTTTGCTGTTTTTTTTCTTCCCAGATCAACTCTTTTAATCCTAACTTTACTCTCAAAGTGTTTGCAGTGGATGGCCCAAATCCTTCAAAATGATTATTTGTCATTACCATCGCAAGACCTACTTGGTCTTCGATCTTTTTGAGTTTTTCTGACCATTTTTGAATTGACTCTTCTCTGTTGATTGAAACTCTGCCAAAATTAGATTCTGGAATGCTCCTGTCTCCAATTAATCTGATGTATGCATAATCTGAAGTAATCTTTGCTGGATTTTCTACTCCTTGCACTTCATTCCATACCAGACAATGATTTTTTCCTTTAAGGTAATGTAATGCTTCTTTTGTAAACCATGACTTGTGTCTTCCCTCAATTGGATATTTGAAATCACTAGGCAAGTAAGAAAACAATTCCTCTAGATTTGGCTTTGCTTCTTCAAATGAAAGTGAAGGTGGGAGTTGTAAAACTAGAGCTAAAACCTTTTCATACATTGGTGTAAGTGATGATAAAAATCTAAAGACATGCTCTTTCACATTTTTTAATTTGTTTTCATGAGTAATTATTGATGGGAATTTTGCAGTAAAGGAAAACTCATCTGGCGTGTCTGAATTCCATTTTTTTGCAATGCTGTGATCAGGGATTCTATAAAAAGTGGAGTTTATCTCAGTTATAGGGAAAATTCTAGAATAGTACTGTAGCCAACCTGAATTTGGCAGTTTTTTTGGATAAAAAGTACCAGACCATCCGTGGTAACTCCATCCAGTACACCCGATTTTCAGGTCCATATGAAACCTATGATTTCTCAGGATAAAACTTCTAAGTTTTTTGTTTCATATTTTAGAAATTTCTTTGATCTATCTTTTAATTTGGTGCATATTTGGAAATTTGGATAAATAATATGCTTGAAAAATAAAAAAAGAAATCAAGCCCTCTCCCTATCACCCCATTAATTGGACTTGGTTTATTTTTTTCTATACACTTAATTTTTTCGCCAATGACTAAACTCTATTGAAAAAATCAATCATCTTAATTTCCCTAGTTGCATTATCTATTGTTTTAATTATTTTAGGGCTTGTTGCATATTCTTACGCCCAGATTAGTGCTTCATTTAAGGATGTCTCTTCTGTTAATGTGGAATTGGAAACTTTGTCCTTATCATCCTTGATTAAATTGGGATTAGATGTTTTGTCAGGAAATTGGTTATCTGCTGCTTTAGATGTGATTGCAGGAATTGAACTTGTGTTAGTTTTTGAATTAACAAATAACGGCCTATTACCAGTTTACATTCCAGAATTAGAGTATGATTTATCAATTAATGGTATATTCATTGGAACCGGAAGCAGTGTAATCGATGCTACAATTAATCCCGGAGAAGAAAAACAAATCAACGTAACTCAAAATTTTCAAAAAGAAAGTCTCAGTCCTAGTATTGAATCGATAATCAACAACAATGGAATTATTGATGTTGAGATTAAGGGAGTTGCTTATTTTGAATTAGCCGGATTTAAAATTCCATTTGAATTTGAATCCTCAAAACAAGTTTCAATTGTAGATGAAATTCAAAAGCAATTAACCCAACAATCCCTACCATAGCCTCTTTTGTGCGTAAAATACACTCATTTCTAAAAAAAATGATTTCTGATTTTAAAAAAACCTTAAAATTATTTAGAAGCAAATATGGCAAATACAAAAAAATCCTGTAATAAAAAAAATTAACACTAGAAAATTTTTGTTTGTGAGTTTGTTCGAATATTGTATTACAGTTAATTATTATTAAATAATCTTTTTAGGTACTAGCCTTCACTTGAAGAAATCGGGCTTTGTAATAATTGCACTCGTCTTTGGCATGTCTTTGCCTTTTGTTTATGGTCAAGAAAATCCAATAACATTTGAAATTGAAAAATTCATTTATCATGAAGGTGATACAATTAACATATCTGGCAATGTTGAGGAAATTCTTTTTGGCCAAGAACTTAATTTGATGATGATTGGACCAAATGGGGATGTAATATCCATAGAAAAATTAACTATCGACAA
>JASFMV010000139.1:0-3763 GCA_050117375.1 Nitrosopumilaceae archaeon | reverse complement strand
TGCTGCAATGAATCCAACAAACTAGATTCCCTAAAAATAATTTCAAAAATCATTAAAGAGAATTTACAAATAAGGATAAAAAATAATAAAATCTCATGTACTACAAACTCTTGGATTTCTCAATCCTAGTGATTGTAACCATATTTTTTGTTGGTGTTTTGGCTTTTGATTATCCAATATTTGGATTGTCTGAACCTCTGATTTTGATTCCATATGAGTGGAAATTTTTCTTCGATGTTTTAATTTGGCCTCTTGTCTCTTTATTGATCATAGATCTTGCTTTAAAATACAAAAAAACAAAGAATCCAAAAAAATTCATTAAAAAATATTGGATAGATATTGTGATGTTGATTCTAATCCCTATTTTCTCTGCTTTCAAATCTTTGAAAATAGGAATAAAGATTGTCAAACAACTCAAAACTGCAAAAATGGGTGCCAAGGCAGCTCATAAATCAAAAAAGATTTCCAAAAAATAATTTCAAATTATGAATCCAGTTCGGCCCATCCCCCAAATTGGGGATGAAAACAGAGTCAAGTGTTAGCGAGGGGATTCAGCTACTGTTTTGGGGATGAAATGAGATGCAATTAGGCGTGAAATTCCACTATTCTAGAAGGAAATCTTTAGCTTCAAAAAATCCTGTCAATTCTCGTGACAATTGATCACTGAATACTCCTAATAATTCAAAATCTGCAGGAGACATTTTTTTTGTACTAAACATTGCAAGAACTGCAGCAACCTCGCTTTTATACAAAATAGGATAGCCTGCAAAGGATTTTAGTTTCTCTTTTTTTGCCCACTCTGGATTTTTTATTCTTCTATCATGTACAACATCATTTGAAACTACTGGTTTTTTGGAAGTTGCAATAGTTCCAATCTTTAATGATTTAATTGAAACATTAGAAAATTCACCTTTGAGATTTTTGTATTTTCCTGCACTAAATTTTAGAATTAATGCTTTTTTCTTCTTATCATAAAACCATACCCTTGCAAATCTCGCATCAAAATATTTTACTAGACTTTCAACTATTGCTTGTAATCTATCATTTAGGCTATCGTATTTTTTAATAGAATTTAAAATCTCAAATACCTTGAGTTTTTTGTTCCTTATCTTTTCCTCATCACTTATCATATATGGAGTGGATTTGATAAGACTAGTTTCATATGATCTGTAATCAGAGATTAGTTCTGAAAATTTATTGAGGAAGTTGTTGGTCTCTAGTTCATACTGTTCAATTGAATCAAAGACAAAATGACAAACCCAGTCAAAATCTCCATTTAATCTTCCTGCAAAGGTACAAAATTGTGAATCTAAAGAATAGTCTTTTAATCTAGTAATCATATCTGTTGTTTTTTTACTAAACTTGAATTTCAAAAGGATTGTACGATTAACTTTATCAGATGTTAATTCTGGATTTAGTATCGTCGAATACCCAAGAACAATATTGTTTTTTTCCAGTCTCATCATTCTTTGCCGAATAGCTCTGTCAGTTATTGAATAATCAAAATTCTGTAAGACTTTGGAAATTTCTTGTGATGAAATTCTAGAATTTTTTCCTAATTGGGACAAAATGATATTATCAATTTCATCAGGCATAACTACAAAAGGTAAAAATGACTAATATTATTTCCGAATCGGAAATATCTAGAAGTTTTTGTAAATAAATGAATGAATTTACTACCAAATCGGAAATTTATTTGTAAATTTGCTTCCATGAAGCCTAAATCTCAATTAAAGAAAGATTAGGAGATGTATGGAAAAGATGGAATAATACTTTGTTTAAAATGTGGCTCTGGCAATATCAGATCCTATCAAGAAGAATATTTCTGTAATGATTGTGGTCTTTTGTTTTATGTGTTTGAGGGATAAAAATGAAAAGATATCTTTATGTGGTATTACCAGCTGTTGCCATTTTACTAATTTTTATGAATATGATGTTTGGTCATGAATTATTCGCATCATCGACAGAACAAGTTATCAACAAGTATTCAATTTATGTTCATTTACTTCCTGAATGGAAAGAATCAAAAAATATTATTTTTGACATAACAAACTCCTGGTATCAATCAGAAAAAATAAAATCTAACACAGAAGATAAAATCAATTCCCATAATTATAATCAATTACAATCTTTGAATGGAAAAACATATGTCGAATTAAAGCATGCCTTTAGTGATTGTTCAGATGAATGGAAACCTATCTTATACAGGAAAGCAATAGATACAGTACGTCATGAAATTGAATATTTACAGGGTACTCAATTAAGTGATGATCCTTCTATCGCTATTTATCAAAACATTAAGAATCCCATGTATTCTAATTTAGAACAAGAAAACAAAATCAATGGTGCATATGCTCAGTTTATTCCTATTTGCACTTCAAAAAACATTACATCTTATGATTATAGTATCAAAACTGACAATGATAGTATTGGGTTTGATGTATACTTTGTAAGGTCAATTCAAGAAAGAAGTGATTTGTTTTCAAATCAAACTTTTGATTATTATGATGGTAAAGATTGCTTTGGGAAAAACAAACAAAGCTATAGTGGAACTTGTAGAAACATATCAAAAGATAGTGGATTGCTAGTAATAATTCCTGATGAATTAAAACCATGGGTAACCAAAATTACCATAAATCTTTATGAGGTTGAATGAATATTCTTCCCAAAAAATAATCTCAAAAGGTCTGAATCCTTATTTCCTATCTGCCAAATCGGGGACAAAAGTGATTGTAGGGGATTTGAACCTGTTGGATTCAAGGGTTCATAGAAATAAGTCATCTCTAGTGTTTTTCATGAATTGGATGTCTTGTTCCATCAGGATGGATACATTCACCATTTTCATGTTTGTGAGTGCTTTTGTCTCCTTCACACTCACCATGATTGCAATTACATTCAGACATACTAATTTTTCCGTTAAACTTGATTTTAAAGGATCTAACAATTATCATATTTGGGATTATTGCCTCCCCAAAAAATAATTTCAATTCTCATACTTTCATAAAGTATGGGCCCTCGGGGATTCACCTACTGTTTTGGGTATAAATTTGGACGCCTTTAAGCTTGAAATTTAAGATTTTAGAAAATAAAAAAGGGTTAGTTTGGTTTTTTTCTAGGGATCTAGGATTGCACATCCAAATTCATCGAAACCGTTTCCAAGATCTGCTTCAAATGGACATTGATCAAAACCATCGCCAATTCCGTCGCCATCTTCGTCATTAAAGACAAATGGTTCTGGATCGACATCATCGGTTAAACCGTCCACATCACAATCACCTGAAAGGTCCGCAAATTCGAATACTTCTACTGAGACATTACCTGTTGAGAATTCCACTGAAGTTCCATTTGCAAAAACACCATTCAATGTTGCACCAGAGTTCATATCATGAATGCCACATGAAGTGTATTCTCGTTTTGGAACATCTTTCTTTCCTTGTCCTGGGTTGATGTCAGTTTGAACATTAGCAGTAAATCCTGCTTCTTGTCCATCAGCAAAGGTTCCAATATCACATCTTACTTGTGCTTTATCGGTTTTTCCTTTGAGTTTAACATCACAATCAGGATCAGATAGTACACCTGTTTCAGTAACATTATTTGCCTGAGGAATTATTTCTACATCACCGCCAAAGTTATCCTTTAGCATTGCATCTAGAATATCTTCACCTAGGTTGTTAACTGCATTTACAGTTACGTTGTATGTTACCAATTCATTGACTTCAATAATGCCATCTTCGATTTCTTGTGAAATCAATACTGTTTTACA
>JASFMV010000138.1:0-3813 GCA_050117375.1 Nitrosopumilaceae archaeon | reverse complement strand
ATAGTTAATCCTTATATGAGAACCCTCAGGGAGCAAGCTTATGGCAGCAGGTATTGACGATATTTCTATTTACATACCAAGATTGTATGTAGATGCAGCTGATTTTGCAGAAGCAAGAGGATTGGATCCTGCTAAACTCCAAAAAGGTCTTGGAGTTTCTAAGATGGCAATTGTTGATACAAATCAAGACCCAGCTTGTCTTGCAGCAAATGCATGTTTGAAAATTATGAAAAACAACAAAATGTCTCCTGAAGATATCGGACGACTTTATGTTTCTACAGAATCCTCATTTGATGAATCAAAGGCAATGAATTCTTATGTTATTGGAATGCTTGAACAAGTTTATGGCCAAGGTGCCTTTGAGCACTGTGGTGGCGTGGAGACCAAATTTGCTTGTGTAAGTGGCTCTTATGCATTATACGACAATACAAACTGGATTAGGGCAGGAGAAGCTGAAGGAAAAGCAGCACTGGTTGTAGTTTCAGACATTGCAAAATATGACATGGGAAGTAGTGGTGAGATGACTCAGGGTGCAGGAGCTGTTGCAATGCTTCTCAATGACAAACCCAGATTATTGGCTTTTGACCCCAAAGTCACTGCAACATCAATTAAAGACGAATATGATTTTTACAGACCATTTGGAAAAGAAACGCCAATTGTTCATGGACAATACTCTAATCTTTTGTACATGATTCAAGTAAGAAAGGCACTAGAAACATACAAGAAAAAAGCAATATCAACTGAACTAATCAAACTTGAACCAGGTGAGACAATACTTGATCATATGGATTACATTAACATGCACTTGCCATACAGTAACATGGGCAAAAAAGCATTGGCATATTTGGTAAGACATGAATGGCGTCAGTTGCCAAGATGGAAGAAGATAATTGCAGAGATGGGAATAGAAGAACCGATTCCAAAAGACCCACGAGGTACAATCGAATCAGTACTCAGTGACCAAGAATACATGACTAGAGACCACGAGTTTACCAAATTGTTTACCAAGACCCCTGAATTTCAAGAAGTGTATGAGGCAAAGCTTTCAAGTTCCCTTATTGCATCAAAAATGATTGGAAATCTGTATACAGCGTCACTATATTTGGGATTCCGAAGCAGTTTAGAGTTTGAGTATCAAAAAGGAATCAATCTTGATGGAAAGCGAATTGGATTTGGATCTTATGGAAGTGGGGCAAGTGCAATGGTGTTCAGTGGAGTGGTTCAGCCCGAATATGAAGAGGTTGTAAAATCTATGAACTTAGAGGCCGAGCTTGGACCACGAAGGAAACTTACCTTAAGTGAATATGAAACAATACATGAGAAAAAGATTGGCCCTGAAGAATCAATGCTAAACCCCACAAATGAATTCATTTTGGTAGATGTAAACAAAACCACAGAATCCAAAGGCGAGAGAAGATACGTTTACAACGAATAATTCATGGACGAAGTACACCCAGTAAAAGAATTTCTTTTTGAGTACATAAAAAAATCAGAAAAAAAGATCCAAGAATTAACTGCGCAGGAAAAAATGGATAAAGCGATTGATGATATTTTAGAGAATTGTTACTACAAGGCATCTTTGATGGATGAAAAAGAAGAAAGTGTCGGAGTGCTGGCTACAGGAATACTTCATTATATGCTAACTAGTACGATGCTTGCAAGTCAGAGAAAAGTAGAGTATCAGGGAATTGAAATAGATATTGTCATTCCCGACTTGAAAACGCTAGAGCAAGACCCAAAAAAAACACTGATAATTTGTATTCCAAAAACTTTGGATAAAAAAATTATATCAGAAAAACTAGAGCAACTCAAAACGATCCAACCTGAAAAGCAAAACATTTGGCTTGTTTTGACTCAGAATTTAGGATTTGAAAACAAGACATTTGTTATTCAAAAAGAAGGTAATTTTTCAAGGATTATTTTTGAGATTGCGCAATTTGTAAATGTTCAAGGTCACAACAAATTCAAAATTTTAAGAATCTAACTGATTAATGATTTTACATCGATGTTCTTTTTGAACGTCTTGTACAAAGAATGATCACTGAGATCCTCAATATACGGCACAGTCCCCAAAATAGGAACTCCTGTTAAATTTTGAAGATCTTTTTTTAATATCTTTAGATCATACCCATCAGAATCAAAATTATTGATGATAATTCCCTTTATTGGAATTTTATATTTTTGGCACATTTTGACTGTCATAATTGTGTGATTTATGGTTCCAACTTTGGTCCTAGTAACAATTACTGCAGGTATTTTCATCTCTTTTATCAAATCAGCAATATAGTAATTTTTTAAAATTGGAGTCATAATTCCGCCCATGCCTTCAACCAATATCATTTTGTGTAGTTTTGATAATTTTTTAAAATTAGGCAGAACAGAGTTTTTTTTGACTTTGATTTTTAGCGATTTTGAAGCAGTGTAGGGGGATGCTGCCATTGCAAAAAACTGAGGATTTGCCAAATTTTCTGGATCACAAACTTGAGCTGCCTTTGATAGAATCTCAACGTCTTCGGATTTGTATCCCTTCTTCTGAGGTTTTCCTGCAGCAAAGGGCTTCATAATTCCAACATCTACATTCATCTTTCTCAAAGTAACTGCTAAGCCTGCAGTAACGTAGGTCTTACCTACATCAGTATCAGTTCCTGTAATGAATAAAGATTTCATCAATATGCCTAGAAAGGATATATTGATTAACCTTTCAGTTTTTGTTTTTATTTTGAGACTAGTGTTAAATGTTAACATGTTATTATTAGATAACATGAAAGAATTACAATTTCTAATGGATGTGTCTCCTCAGTGGTGGATAAAAGCTAGGAATAATGAAAAATTTCTAAAACAATACGTATTTGAAAAATTTGAACGTGATTACTATCCAAGAATAATCCAGCAAGGGAGAAGAAAAATTGATTTGGATTATGACGGAAGCCAGATTAAAGAATCAATTCTAAAGCTGTTAAGGAAAGGATATTTCAGTTATGAGTTTTTGCCCGAAGATGATAGTCTAAAAGAAAGTTATTTAATTTCAAATGGGTACGTACAGTTTCAACCTAGAAGAAAAATTATCAATTCACGTCTATTAATCAAAGTTGCAGTAAATATCGTTTAATTATTAAGATCAAATGCAAAACAAAAAACACTTGAGAAAAAAGAGCACAGTTTGGCATCCCAATACTCAGATGAAAGAATGGTCATCCTTTGATGAAATAGTACAAGCCAAAGGAGTGTGGTTAATTGATTCAAAAGGAAACAAAATGATAGATGCAGTAGCCTCCATGTGGTGTAATGTCTGGGGGCACTCCAAAAAAGAACTAGTTGCAGCCATTACAAACCAAACCAAAAAACTACAACATTCATCAATGTTTAATCTTACAAACGAGCCTGCAGAGAAACTGGCAAACAAGCTAGTCGAGATATCACCAGGCATGCACAAGGTGTTTTATTCAGATAATGGGTCATCTGCAATGGAGATTTCATTCAAGCTAGCATTGCAATACTGGGATAATGTGGGGGAGAAAAATAAATCAAAAATTGCAACACTTGAGAACGGGTATCACGGAGATACATTTGGTGCAATGGCAGTAGGGTATGTGCCACAATTTTTTGGAAAATTCAAAAGGCAGTTATTTTCGACTTTACAGTTTACTGTTCCAAATCAGTATAGAACACCAAAAGGATACACAGATGTAGATTATGAAAATTATTGTTTAGAGAAAATAGAAAAAACACTATCCAAGGACGACAAGATTGCAGCCTTTGTGATGGAAAGTGGCGCTCAAGTAGCTGGAGGGGTCGTGATTTATCCACAAGGAT
>JASFMV010000137.1:0-3869 GCA_050117375.1 Nitrosopumilaceae archaeon | reverse complement strand
GGATTAGAAGAATATGCACCAACAATTGTTTTGGTTGATCCTAGATTTATTCAAGAGGAAATTGTCGATATGGATTCCCAACTTGCAACAGAAAAGTACCAGTATAAAGGAGAATATCCCGGAAAAGAATTCTACGAACCGTTTGGTCAGGTGACTTATTGGGAAAGACAAGAAATTAAAACAGAAATTCCTGCTGATGGGAAGTATTACATCATAGTAATTGATGAAAGAAATCAGAGTGGAAAATATAGCTTGGCAGTAGGGACTATAGAAGATTTTTCTGGCAGTGATTTTTTTACCACATTACCAAAGGCGTGGTTTGATACAAAAATATTTGTAAACGACTATGCTTCGATTCTAATTTTCTTTATTGTTTTATCGGCAATCATAGCAATACCAATATTTGTGATTAAAAAAAGAAAACAAAAATTGATAGTAAGGCAAAATCGGAGAATCTAGAGTCAGAAATCGAGTGAAGGTCAAGCTATTCAGTTGTTTTTAGAATTGCATATGGGATTTTTCTTATATTTTACAATAAACCCATGTTTGCCAAAGATTGGATTATTTTACCATCAGTAAACGGAGGTTTTTTGGAAGGGATGTCGTTATTTTTGAGATGTCGTTTTGATAAGAGAGTTTTTCTCCTATTTTTAGAATAGTTGAAATTACAATTCCCGGCAAGACAATATTGCAGGTATTTTTAAAAATCATAATTTAGAATAACTTATTATCCACATAAAATAACAAAAACCATTGGAAAAATATGAACAACTACTTAACATGCTGATGGATTTTAATAAAGACATCAGATTTGCGGCCGTTTGTAACTCCAAGGGAGAAATTCTGTGGCATAGTCAAAGAACAGGTATTAGAAATATTGTGCCACTTGCAGACACTAAAAAAACACTACAAAGAGCAGTAGGAGCTTGGGAAGAGCGAGCAAAAGTAACTAGTATTGTAGGTAGAGGTCTATACACGATCGCAGCATACGAGAAAATTAAAAGAATAACCATACCTCTTGACAAAGGAAACCTTCTGTTCATCAGTGTTAGTAACACTCCTTTGAAAACCAGCAAGGGAAAAAGCTATGGCCATCTAGTCGAAATGGGCAAAATCATGTCAATAGTAGATTTTGTTAATGAAAACAACTAGCAAAAATTTTACAATTTTTTATTTTTTACAAATTTTCATTTTATTGCATATCTAAGAATTGCCAAAACCGAGCCATTGATTTCTAATTTTTTAATTATTTTGGGAGATGACACAAACTCAATCTTAGAGGAGGTGTATTTTGCAGTTTCAAGCATTTTCATTATGTTTTTGAATTTAGGTTCAGAGTGATAGTTGGCAGAGACAATCAAGGTGTCTACTGCTCCAAGTTTTAAGGCATCAAAAATAACATCATTTCTTTTTGCAGTTAATTTGCATTTGACTAGTCTTTCATATTTATCGATTGTTTCTCTAACATGTTTTTTTCTATGGTGGTAAAGATGGTGAATGATTTTTTTGTAAACATCAGTTAATGGAGTTTCAAAGGACAGATTTTCTAGGAATCTAGATTTTTTGGCCAGTTCAGAGTCTAGCTCATCAAAAAACTCAGTTTTTGCCTGACCTATTCCGCCAAGTAAGATCAGTTCAGAATTCATGCTCATTTTTTTAACTTTGTTTGCAACTTTTTTGTAAAAAACATGGATTTTGGTTTGTCTTGCTCTCAAGAATCTTCCTTGACTTTGTCCCCCTTTTTTATGTCGACTCTGGAGATTAATTCTCACCGATGCTTCTTGAACTATATCATTTCCAATAAATTTTTGAATTCTTGCTGACTTTTGATCAAGTGTTACTAGCAAAACATTGTGTTGTGTTTCTAACAAATCATCGAAGGGTTTGAGAAAAGGTCTTTTGCTTAACATGTAAACATAAGGTAGTTTTTTTGAAGTTCCAATCTCCATGAGTTGTACTTTGCCATTTTTTATCCACCCAAAAATACAAAGTGTTTTAGTAAATTTTCCAACAGATGAAGGATTTTTCCGTAATTTTGCAATTCTTTTTTCAATTTCAGATTCAATGTTTTCAATAGATGGATTCCTTTTTGTCTCCTCAAGAAGAGAGATAATTTCAGGTCCTTTTCCGTATGGATAGTATACTGACACACATGTCGTGTCGATCTGTTTTATCTTGTGAAGGAATTGATTTAGCAATAACCATTCAGATGGAGAAATTTCAGATTCAAGTGGAATAGAAATAAGCACGTTATTTGTCATTTTCCGTATATTTGAAATCCGTCAATATGAAGTGTTATTTTTCCAATATATCTAAGAAAAAACAAAAAAGTGTAAAATTCAACATTAATCATCTGAATTTTGATCATTTGTCTTTTCAAAAGTCATATCAGCTCTTAGACACGACTCGCATTTTTCCATTATACCAAATTCATTCATGTATTTTCCTTTTCCATCACATCTAAGACAGGTCAATATTTTCTAATTAGTTTTGATTAGAATTAAGGTTTCATGTATTTTTTGGTTTTTTCCAAAAAATAATTTCAAAATGCGTCATAATCCCAGCATAAATTGTGAAATTACAAAACAGTGAATGCTAAATCTTCTTTAATTCTTGGAGAGTCATCAATTGCAGAGCGTACAGATACAAGATAATCTCCTGCAGGAATATTTGGTACTTGTCCTACTATTCTCATTGAACTTTTTGTTTCTGAATCAGCTTGAACACCTTCAGAAGGTTTTGAATTTTTAGGGTAAAACACAACTGTGTCATATGCATTGAGTTTTTTAGATACATCAATAATCTCAAATTTCCCACCTACAAATTGTTTCGTGGGGTCTATGTGTACATCATCAACCTGTACTGAAAATCTAGGAGATCCCAATGAAAGTGCAGAAGCATAACCCTTGACCTCAACATGAGATAACGTATCAGGATCATGATGTTCAATAAACTGAAACAGGATTTCTTGCATTACTTCATTTGGTAAGTTATATTGTTCCGGGTTTAAACTCTGTAAATCACGGAATATTTCGTCACGTAGTTTCGATACTGTGTATTTTTTCTCCTTATATTCAACATTAAACGCATGCTCCCAACACACCAAAATCAAATTATGATAGTCTATCATTTCTTCATTTGATAATTCTGGATTGAATCGGGGCCTATCTTTCCTATTTGATTCTAAAAAGAGAATATTCCCATTTAGATGTCCATTGGAATCTAATATTTCCTTGTTACACTCACTAAAGGCACATTGATTCTTATGAGTCTCAAAAATTTTTCTAATAGTCTCCTTTGTCGGAATTAGCATGAAACCAATGATAAACAGATATTCTAAAAATGTATCGAAAAATTTCTCTTCCAAAAAATAGTTTCAAAAATAGAATTAAAGGATAATTCCAAATAAGTCAAAGAAGAGAATTTCCCCTCTTTGACTAGCAACTTACGGGTAGTGAGTTGTGGTTAAAATTCCTCTTTCAGATACTTAACGCTTCTTTTTTTCGTTCCAAAAAATAATTTTAAAAAATTAGTGGATTGTATCAAATGCTTCTTTTAGGATTGTTTTAAGGCGGGTCAAATCCTGATCCGGTTCTATTTGGAGATTTTGAGGGGATTCCTTTCGATTCTTTTGAATCTTGATAATAATGGAATTGTCTTGAGGTGCTACATCTGCAAACCATCTAAAGGTCATTGACTTGCCAAAAACAATTCTGTGCATTCGGATGTCTTCAACCACATTATCCCCTAAAGAAAAGCAATAACCTCGAATTAAATCAAAAAGAGGTTGAATTGGAATTGGAATTTGTTTTTTAAAATCCTCATAATTCCTTTTATTGCCAAAAGATGCTAATTCCATGATATTCTAA
>JASFMV010000136.1:0-3876 GCA_050117375.1 Nitrosopumilaceae archaeon | reverse complement strand
TATGATTAACTTGAATGGAGCATCTGCCATTCCTGCAAATCTTGAGAATTTTTTTACCTTCTCTCTTACCATTCCAATTCCTCTCTCATCAGACGCATTCAACTCTAGGGTGTATTCTTTGGCATATTCTCCTAAAATTTGGTTTGAAATACACATTGCAGCAGTAGTTTTGCCAACCCCCGCAGATCCCGAAAATAACAAGTGTGGCATGTCTGCGGGATTTGCGATCAATGCTTTTAGACTTCCAATTATTTCAGTTTGATTTACAATGTCTGAAAGTATCTTGGGGCGATACTTTTCAACCCACATCCCTGTTGCCGACATGAACTCAAAAATGCAAACCCCATTAATAAATCCGAATTGGTTATTGTATCATACCTCAAATTAAAATGCAAATTCTGTTTTTCATCTATGCGATCAGGCTCAGGTTAATTTAGATCAATTGATCTCACCACTTTGTAAAAAGAATTGATCGATCCGAAACTTGAGGATCTAAAAGAAAAGAGTGATCTCTAATGGATATAGAAAAAGTTGAAAAAGTACATTCGATTGGATACCGCCTAAAGGATGCTAAGTTTACTGTTGGTCAGGATTTCAAGTTTAACGTTGCTGGAGTTAAGGTTGAGGGCACTCAAGGAGAAGTGAATAATATGCCCCAATGGGTAGGCAAAGTACTTTCTGAAAACAACTTAGGCCTACTTGATTCTCCAGATATGATTACTGAATTAAAACAAGCCCTGTCTAAAGAAAAGATGGTTGGGGAATATCAAATATCTACATTAGATCCCCATTTTTACATCAAACTAAAAGAAACAATGAAAGAATTAGACAAAGATGATTTTGATAGAGTAGAAAGTATGATGCTTGAATTATTTAGAATGAGAAGAGGCAAGCTTGTAAAATTAGCTGATTCTATAAAACTCAATTCAGATCTTTATAACAAAATCACAATAGAGGAAAATATTTTTTACAAAACAATTTACGAGAACAGCAAAGAATTTGAAAACAAAATAAGAGGAGATAATAATGAGCAAAGTTCAAACTAGTACTTTTACAGATTCAGCATTATCAGATAAAGTAAAAGAATTCCTCCTTAGATTCAAGGATGGTAATGGGGAGTACAAGTATGTTGAAGCAATTGATCAGATGATGCCAAAAGATGCAAAATTCATCATAGTTGATTACAATGATCTAGTTTTAGAATCTGAAATTGAGAAAATGTTTTCTGAAAATCCCGACAGGATTTTTGATGCTTTTTCTCGTGCAATCAAGGAAGCACTACAAATTAGATTTCCCGAATACGCCGAAAAGATCAAAGATGAAGTTCGTGTAAGATTAATCAATTATCCACTAGAAAGGAGTCTCAGACAAATCAATGCTGAAACAATTGGCACTATTACTAGTGTTTCAGGAATGGTAGTTCGAGCTTCTGAAGTAAAACCACTTGCAAAAGAACTAATCTTTATCTGTCCAGATGAACATCATACAAAAGTAATTCAGATTAAAGGAATGGATGTCAAACTCCCAGTTGTCTGTGATAATCCAACATGTAAACATCGAGACTTTGAGCTGAAACCTGAAGCAAGCAAGTTTATTGACTTTCAAATTTTGAGATTACAGGAACTTCCAGAAGACTTACCTCCAGGACAACTACCTCACTATATTGATGTCACAATTAGGCAGGATTTGGTAGATAATGCAAGACCTGGGGATAGAATAATCCTTACAGGCGTAGTCAGAGTTGAACAAGAGTCAGTTACAGGTGTAACTCGAGGGCATAGTGGATTATACCGGTTGAGAATAGAAGGAAACAATATTGAATTTTTGGGTGGACGTGGAAATAAAACTTCGAGAAAAATAGAAAGAGAGGAAATTTCTCCTGAAGAAGAAAAAATGATCAAGGCACTTGCTCATAGCCCTGACGTTTATCAAAGATTGATTGATTCATTTGCTCCTCATATTCAAGGACAATCGTTAATCAAAGAAGCAATTTTGCTACTGATAGTTGGTTCCAATCAAAGATCGTTAGGTGATGGAAGCAAGATTAGAGGAGACATAAACGTATTTTTGGTTGGTGACCCAGGTACTGCAAAATCTGAAATGCTAAAGTTTTGTTCAAGAATCGCACCTCGTGGTTTGTATACTTCTGGCAGAGGATCAACAGCTGCAGGTCTTACTGCTGCAGTAGTCAGAGATAAGACAGGAATTATGATGCTCGAAGCTGGTGCAGTTGTACTTGGAGATCAAGGCTTAGTAAGTATAGACGAATTTGACAAGATGAAGCCTGAAGATAGAAGTGCATTACATGAAGTAATGGAACAACAATCCGCAAGTATTGCAAAAGGTGGTATTGTTGCTACACTAAATGCAAGAACATCAATTTTAGCTGCTGCAAACCCAATGTATGGAAAATATGATCCCTTTAAAAATATCACAGAGAATGTAAATCTCCCAATTCCACTACTTACAAGATTTGACTTGATCTTCGTTGTAAGAGATATTCCTACAAGGGAAAAAGATGAAAAGATTGCAAGACATATCATTGAATTACACACTCCTCAAGGAACAGACAAACGTTCTGTAATTGATGTTGATTTGCTGACAAAATATCTGTCATATGCAAAACGGGGAGTTCCTGATTTGACAAAAGAAGCTGAACAAAAAATTCTTGATTATTACTTACAGATGAGAAATGTTGAATCCGAAGAGATGATTACTGTAACTCCAAGACAGCTTGAAGGAATAATTCGTCTATCTACTGCTAGGGCAAGATTACTAATGAAAGACAAGGTGGAGGAAGAAGATGCTGAGCGTGCAATCTTTCTAATTCAGAGCATGCTTCAAGATGCTGGAGTTGATGTCAATACAGGAAAAGTAGATCTTGGTGTATTGCAAGGTAAACCCCGTAGTGAAGTATCTAAAATGCAACTTTTCATGGATGTTCTCAAAGGCCTTGAAGGTGACAATAAAGTAGCAGTAGAGGAGAGAACGTTTGTCAAAGAATTAGAGAAAACTGAAAAGTTTACTGAAGAAGAAGCTAGAAATTACATCCGACGCATGTTGCGCGAAGCATCTATTTATGAATCAAAACCCGGTCACTATAACCGAGTATGAAAATAGAGAAAGTTGATCTTCCAGAATCTGCAATTGAATTTTTAAAATCCCAAGGATTCGACAAACTATACCCTCCTCAAGCAGACGCAGTAAAGGCCGGATTACTAAAAGGAAAAAGTGTTCTTGTATCGGCACCTACTGCAAGTGGAAAAACCTTAATCGCAACACTTGCAATGATTGGATTTCTTTCAAAAAATAAAGGAAAAATCATCTATCTTAGCCCTCTTCGAGCACTAGCTGCAGAAAAATTTCTAGAGTTTAAAAAATTAGAAAAATTAACTATTGGTAATAAAATCAAAGTAGGAATTTCAACAGGGGATTTTGAAAATATAGAAAAAAAATTAGAGAAAAATAATATTATTATTTTGACAAACGAAAAAATGGATTCTATCATTCGTCATGGAGTAGATTGGATTGACGATATAGGTCTTGTAATTTCTGATGAAGTACATTTGATAGGGGATGAATCCCGTGGTCCGACATTGGAGATGATTTTAACACAGCTAAAAAGGCTAGATCATAAACCGCAAATACTGGGACTAAGTGCAACCATTACAAATTCTGACGAAATGGCGAATTGGCTTGGATGCAAGTTGGTGGAAAATGATTGGAGGCCAGTACCACTTACTGAAGGAGTCTATGATGGAGGAGTTGTAACTATGAAGGATGGTTCTACCTTTGAGGTGGATAATACTGTACGTGGAACCCCTATTGATTTAGGCATGCAATGCGTACAGGAAGGGGGCCAATCATTAATTTTTG
>JASFMV010000135.1:0-3884 GCA_050117375.1 Nitrosopumilaceae archaeon | reverse complement strand
ATAATGGTAGCAGATCTGCTGGTTCCAGTCTAGACGAATAACCCCATTTCAAGGCATACAAGATCCGCCACGTTGACGAGGAAGCGTGGATGCTCCACCTTAGGATTGCTCCCTCCCGGACCTCATCCCTTTCGATGGTTCGGTCTTAGAAGTCATCCCTTCGGATAATTCTAGTCCTGCAACCACCCGCCTCGGCGTGATTTCATTTCCGCACACCAAGCGGGAATTACTAATCTAGAGATTTACCCAACAGTTACTGATCTCTGCATATAGCCGGTTTCAGAATGGGGCACGGCTGGCACCCCGATCCTACCTGCTACCAATGTTCTTCAAAGTTATTGTTATATTTGCATTAGGTTTTGTTTTCTTTCAATTTTAAGACCATATTGCAGACTGAACAGGTAGTTCCTGTACATTCACTTCCACATTTCTTACAAACACCTTTTTGTTTCTGATTAGAATCTTTTACAACTTGTGATACTTTGAGAATTGATTGATATAGATTATTTTTAATTCCACTATGTTGATTTTCTAAAGAATTTAGAAATTCTCGAATCTCTGTTCTAATACCTTCATTCATGTGTGGACATGGTTCTGATTGAAATGGAACATTATTTGTGAATGCATAAAACACGATTTCTGATTCATAAATCTCACAAAATGGTTTTATTTTCCTCAAAGTATTTCCAGATGTATCAGGATTCATCCAACCTACTTTATTTGTATCACCTGATAACATGTTAATGACAAAAGTCTGTAAAGTATCATCTAAATTATGACCAGTAGCTATTACATTGGCACCAATATCTTTTGCTGCATATTCCATAGCTCTCCTTCTCAACGTTCCACATATTGAACAAGATGATGTTTTTTCATTTTCTCGTAAACTTAATGCCTCATCTAGTGATAATTCAAAAAGTTCTTTGTATGAATAAACTTTAAAATCTACATTTTGTTCCTTACAAAATTTTCTTACAATTTCTAAGGCTTCATTTCTATAACCAGGTATTCCTTCATCGATTGTAATTGCTTTAATTCTAAAATTATGATTTGCAGCCATATGGTTCATGATTTTCAATAATGCAAGAGAATCTTTACCACCAGATACTGCCACAGCGACCAGTTCGTCATTTTGAATCATTTTATATTTTGAAATAGTTTTAGCTGTTTTTCTTAGAATTGAGTTTGAAAAACAATTAGAACATAGTTTTTCACCCGAATATTTTCTAGTATATGCAACAGGGTTTTCACATCTATCACAGTTCATTGAATAAAATTGAAATTTTTTGATTAATTATTCTTTAGCACTAAATTGTAAACCAGCCTGATTTGATATATGACAATGCAATGTTTAATCCAAATAACGCAAAGGTAAAACCGTATATTCCCCACATTATTCCATTTACTGCCTTTTCTGATATTCTTTGGTCAATTATGGTGTGAACAAATTTGCCCCCATCCAAAATAGGTAACGGTAGCATGTTGATTATCCCAATGAAAAAGGAGATCATCCAAAGCCACAACAGGAACATGGATACTCCCGGATCATTCCATTGGATAAAATTGAAAACTGGTTTGTATGCAAGGGAATTGTCTCTCATAATTCCGATCAATCCGCGCTCTGGATTTTCTGGATCTTCCATAATGTTAATTGTAAAATCTAATCCTTCACCTTCTCTTAGTACAGATACTTCTGCCGTATCTCCAGGACTCAAGCTAGGAAAGTCCACCGGACTCAGAATCGGTATTCCATTAATTGAAGTAATAATATCATTAGCTAACAAACCAGCTTGCTCTGCTCCTGAATCTTCAATGATTGATAATATTAGAACTCCTTGTGGTAATTCATAAAATGCACTGAGTAAAGGTTCAGGCATTATTAAAGCAAATAATGGATTTGTCAAAAGAATAGCTCCTAAAACAAATGCAAAAATAACATTTGCCGTAGCTCCTGCTCCAATGACTCGTAATTTTGAAACTTTTTTTGCTTTGTTAAATTCTTCTTCGTCAGGCTCTACAAAACCTGCAAACATTGCAATGAATATTGCAAAGCCCCCAGTCTTTATTTTGATTTTTTCAAGTGCTGCAACTATTCCATGAGCACCTTCATGCACAACTAAAACAATTGGAATGGACAAAAGAAAGTATGTAATGGATGCAGATGAAGTTAAAGTTACACCTGGGATTAACACCGTTAATTCAGAAAAATCAGTAGGAGCTACAAAAAATTTTGAAACATTATCTAGCAAAAACCAAAATGCAAATCCCATCATGATAAATCCAGCAACGACACTTGTATCTGCAAAAACTCTAATTCCTCGCCTGGTCCGTCCGAGGATTTTTGTTAGGACCGATTGTACTTGCTTGTTTTTGTAAACCAAGCTGTAAGCTTTGATTTCAACTCCGTATCTTTCTAATTTTAGCCCTTTTGCAGTTACTACAATTACTACCCAAGCTATTAACACATAGATAATCGAATTCTGAGTAATAAAATCAAGTTCCAAACTAATTGTTAATTTTTTAAACCTCGGACATTTATCGTTTACTATGAAGCCAACGATAATTGTCTCAACTTATCCAGACAAAAAATCAATACTCAAAATTTCAAATGAACTTGTGAAAACCAAAATTGTAGCATGCGTAAATATTACAAAAATTTCCTCAATTTACGCATGGAAAGGAAAAATCGAAAATACATCTGAATACTTGGCACTATTCAAAACTACAGACAAAAATAAAAAAATTCTCAAGGAAAAAATCAAATCAACTCATCCATATGATGTTCCTGAAATAGTAGAAATTGATGTTAATTCGATTAACAAACCCTATTTGAGTTGGTTAATAGAGTCAACAAATTAGGATTCTATTGGAAATCGTAAAATAGAAACAATTCCACCAAGTCCAGTTACTCTTAGACCAATATCTGTAGAAGAATCTACACTATATGCCTTCACGCCCTTACTTTCTGCATCGTTGAGAAAATCAATTATCTTTTTTTCGTCATAGGTTTGGATGACTTTATCTGAAAAAACTAGAGATTCAACTGCCCCAAATTCATTTGCTTTGAGTGTTTCATCAAAACCCATGGTAAATTTTCGACTTTTTTTATTAGCCATAACCATAATTTCATCAATTATACTAGAAACTCTGGCTAGTTTACTCTCAGACATTATCTCTTTCATTGCTTGAGATTTAGTAAAACTGTAAATCCCATCTTCTCCTCCAGAATCTATCCCCTCTACAACCTGAATTTTGTATTTTTGGGTTTGAGGTTTTTGAAGAAAATTGGCAAATCTTTTTTTTGTTTCTCCAGGCCCAAAAATTACAATAGAGTCTACATCCTTGATAATTGAAAGTACTGCTTGCTGAACCTGAAGGAAATATTTTTCAATGTTAAAATTTGTTTTGTATCTTTTTCCTCCTGATCCTGAATAAATATTTGGAACAAATTGAAGATGTGTTCCTTGCAATCTTGCTATTCCACAATCACCCGTATCAATTGCAACTAACAAAAAACCACTTTGTTTAGTGTTTGACTCTAGTATTTTTTTTTCAATGGGAAGCCAAGTTTTTTTTGTAAGGGTAATACCATCATTTACTTTGAGAATAAATGAATGATGTGATCCATGTGGAACTAACTCATTACTTGATTCAGAAATTGTTCCACCAATTCTTAGTCTGTCTAAAACATCATCAAGGGAAATTTTCTCAACTGTTAATGCAATTCTTACTTTGATTCTTTCTCCTTTGTCTGGTCTTGAATAATCCTTTTCCTGCTTTATTACCCTTGTAGTGTCTCCAACCACCGTATCCCCTTCTTTGATTACTCGTCTAAGATTGAATAAATCATCAGAATCTTCGGCAATTACTGAAATAGAATTTTC
>JASFMV010000134.1:0-3898 GCA_050117375.1 Nitrosopumilaceae archaeon | reverse complement strand
GAGCTTCTCTTTCTTTGAGGTCAAACTCTCCTTTTACTTTAACTAAAAAGCAACAAGAGTCTTTTTCTCCACCATGGCTTCTAATATCATTTTCATCAATATCAAATAGCAACGCATCTTCTTTTTTGCCAATCTTGGACATGATTCCCTCCATCGTATTATTTTTGCCACCTAGCAATTCTTTTCCCCACTGGGTTTCTTCTGGAAGAACTGGTATGACCCAAGGGATTGCAAACTTTGGTCGTTTTGTTGTTAACCACGTTCTATAGTTTGACATGTCCCACTCTGTCTCTCGCGCAAAAGATGCAATAAACATAGAAATGGAATTTGCTGCAATCAAGTTCATTCCCTTATAGTCTTTCCATCCCACTTCGTGTTCTTTTGGCAAGTCATCTATAATTGATGGCGTCTTTTGAATTAATTTTTCATTTTTATGGGAAAGTTCTCGTAAAACTTTGTTTGAGAAGAGTATGGAGCAGTCGCTGTACTTTACTTGATATTCCAAGTTCATTACAATGTTTATTGTCGCAGATTCAAAAATCACTGGATCCCATCCAAACTCTGGTAGTAAACCAAACGTTGCAACAGTAGTAGGATTGGATGAATTTGTTTTTATAAATTCAATAAAGGAGCTTGCAAAGGAGCTTCCTGTACCGCCTCCCATTGCAAAGGGAATCGTATAACCACGGACAGGTTCAGGGGATAAGGCATCTAGCTGTTTTTGAATATCATATTTTTCTTTCATCTCTTGAGCAAAACGAGTTCTTCCCTCTGCCCAGTTTCTTGCTGCACCTCCTGACCCATGAATTACATGCTTCTCTCGTAGTGCAAACAAATCGGGGTATGATTGCAAAATTAGGTTTGCTGCCCTTGGGTCCAAATCAATTAGTAATGCTCTTGGTATTAGAGGAATTTCTTCAGAACTATATGTTTGTGGAAAACGTAAGATGGTGCTGCCGTATCTTTTTAGAACTCTGGCTTCATCTTTTGATGTTTTGATTGTTGGCTTTAATGGGTCGGCTCCTACATCAAGTAACAGTCTACGATAAGTTTCTGCACCCAAGCCAATGCCACAGTGACCAAAACAAGTCATTATTACTGGAGCAGGAGGTAATGGAGCAGAAGTCTTTGACAAATCTGATCCTGTTTTTAGGCTGTGAACTCTTAAGGCTTCCTATCAAATGTTGACTTTGGTTTTTTCAAACAAAGTGATAATCAAGTGTTTTTAATATATCAAAGGAAAAATCTACCAAATGAGGGTAATTGGAAAATTCTAGAATTCAACTTTACAAACAAATTGAAAAACTAACCATGATGGAAAAAGGAGATACTCAAAGACTAGAACACATCAAAACTTCCCTTGAGCAAAATAAGAGAATTTACAAATCGGATGTTCAATACGTTGTTGACCTATCTGTACAAAATAGAATAGAACCTCCTGATATTTCAGACGAGATTTTTGACGTTCTTAAATTTTGCAAAAAATGTAATGGTGAACTTGTAACAAGTGGAAATTTTTGCCCTTACTGTGGTGTTGAACAAGAAACTTATTCTGATTTTGAGGAAGTGGCCTCTAGAAGAAAACTCCTGGCGAAGTCTAGGAATGTTATTACAAAGATTCGGCTTTACCAAGTTCTTGCAGTGATTGGCAGCATTTCCGTTTTGATTCCCGTATCCATTGGAGTTTCTAGTATTGATAGGATAGAAGAGCTTGCGGTTTTTTATTTTGAATATGATATTTCTGAATTTACAAATCTGCTTTATGGCCTGGGCACAATTTCTATTTTATGGAGCTTGACAATAATGATTTTACCTTTTGTTTTAAAACGACCAAAGCAAGTTGGAAAGTTTATGTTTTTTTCCTCATTTGGAATTTTGATAGTGTCTTTACTTACAGGAGTTGTGGGATTTGTCCTGATCTTGACTGGAGGGATAATGGCCCTTAAAAGAAGATATACTATTTAGGAAAATCAAGTCTTCCTTTGGTTACTTTTCTAATGCACCTTTGAATGTTAATCTTAAAAATTCAGCAGTATGAAAATTTTCTTTAGTTTCTGATATTTGAAATTAATTTTTGGGAATGATTAATCTTGCGGACCAGATTCACACAATGAATAAGCGCACTAGAAATAATCAAGGGATCGTTCTGGTCCAAGCCTGAATTAGTTTTGATTGCAGTTAATGATTTCTTAGAAATTATCGTGTCTGTTTTTGTGAAATAAAATTAAGTTGTACGCATGAAGTATTCTATCTTTTATCATTCTGGGTATGGCTGTAACATATTCCCGTTATGTCCCAACAAAATCTCCCCACTGCTTACCAAGTTTGGTGATTATCCTAAAAGACAATCTGTCTATGTTGACATTTGGTTCGGCCACAATCATGATTACTTTTTCATAAACTGGAAAGCTCATTATCACCACATGTTCCCTTCGGGATGCAGAGTATTTTACACGACCCAATTCTGCATCAAATTTTTTTCTTTTTGCCACTCTTGATGCCAACTCCTCACAAACAGACTGATGTTGCTGTTCAGTCAATCTAGGGCTTGTCCCTTGACTATAGCCTCCTGCTAAAAGTGAGCCTGATTCATCTAGTAATCCTGCAAATCTCACTTCGGGATCCTCTAGAATTTCCTTACATTTCTGCTCATACTCATGAACATCAAACTTTTTCTCTTGCATTATGATTTTTTTTAAATTCCTGTTTTTATCAATGTTTGATTTTTAAAAACCACGACAGTGATTTTTTTAAATCATCAGCCTCTTTTTTGTGGTGAATTTAAACAGAAGGTTGGCATTTTTAGGAGTTGCCGCATTTGGGGTTTTTACTGGTTCTATTTTCGGAATTATGCATCCACATAACGCCTGTGCTTAGGAGTTTACAGGAAGCATGGGGTTTCGATGAGCCTGATGACATTTTAAGCCTTGATATTTTTTGTGATTTTTAAGAACTATATTCGGCATCTATTTTTTTGTTAACATAATTTTCAAATTCTGATATTGATTCTGTAAGTTTCTCTGCCAATACTTTGGGAGGTGATTTCCAATTGGTTTTTTCTTCATCCCAATCTAAGTAGAAACAACTCATTCTTGTTTCAAAATCAATTAAAATATCTGCGACTGAAGATATTCCTGCTGTGCCTTTTGGAATACCTGCAGAGTCACTATTAGATCCATCTTCGTGGGTTTGAGATTCATTTGGGGGATTGGTAAAAGTTACTCCTGCATCAAAGCAAGAGCATTCTTTTGGCAGTATTGATAGTGCTTTGTTGAATTTCAAGTCATGAGATCTCTTTCCTGTAAAAAGAATACTTGGAACAAAATATTCCTTTTGATTTGAAGAGGCAATTTCTGACAACATAGCTGATTTGCCATATTCTTCTATTGCAAAAGAAAACAAGCCTAACGAAAGGTGAGCAGATCCACCTCTTTCAAGAATGTCCTTGGAATATCCTGCTAATGTTAACGCATTTGATAAGGCTTTTTTTACGCCGTTTTTGATTTGAGTGTGATTCATTTTGTAATCATCTTTTTTCTTCATTGGAAAAATTATTGAAAACTACGTTATAACGAATTTCCAACAAACCAACTAGGCATTATGATCTGGATTAGGGTGAGTTTGTGTATGTAAAATGAGGAATTCAGAGTCATAATCTGTAGTGAGTAGTCTTGCAATCATCACGGGACACCATCGACCCAGAATGTGTATTGATATTTTGAATATTAGGCTAGGGTTATTTTGAAATTATTTTTCATGGATTTTTTGAACTCTAACTCACACTTACTTTTTGTCCTAATAATACATCGGAATAAGCAAAGTCATTTTTCATCAAGGCATCAGCATATTTTGTAAACATATTATTTTCTATGCATGAACCATGCATTGGGAAAGTAAT
>JASFMV010000133.1:0-3925 GCA_050117375.1 Nitrosopumilaceae archaeon | reverse complement strand
ACTCCGGCCCTAAGTCTATCACCATAGGAGAATCCCCCAGGGAGGATTACTGCATCAATATTTTTTGGCAATCCCTTTTCATGCCAAAAATATTGAGCATCAAGATGAAATACATCGGTTAAAACATGAAACATATCTCGATCGCAATTGCTTCCCGGAAAAACTACAACCCCAACCTTCACACGGGTTTTACCGAAGACAGATATTTAATTTGAATCTAGACAGAAAATCTTTAAGCGGATAATTTTATCTGATCGATATGGGACAAGTACGGGACATTATGCAAAAAAAGGTCATCACAATAGAACATGATAAATCGGCCCTTGACGCATCAAAAATGCTAAAAGAAAAAGAAATTAGTTTTTTGGTAATTCAAAAAGAGCAAAATCCCATTGGTTTGGTTACGGAAAGAGACATTGTTCACAAAATTGCAGCTCAAGACATCAAAGCATCAGAGTTTTCTATTACAGAACTTATGTCAAAAAACTTCAGATGGGTTTCGCCTGAGGAGGATATCGAAACAGCCATTCAAAAAATGCTAAACAATAACATCAGAAGACTTTTGGTGTTAGATAATGAAAAACTTGTAGGAGTCATAACACAAACTGATCTTGCAGCATTTTTGAGAAGCAAGTTGCTAATCAATGGAACAGTTAAGAATCTAGAAACAGACTAATCCAGCGCATCTATGGTCACTTTGCTTACCATGGGATTGTAGATTCGTAATTCATCGCATACTTCTTGGACTTTTTTTTCTGCAGTTTTTTTGTCCTTTTCTTTTATGGTAAATTTTAGCATCTTTGCAGTTTTTATTTTTGAGATGCTCTTGTGGCTTCCTTTGAGAACAAGGTCATTTAGAATCGTGTCCCCCTCAGGATCACTGATTCCAGGTTTGTTTTCTATTGTTACATGTACAGTAAAAGTTCCCATGATTGTTTTAAAAAATAAAAATGAGGTTAATCTATCTTCCGAAATAATAATCTGCTTTTATACTTGGATTGCAATACATGCTAGATATCTGGTTTTGAGGACGAGTAGTTCCATGAACGCCACCCATTACCAGTATCAAAATAATTATGATTTTTTAAGAAAATCAATATGTTGCTTGTATAGTCCTGGAGTATAATCAGGATTTTCCAAAATAAATTCCTGATTTATCAAGTCCTGTTTAGACAGGTACATTTCTTTTTCATATATCCCTTTTTCTTCAAGAGCAACACAGATTTTTTTCCACATTGAAACTTCTTCGGTGTTTTTGTTAGCAGTAGAATAGTAAATGTAAAGAAGACGAAGTTTGTCGTACTCATCGACAGTTAATTTTTTTTGAAGAAAATAACTTCGTTTTAATTGATTAAAATACACTAGTCCTTTGGCAGTTAAGACATAGTCAAATAATTTTGGATAATCTTCAATTTTAATAGGATGTAATGGGTCTAGTTCACTTTCATGCATAGTTTACCTTAAAGGATAATCTCAAAGAAAAGTTTTTGGATAATTTATGGCTTGTATTTTTTTAAACCTTCTTCCAAAACAAGATTCAAAACATGAGAAAAGCTCACAGAGCTCGAAGATGTTTTAATCATTTTTGCTTGAAGATTTCTTAGTCGTTCAGAATTAGTGTCTTCCAATACTATGGTAACCCTTGATCCCACATTCTTATTATCACCTTTTCATATAAAAAAAGTCCCATTATGACGATTTACGCTCATAATGGAATTTATAATAGAAAATCATCAAAAAAATCACTTGTCAAAGCAAAGATACTGGAAAATTACACCGGATGAAATTGAAAAGTTTGTCTATAATGAAGACAAGTTGCTAAATTGGGAAATTAAATGCACAAAAGAGCCCGAGGAAGAGGCACGGTTCATAGGTGTCTTTTTGTATAGAAATGGAACTCCCTATGATTACGAATCAATTAAAGGACTCACTTATTATTACAATAACATTCCACGTTCAGAATTACCATCCATTACAAAATTTCTCCAAGACAAATTTGGAGGAAAAGAGATGGAAAAAGGAGAAAGAATATTCCTCAAAGACTCAAAGGAATTGTATTCAGGAAAAGATATTGCAGATTTGGCAAGAGCCATTGAATCTAAATTCAGCACAAAAGCAATAATTACTCTAGAGTTCCGAGACCTCACCCAAGAAGAAATGAAAGAGGGAGGGTTACCTGAGGCCAAATTGCTTCCAATCCCAGGCAAATAGATAAGTTACTTTAAAACAAATAGATCTTAAATGTCCGAGTTGAATGAAATCCGCCATCATCTCGACGAGCTTAGAAAACGAGTATTACGTATAGTAATAGTAATTGGAATCATTACAATTTTTATTCTAACCTTTCACGCAGAACCAATCGAGTTTGCAGGACTCACTTTATACTATCCAACACCAGAGCCACTGGATAACATTGCAGCCCAGATTACCAATCACATGAGAGACAATCTTGTGCCAAAAGATGTGCAATTAATTCAAACTGCACCCGGGCAGGCATTTTTTGCTCAAGTGTACATTTCTGCATTAGTAGGAATGGTTGTAGGTATGCCAGTGATCATCAAAGAATTAGTTGGATTTATCAAACCAGCTTTAAAGGAAAATGAGATTAATGTTAGTAGAAGCATATCAATACCCGCTCTTGGATTGTTTGTAGCAGGTTGTATTTTTTCATACAATTTTGTTATTCCATACATTTTAGATTTCTTGTACAGATATGGAGAATCGGCAGGGTTAGTTACTTTTCTAAACGTAATTGATTTTGTTACATTTGTTTTGCAGTTTTTGTTAGCATTTGGATTATCATTTCAGCTTCCCCTTGTAATGTATGCAATTACTGCATCAGGCATGATCGATTCAAGTTTCTGGAGAAAAAACATTCGTTATGCAATTGTAATTATAGTGATTTTTGGAGCAGTCATCACACCTGACGGTAGCGGAGTAACCATGTGGTTTATTGCAGGGCCAATGATAGGTTTGTACTTTGCAGGAATGGCCATAATTGAGCGTAAGGAACGAAAAAAGTTGAACACTTAAATCTAAAATCGGAGAACCGATATCTAGAATGTTTCTTGCCAATATTGCAAATTTCATAGCAGGTCAAGAATGGATATTCGTAATCATTATTGTAGTTGTGTTGATTTTCGGCGCCAAAAAAATTCCCGAATTGGCAAAGACATTTGGCAAGGCAAAAGGAGAATTTGAAAAAGGCAAAATTGAAGGGGAAAAGGAACTCAAAGATTTCAAAGAGAAAAGTTCTGATGTAAACAGCAAAGAAACAAAATCCGACTAACTCTCAGCATTTAAAATCAATTGATCATATATTTTTGAAAATTCATTCTCAAAACTACTTTTATTAAAAATACCCGATAGTCTCAAAGACCCTTTTGTTTTGATGTTTATTGTAACCGTGAGCTTAGTCCCATGTGGAGTTTCCTCATATTTTTCAATAATATGAGAACCTTTGATATCACCGCCAACAATAAGAGTTTCATGAAGAGTCGGTTTTTCGGTTATGTGTTTTGCCATTACAACCAATTCTTTTTCTGCCAGTACGATGTGTTGCTCAACAAGTGTTGTGTTGGGCCTAACAGAAATCACCCGGATTGAAGGAAAAAATTTATTCAGTTTTTTTTGGAAAGAACCAAAGTCTGTTAAAGCCTCATAGAGTTTTTCTATAGATATCGTTGTGATTTTTTCATATGTTACTGTCACTATAATTCAAAAAGTACCCCATCGAGGGTATAAATCGTGCTCTAAATCAAATTGGTCTAAACACTTTCCAACTCCGTGATTTACAATGTCATCGATGGTTTTGGGTTTTGTATAAAATTCTGTAACAGGAGGTAAAATCACAACACCTAATCTAGCTAGTTTTAACATATTCTCAATATGTATTGCAGAAAGAGGGGTCTCCCTTACCATTAAA
>JASFMV010000132.1:0-3945 GCA_050117375.1 Nitrosopumilaceae archaeon | reverse complement strand
AACAGATCATCTGTATTTGTAGAAGTCGTTTCTAAGATATTTCTCCAGGCTGCTGCATGTCGGATGTCGGCTTCAGTGTGTAATTTGAAATATTCAGTGGCATTTTCATTTGTCATTCCATAGAATTTTGCCATGCCATCGAGTTTAGTTTGGCTAATTTTTGGAATCTCTTTTTCAAATGCATACATTGCACAAGAGCCCCCTTCATAGGTATTCATCAATTCACTCAAATCAGATACTGCCTTTTTGGTCTTCTCCAGTCCCTCATATTTTGTCATTTCATTTTCTGGAATTCCAAGTTCGCCGGCAAATTTTATCCAGGGTTGAATATGGTCTGCCTCTTCTTTTTGATTATCAACTAATTCAGGGATTACTGATTCTGGTGCCTTTTCAATAATTGGACTCATAAATGATGGAACTGCTTTTACAAGTTGAAAATACTCTTTAGAATATCCTGCCAAAGAGTCTACTGTTAATTTTCCATCAGACCACATTTCGTAAAACGGATGTTTAAGTAAGCTTCTCTCTTCAATCATTTCATCGATTCTTTTTATCAAATTCATATGACATCTCCTAAATCGCCAGTAAAAAAATCTTTGTTGTTTACAAAAGATTTTATGGATAAAATATGGAATTGGATTGGGTTCCAGTGGTGTAGACCGGTCAAGCATACTGCCCTTTCAAGGCAGTGATCCCGGGTTCAAAATCTTACGATGAAAATCCCGGCTGGAGCACCAAGATTTATTTAGTAATGACAGAGGTTTGTCTTTAGGCCATCATCTTGGACAGGAAAAATTTAGAGATTAATCCTCTACTTGAAACCTATGGAAAGTATATTGTTAAGATTAACCAATCCTTAGATAAGGAATTAGATCTATATTCAGAGTCAGAGTTTATCGAGCCTTTAAAATATTCTCTAGATGGAGGAAAACGAATCAGGCCAATTATTCTTGTGTTAGCTGCAGAAAGCGTTGGAAAAGTTGATGATAACACCTTGGCAGCAGCTTGTGCAGTAGAGTTTCTACACATGGAATCTATTATTCATGATGACATTATTGATAATGAAACACTCCGAAGACAAAAGGATCCATTTCATATCAAATATGGGTATAACACTAGTGTTTTAACAGGGGATTTTGTTTTGGGACTAATTTTAGGAATCTCCTCCAGACTTGATAATGCCAGAATAACAAAGGAATTAGCTAGTACTGCTATGCTTATGAGTGAGGGCGAAATGATTGAAAATCGATTGGAAGCAAGTGAAGATGTTACCTTTGATGATTATCTAAAAGTAATTGAATACAAAACAGCAGTTGCCTTTCAAGCAGCATCGAGGATTGGCGCAATAATTGGTAGGGGAACTGAAGAAGAAATTGAATCTCTTACAGAATATGGAAAAAATATTGGAATAGCATATCAAATCAGAGATGATTTGCTTGATTGGAAAAATGAGGATAAATTATTCAATCTGCTCATCAAGAAAAGTTCTGACCCAAGAGATGTTTTTAATAAAATGGAAGAGATGTTAAAAGAATATTCTGATAAAGCTAGAAAGGGTTTGAGAAAGATTCCTGATAATGATGCAAAAAATAATCTTGATAATTTAATTAAATTTACAATGTTTAAGGCATAAGTCCTAAACTAACTATTGGAGTTGCATATTCTACAAATTTGATAATTGGATCTGGATAGACACCAAAGCCAACTAGGAAGATTATTGAAAATACTACAACTGCAATTACTGATTTTGGTTCTGAAACTCTCTTTTCTGTTTCTCCCTCAAAGTACATTCTCCTCATAATCCAACCATAGTAAGCTAGTGATAGAGCACTGTTAAGGACGCCAGCTATTGCAAGCCAAGGAGCCCACCATAAAGCACCACCTGCATCAAGGGCACCTCCAAAGAGCATTAATTTACTCCAGAAACCTGCAAGGGGAGGAACACCTGCCAATGCCAATAAGGAAATAACTAGTCCAAGAGATGTAATTGGCATTTTTCTGCCAAGACCCTTTAGTTTATCTAAATTGGTGACTGCAAGAGTAGTTACTATTCCTGCAACAGCAATGAATGCCATTCCTTTCATTACTGCGTGATTGAGTATCTGGAACAATGATCCTTGTAAGCCCAGAGAGCTGTATGGAGATACTGCAAGTCCAATCAAGATGTAACCAGCATGGGCAATGCTAGAATATGCCAACATCCTTGAGAGATTCTTTTGCATAATTGCTGCGACGTTACCAATGGTCATAGTCATGATTGCTAAAATTCCCAAAGCTAATGTCCAATCAAGATTAAGGACAACCATTCCAAGAACCACAATTCTGATGGTTGCTGCAAATCCTGCCTTTTTGGTACCAGCAGCTAATAGTGTGGTAATTGTTGGTGGTGAGCCCTCATAAGTATCTGGAAGCCATTGATGGAATGGAACTAGCCCCATCTTAAATCCAAATCCTGCAACAAACATTCCTACTGATAATAATGCTAGTGGAAGGAGTCCTGGATCTAAGTTAGAATATCCTTGTATTACTTCACCGATGTTAGTAGAACCGGTAATACCATATGTTAGTGAAATACCGTAAACGATTATTGCAGACGATAAGGCACCAAACAAGAAGTACTTTAAGGCAGCTTCGTTAGATTGTGGATTTCTCTTGATGAATCCAACAAGAGCATATGTTGGAATACTCATTAGCTCCCATGCAACAAACAACATGATCAGGTCAGTAGAGTATGCAACTAGCACCATACCGATGGTAGATAGTAGGATTAACGAATAGTAGATTGCAGGATAGTTGTGCTTTCTCATGTAGTTGAAGGAGCCAACTGTTGTGAAGATTGCAACAATTAGCATTGCAATTGCAAAGAATCCTCCAAACGCATCATCTACAATTACATCCTCAGAAAAGAGTGCAGATGGAAGAACATTATCGTTTAAGAATTGATAGCCAACATATCCTATGGAAATAATTAGTGCAGCAAATGCAATTACGGCATAAAATGAGTTGGAGCCTTTTTCTTTTCGTATTACGTTAATTACGGGTAAAACAACTCCGGCAACACCCAGTATTGCTATTATTACCAATGGGGTTGAACTAATTTCTAACATCTCATAATCCTCCTATATCAACAATATCAGAACTACAAAGAGTAATCCTGCTCCAAATACGAATAGGTATGATTGTGTCACACCTGTCTGTGTTCCCTGAACCACTTTGGCACCCCATCCAGCAGCTTTTTGGAATCCGTCATTCATTCCATAGTCAATTGCTGTTTTCTCAAAGTACCTGAATACTGCTCTTGAAAGCCACAATGGGGCCACAACAAAGCACCAGTAGATAATTGCGTTAAGATACCACCTGTTTAACATAACTTTGTGAATGGCATAGAAAAAGATGTTAGAGTTGACAAATTTTACAGGATCTACCCAACGTCCAATGTAGAATATGTAGCCTAGTCCAATTCCTATTGAAAATGCAACCAAAGATGATCCTAATGCAATTGGATTAAGTCCATCTAATGGTGCAGGCAAAAATGATTCACCGGATTCGGCATGCTCTGTGTGGATGCCAAATGAATGATCAAGGTATTCTGTGAACATGTGATGAATATTTGCTTCTGCGGAAAATCCAATTAAACCAATACCAATTGTTAGAACTGCAAGAATACCATAAGGAACCCACATTGAAAGTGATGCTTCATGTACATGATGTCCTTCTTCTTCCATCTTCTCAATATGCTTGCTCTTCTTTCCAAAGAAAACAAGACCCATCATTCTAGTTGTATAAAATGTGGTTATCACTGCTGTCAAAACTGCAATTGAGTAAAGTGGTAATGCCCATTCACTTCCAGATTCGTATACTGCAGCAAAGATTGCATCCTTACTCCAGAAACCTGTTGTGATAAATGGAGCTCCCATTAATCCAAGTCCTGCTGCCCACATGAAG
>JASFMV010000131.1:0-3975 GCA_050117375.1 Nitrosopumilaceae archaeon | reverse complement strand
CATGTTCATAGAGCCCAATTGGATATGTACAAGGGTATTCTTTTGATAAATTCAGGATCATGGCAAAATCAAACCCCTTTCCAAGCAAGTGTTGGAATGACCCCAAATCCAGGAATTGCGTTGATGGTTAATTTGAAAACTTTCCAAGTCCTACACCAAAATTATAATTCAAAATTAGATAATATCTTGCAAAGTTAAATCATCTTTGAAGGTCTTTTTTACCATTTCAGGCGAAATTGTGAGTTTGTACTTTTTTGTTCTTCCATGAATTCCTTGATGAATCAGTCTACCGGTAATAATTCCCGATAACTCTATTTCACTTAGCATTTGGGTTATTCTTCTTTGAGTAAGTTCATCCCGTCCTACCGTTTTACACAATGCTTTGTAAGATGAGTAGATCTCTCCGGTTGATTGTCCTCCTGCCTTTATAATTGCCAAGATTACCAATTTTTCATGAAGGGGATAAGATTTCAGTGAGGTTTCCTCTTTATTTTCTTCAATTTTTTGAGATGCTTCCCGCACGTGTTCTTTTGTTACTTGGTCAGATTGTTGTCTCTCAGCAATTTCGCCTGCAACTCGAATCAAATCTATGGCTCTTCTAGCATCACCATGTTCGCCTCCAGCAAGGGCTGCACATAGGTTTAAGGCCGGTTCTTGGACCGTATCAGGTAAGAAAGCTTGATTGATTCGCTCTTCTAGAATTTTTTTGATTTGTTCAACATTATAATTGGTAAATACAATTTCTTCCTCTCCTAGACTGCTAATTACTCTAGGGTCAAGTTTTTCTTTGAATGTCAAATCATTAGAAATTCCAACTAATGTTAGAGAACCTTTGTTTAATCGTTCATTGGCTCTTGTTAATTGATATAGAATATCTTTACCTGTCTTTGATACTAGTTGGGCTAGATAATCAATTTCATCAATAATAAAAATAGCATTAATTTCATTTTTCTCAATGATAATTAGGATTCGTTTGAAGACCTCACTTATGGCTAATCCTGTGCCGGGTAATTCTTTATCATTTAATCCTAATTGCCTTCCAAGGCTTACTAATAATCCATAGAGGGTGGTTTCATCTTTTGAGTTTGTATAGATTAGTTTAATTGGAAAATTTGATTTTTCTACCCTTTCTTGGATTTTGGATATGACCTTCTTAACCACTAAAGTCTTTCCAGTTCCTGGTTTTCCATATACTAAGAGATTTGATGGTCGGGATTGTTTTAGGATGGGTAATAATGATTGGGTTACCTGCTCCTGTTCTGAGTTTCTATGTTGAATGGTCTCTGGGATATAGGTAAAGTGAAGTATATCTCTGTTTTTTATTATGGATTTTCCTGATTCTGCTGCATTTAGTAATCTATCAATTGGATCCTCCATACTCACACACCTGTGTTTCTACTAGATAACATCATTACCATATCTAAATTAAGAGAGTATAGAATAGAATAGTAACTCTAGTTTAGTTTATAATTAATTATTTTTAGTTAGATTTTCTCAAATAAAAAAATTAAGAAAAAGATAGAGTGGAAATATTGGTGTGTGGGTAGTCCTAACAACAACTGGTTAACAATCTGTTAATTTTATGTTAAGAAAATCACCAAAAAACCCATTTTACCCCCTTTATTTCCATTCCAGGCGTTAAGGATGGTGTTAACACTGTGAATATCTACTAATAGACCCCTTTATTTCCATTCCAGGCATAAAATCATCAATAATCATACCAAAATATACACATAGATTGTTAATAACAAAAATTAGTTCAGGTGTGGTTTAGGCAGTCAATGTTAACAAACCCTTTAGTTAACAAAACTTCTCGGATCTATTGAACTGTTAACATTCGATCCTCAAAGATCTCAAAGATGGCAAAAAAACGAATACGTATTGATATGGAAGACTCTGATGGAGCCAGATATGATATTAAATTAGAGGGAAATGTTACTCGTGACAAGGTTCTAAAAATATTCGAAATGATGGATTTGATGAATATTGAAGAAGAACAAGAAATAACCAACATCGACTCAACAGGAGCAAAAATCTGGAATATCGTAGATAAATTCTTCCCCATGGGAAAATTCACATCTACTAATATCTTGGAAAAATATGAAGATGAATACAATGAACCAGTAAAATTAAGCGTAATTTCCACTTATTTATCCAGGTTTTCAACTAAGGGTAAAATCAATAGGGTCCGAACAGGAAGGGAATGGACATATCAGACCATTAAACTTAGCCAAAAACAACAATAATTCATGAAATAATGATCTTACGTACAATTAGACGATCTTTACCTAAAATCAACTTTACATATTCTCCCTTTTGAATATCCATATACTTTCTAAACTGTTTTGGAATTGATATTGTTCCTGCTGATGTTATTTTCACCAAAACTTCATTCTCCTGAACAGACATATTATATCTATAAAATAATAATATATATAATTTAATAATTTTAATAAATTATAATTAATAATAAAATTTACCTTGATAATTGGTTTTGATGTGATTTTTTGTCTCTAAAAAAACAAAATTGATTCTAAACAGTAGTAGGACTAGTTTCTAGAACCCCGATCTTCTCTTTTCCTTTCTCTGAAATAAAATATCTATAGGGTTTAGAGTCTGTATTTCTTTCAACATATCCATCATCAAATAATTTTTTCATTAGTCTAGAAGTATGTTCTCTACTCTTTTTTAATGTGATTTGGATGTCACGTGATGTCATAGGTTGCTTTGTGATTAAATGTAACACATAATCTATGGGATTATTATGATCCAAACTAGGCACAAGAGGTTGATTTTTAGGCTCACTTGTAATTTCTTCCCCCTTTTCAGGTTTTGATTTACCCCCCGAGAGTTCTTCGGACCTTATAGGAATGTCTTGAAGATTGTTCTTGGCAATTTTTTCAAGAAATTGTTTTAATTCTAGATTAGGATCTTCTGATTTCTCCCCCATACCCTCAATCTCTAAGGCATCTAGCCGTATTTTCATGTCAATAAGTTGTCTTTCATAGTATTCCAACCGTTCTGATTGTGATGCATCACCTGATTCGTTTGTTTTAATCATAGGACGGAGTTTGTAATATGCAAAAAGACCTCCTAAACCTACCAAAAATGCTATTATCACACTCAATATTACTTCAGGATCAGGAATTTCAATTAACATCACAAAAATTATTCCTAGATTGTGATATATCGTGATTGACCAACATTAATTCACACTTTAGATTAACAAACAAACACAATTAATCACAATAAAAACAACTACAATATTACTAAAAACATTACAATATCACATATTACATGCCTGACGAATTACACGGTCAATCACGTTTATCACATCATCTTCACGTTCAGGAAAAACATCACTATCGTTTATCACACTTATCTGGTCCGAAAGTTTCGATATCACATCAATATCATCAGGTAAAAGTATGCCTAGACCACGTAAAAGAATGATTGAATAAAACAATGAGATTAATTTCTCTCTAGATTGGTTTACCTGCCTATAATACGCACCTTTTGTTATAGAAAACTTAGATTCAAGAAGATCCTTTTGATTTAAAATAATTTCAATTTGTCTCTCTGTAAACAACGATTTTTTGATAATTTTACGGATAATATTGTTAAAATTGGATTTATCAAACTCCGACATAGCTATACAAATCTGTATACCGTTATTCCAATTAAACTTTAAAGACTCATCTACAAACCAAGTTCATGACAGGAAAAGTTGAATCCTTCCTAAAATCAGAGTTAAAAAAGAAAAATGCGTTATTGTTTGTATTAATTGATTCTGAAGTATCAAACCTAGAATCTTCCAAAAAACTGGCTCAAGAAGTTGAAAAAATCGGTGCATCTGCCATACTTGTAGGGGGTTCTTCTGCTACTGATCAAATTGAAATGGCTCAAGTTGTTAAAGGCATCAAACAAGGAATTAAGATTCCTATTATTCTATTTCCTGGAAATGTAACAGGAGTT
>JASFMV010000130.1:0-3980 GCA_050117375.1 Nitrosopumilaceae archaeon | reverse complement strand
CTGCCCGTGTAAAACTCACCTCAACGAGTCTTCCTAAATTAGATGGTGTTTGTGGTGAGATCATGGGTATTGGAAAAAAGACTGGTGTCAAAGTTAAAGGTCCAACTCCACTTCCTGTAAAACGATTGCATGTTGCAACTAGAAAATCACCTTGTGGAAACGGTACTGAAACTTATGAAAAATGGGAGATGAGAATGCATAGAAGAATAATCAACATAAACGCAGATGACAAAGCAATAAGACAGCTAATGCGACTCAAAATCCCTGATGATGTCTATATTGAATTGTCCTTGACATAGTTTGGTAATGCCTTAAATTATAGAAATTTTGATGATAAACATGGTTGATGAAAACTTTGAAGAAGTAGAAGAATCTCCTCAAGAGACATTTGATGTAGTTTATTCTTGTTTAAGATGTGGCACAAACGTCTCAAACACTGAACTCTCAAGACTTCCTGAAATCAAATGTATTTGCGGGTTTAGAGTATTTACCAAAGTCAGGGCCCCTGTAGTAAAGACAGTAAAAGCTATCTAGTTACCTGTCTTTTTTGTAACTATGTTCTCGTTGCAAATGTGTTCTCATGTCCTCCATATTCGAAAAGTTTTTTCCACATTCTTTGCAATCATAGGGATTATCTTTGTAGTGCACCACTTGTTGATGAAGCATTAATTGTTCTTGTTTTGAGAATTTACTTGAACAAATATTGCATTGAAATTTTTTAAAAAATCTCATCTTCTACCCTAATTCTGTTTTTTTTCCATCCCAGCATTTTCTGCAGAGCTGACCTTCCATCTTCCATTTTGGTTTGGGATTGTAACGAATTAATCCCATTTTGCCCCCACACAATGAACAATAGTTTTTCTTTTTCCCATGCTCTTCTTCTTGTTTATCAAAGCATTCTTTGCATAGCAACCCGTCCATGTCCCATTGCCACCTAGGCTCCCACAAGTCTGAAATTTTTCTTGTGGTTCCACACTTTATGCATGGTTGCCTTATTGTTGCCTCGTAGAACTCTTTTGTTTTATCAACATGACAATCTCCGCAAAGTGATCCTTTGATATTCCATTCTCTTTTTGGTTTATGTTTGTGGGTGATCTCTTTATTGCAAACGGCACAGTAGATTGGTTTTTTTGAGAAAAGACCCATTATACTTTGTAAAAAATATCTATCATATATCTGTCTTAAAAATAAAAACAAAAGTAAAAAGTTGTTTATTTGGATAAGATTTTCTCAAGAGCTTGGCTTGTGTTTAGCATGCCATTTTTCTTGGCAAATTCTTCGATCATTTTGTGTTGTTCTTTAGTAAAACAAACAGGCATTGAACGTTTTTCCATGAATAATTTTGTATTTCTTATTTAATATAATTTGCGTTTGGAAACATATTTGACATGCAATTAATACACTTAAAAAAATGTCAAAAAGAATTCAGATCTTAATTATCGGGCATAACACCAATGGATGCACAGAAGAGCACTCAAAGACTGCGTATGAGACAGGAGTAGAAATTGCAAAATCTGGGAATGTCCTGGTTACTGGCGGTCTTGGTGGTGTTATGCTTGCAGCTTGTCATGGTGCTCATGATGCAAATGGTCTGACCATCGGAATTATTCCACAAGGGGATGCATCTGAGGCAAATGAATACTGTGATGTTGTAATTCCAACTGGAATGGGTCTTATGAGGGATTTTCTTACAGCACAATCGGCAGATGGAATAATAATAATTGGTGGAGGTTCTGGAACTTTATCTGAAATTTGTGCCGCATACATGAACAAGAAACCCATGGTATCCATTAGGAATATGGGTGGTGTAACGCAACAATTCATAGACAATTACGTAGATCACAGAAAAAATGTCAAAATAATTGGGGTTGATAACCCAAAACAAGCAGTTGATAAAATTTTAGAATTGATTACTGCATCGAAATAAGTAATGGGTCTGGAGCGTAAAACTCTCCATTCTTATCTACGAGTTGGTTCAATTCGTTCACAATATTGGATATTCCAATCTCTTTTGCAGTGGTAAACAATGGTTTTTTGAGTCCTAGACCTAGCTGTGCTGCTTTCTCAATTTCTGCAATGTCGCTTGCGCCATTACTGACTAACCATGCTGCATTGTTTAAGATATTTGCAACAAGTTGGATTGGGTTTACTTTTTCTGCTAATTCTTCAGATAATTCAACACGTTCGTACTTGTCATCTGAATATTTGTAAAATCCTTCGCCTGACTTTTGTCCTAATTTTTTTTCTTCAAACATTTTTTCTATTGTGGGGTGTGGGAAAATCACTTTTTTATCTCGCAAGTGCATCTCTACTGTTGCTTTGTGAATCACATCCATTCCGGTAAAGTCTGCTAGTTCAAATATCCCCATTGGAAATCCAAGTTTGAATTTTACTGCAGAATCAATTTCTTCAAGTGATGCTCCTGTTCTATCCTGTACATAACAAGCCTCATGAACCATTGGAATGAATAATCTATTGATTATAAATCCTGGTACATCTTTTCGACATAATACCGCAGTTTTGTTTACAGACTTTACAAACTCTTGAGTCAGGTCTACGACTTCCCTTGATGTTTTTTCTCCTGGAATGATCTCAACTAGTTTCATTAATTGTGGTGGATTGAAAAAATGAATTCCAATAAATTTTTCAGGACGAGTTGTAGTGTTTGCAATTTCGGTTATCGGTAACGTACTTGTGTTTGATGCAAAGATTACTTCTGGTGCTGCAACTGCATCAAGTTCAGCGTATACTTTTTTCTTCAAATCCATAATTTCTGGAACTACTTCGATTACTAACTCTGCATCTTTTACGGCTTCTTTCAAATCTACTACGGGTGTAATTCTAGAGTAGATAGAGTCTGCTTCTTGTTGTGAAATTTTTTCTTTACTTGCAAGTTTATCTAAACTCCATTTTATTTTCTCCATTGCTTTGTCCAAAAATTTCTGTTCAATGTCTCTTAGAACAATGTTGTATCCCGCAGTAGAAGCAACTTGTGCTATACCGTGTCCCATTATTCCTGATCCCAAAACGGTGATGTTTTTAATCGCCATCATGTTTTCAAACTTTGAATCCTTTATTATGTATTTCATATTTTGAAATTGAATATTTCTTTTTTATGAAATAGTGTTATTTGACTTGTAGTGAGGTCTCAATTTTTCCATTACTATTTAATTATTTTTTTTACATGATGTATTTTACACCTAACATTATTTAGTTTCGTGTCAGTTTGGATTTTTTCATACGAAATTCAAACTAATTGTAAAAAATGTTACAGTCAGAATTACATAAAAAAAATAAAAAAATTCACAAAAATAATTTTAGATACTAAAAACTAATCTATAAAAAAATTGTATTAGAAAAATTAAATTAATTTTATTTTAATGGTCTTGAAAAATTTTTAGATCCAAAAACTAATTGTAAAAAATATTACACTCAGAGTTTTATAAAAAAATTTCAAAAGTGTCTGTCGAAAAAATTATTCCTAATGTTCAAAAGTAATTATTGTAACATAATTTGTATGGGGGAACATCAAATTAAGTTTGTTGTAATCGTTTTTGAAAAATATATTTTTGTTGTTACACTTCTTACGAAATACAATTTTAAAAATTTTCAAAATTTAAAACCCACAAATATTTTTGAAACAACAACACAAAATTATTTTTCTATAGCTAAAACTTGTATTCCACAAAATATTTTTCAAAAAAAAATATTTATGTTAATTAATCATTATGATCAATTGGGATGCAAAGGAAAACTTTGTGACAACAACAAAAGAAATTTTTCATCATTAATTTTATTATCTCACAGAAAATCTACTTTATCAAAACATAATTTTGTTTGTTCTCAAGAACTAAACTATGAAATTAAAAATCATGTTGTTATTGTAAATTATCAAAAAAATATTTTTATTAAAAAATTAATTCAAAAGAATTATCAAAAAAATAAAAACACAATTACATGCAAATTAAAACTTGATACAT
>JASFMV010000129.1:0-4004 GCA_050117375.1 Nitrosopumilaceae archaeon | reverse complement strand
ATAGTCTTCTATTTTGAACTCAAGGGAGTACAAAGATTTGTTAAAATCCGTTACGTCAAACATTGAATTGACAATAGAAATAACATCTTCTTGACTAGAATCGCTCAATCCAAGTTAACTTGTAATCTTTCCATTAAATGGCTTTGTAGTATTCCCAGATTAGGAAAGAATTGTGAAAAACACTCGAAAGGATAGTGCGTAGATTATCATTTTGTAATACAAAGAACATACTATTCATAAAATTAAATATCAAATGTAGATTACCATAGACATGCAGGTAATCTTAAGACAAATCAACGATGTAATAATCCGTAGAGCTGAACCAAGCGATCTGATATCTGTAATGGAAATCAACCTGAAAACTCTTCCAGAACACTATTCTGATTATTTCTACGAAAGTCTCTTGGCTGAAATCCCTGAGGCATTTATCGTAGCTGAAATTAATGGAAAACATGTTGGATATGTAATGTGTAAAACAGAGTATGGATTTTCAAATTTTAAGAGATTAGGATTCGTAAAAAAAGGACATGTAGTATCTATTGCAGTTCTTGAGGAATTTAGAAAAAAAGGAATAGGAAAAGCTCTAGTTGAAGAATCCATCAATGGTGTTAAATTAAAAAAATGTGATGAATTTTATCTTGAGGTGAGATGTAGCAATACAGAAGCAGTTAGGTTGTATGAAAAATTAGGATTTGTAATCAAACAACAACTCAATGCGTATTACAGAGATGGAGAAGATGCTTACCTCATGGCAATTGAATTTGAAAAATAGTTCAAACCAATAAATATATCACAACTAATTTTATCGCGATGGACAAACGTAAAGGCACAGGAATAACAATATTCATCTTGTGCATTGCAGCTTTTTTCGTTTACGCATATTTGCTGATGCTCTCAGAGTGGAGTCCAATTGTACTTCAATTATCAATTTTGATGATTACTGGGGGAATACTTGGAGTAATTGCATGGATTGGTTATGTGATGGCAACTACAAAACCATCATCTGCAACTATATCTTCCGATGATTAAATTACTTGGAAATTTTTACATCAACTACTGTTTGATAATATCTTGGACCAACTGGTCTGACTATTTTTGAAGTTAGAATTTCTGATTTGACAGGTGTCACCTCGAGATAATGTTTCTCAGATAATTTTCCTGCATCAGCTTTTTTGTCTGAATGAATGTGCGAATAATAATGAATTATTCCACCATCTTTTGTAGTCTTTATTGCAGCATCAAGAAAATCATCTGATCTTTCAGGAAGAAGCATAAGTGTTCTATCCGCTTTGTTCTCCAACTGCTCATCTATGATTTTCGATGTCTCCCCATTAATTGAGATGACATTGCCTGCAAGTTTGTTAAGCTCTATGTTCCTTTCACACAATTTTGAGGCAATGGGATTGATATCCAAACTGTAAACTGTACATTTTTTCTTTTTTGCAGCCATAATAGAAAACATTCCTACTCCTGCAAACATGTTGACCATAGTTTCCCCATTCTGAATTAGATTTGCTATTCTTTCCCTTTCTGTGGATAAGCGTGGAGAAAAAAATGCATTTGCAACATCTACTACAAACCTACATCCAAATTCCTTGTATTCTGTTTCTGTTTTGTCTTCTCCTGCTAGTATCTCCAGATTTCTGGTGCGAAAATCCCCTTCTACTGGAGATGCCTGATAAAAGACACTTCTTACAATTTTTACTTCCTTTAGGAGCGTTTCTCCAATCAATTTTTTCTTTGGTAAAAGGGAATCTGGTATTCGGACAATTATGATCTCTCCAATCTGATCAAAGGCTGAAATTAACTCATCGCTTTCTTGCGGAGTGAGAATACTTTCAAGTGCTTTTTTTAGCATCCGTGTCAATTTTTGTAGTAAAAATTACCTGAGACCTTTTGATTTTTGTCTAACCTGCTTTCCAATTTGTTTACTCTTGGTCTGAGACTTTTCTCATCGCGTCTAAATGTCATGTCAAGTGATTTTAGAAATCTATTCATTGCGTCAGCCTTTGGCATAGGAGAAGTTGCGTGTCCCTTTAATCCAGATTCTCCTTCAAATATTACCATAGAATCTGATACGAGGTCCATTAGCTGAATATCATGGTCAATTACAATTGCTGATTTTCCAAAGGAGCGAACAAATTTTTGTAAAAACTTTGCAACTGCAATTCTGTCCTCAACATCTAAAAATGCAGAAGGCTCATCAAGTGCATACAAATCAACTTTTTGCAAAAGACATGTTGCCACTGCAACTTTTTGCAGTTCTCCTCCAGACAAATTTTTTACCGATTTATTGTAAAGTTTTTTGATTTTTAGTGGGTCTAGAATTTGCTCTTCTTCTTGACTGCCCTCTATAGGAGACTCGTTTGCTTTATCAAGTAATGCAACTACCTCAATATCAATATCGTTTTGAAGATACTGTGGCTTGTAGGCAATCTTTACTTTTTTGTCCACATTTCCCGTATCTGGCTTGTCTACTCCTGCAATCATTTTCATCATTGTTGTTTTTCCCAGTGCATTTGCGCCCATTATTCCCAAAACTTCCCCTTTGTGCACCTTTCCAGGCTCAACTGTGACAGAAAATGAAGAGAATTTTTTTTCTAGTTTTGGATAAGTAATAACTTCACTTCCAATTTGAAACTCATCGGTTGAAGAGGAAGATACATCAAATGAGAATTTTTTGTCTCTAAACCTTACATTTTCCGTTGGAAGATAGCCATCAAGAAATACATTAATTCCTACTTTGGTAGAAAGTACATTTGAAACAATTCCATATGCAGCAGGCTCTCCATAAAGAACTTCAATAAAGTCACTTAGAAAGTCAAGCAACGTTAAATCGTGTTCAACTACCATTACACTTTTTCCCATCTTTGCCAAGCTTTGAATGGTTCTTGCAACACTAGTTCTTTGAAATACATCGTTGTATGATGAAGGCTCATCAAAAAAGTAAAAATCAGTGTCTTTTGAGGCAACTGTGGCAATTGCTATTCTCTGTAATTCTCCCCCGCTGAGCTCTTTGAGATTTTGTTCAATAGAGTTCTCCAATCCTAAATCTTTGATGAGCTGTCTTGAGACTCCTCTCTCATCGTACTTTTCTATCAGCTCTTTTCCAGTCCCATCAAATGCTTGAGCTAAATGCTGAATCTGTTGCGGTTTAATCGATGCACTGATTTGATTATTTTTGATTTTTTCAAAATGTGATTTTAACTCTGTTCCACTATAGTATTTTAAAATCTCATCCCATTCTGGTGGGTTCTCATATCTTCCCAAGTTGGGTTTGAGTGTTCCTGATAGGATATTTACTACTGTACTTTTTCCCATTCCATTTCTTCCAAGTAATCCCACAACCTCTCCTTTTTTTGGAGTAGGCAATTTGTACAATCTAAAAGAATTTGGACCGTATTGGTGAATTTTGTCAGTTGCCAACTCACTTGCTAAATTTACAATTGTTATTGCATCAAAAGGACATACCTTTACACATATTCCACAACCATTGCAGATGTCCTCATCGATTCTGGCCTTTTTGGTCTCTTCATTTAGAACAATACAGTCAGCACCAGATTTGTTTACTGGGCAATACTTTATGCACTCTAGGCCACATTTTTTTGGCTGGCAAAGTTCCATATCAAGCACACCAACTCTGTGAGTCATGTCGTATCTCGGTAAATCCTTGCTTTATACCTCTTTTGAACCTCTCTGAGCAACGGCGTTACGTTAATAGATGAGAATTTGATTATAACCTTCAAGCCGGCCATAGCGTTAGGGTGCGACCCAATCCCATTCCGAACTTGGAAGTCAAACCTAATGTCGCTGTTGTGCTACTAAGATGCGAGAGCTCTTGGGAAGCAACAGTGCTGGCATTTTTAATTTAATCAATCTATTAATAATGAATTTTTAACATTTAGACAGATGCCCAATTGCAGTGTATGTGGACAAGAATTTTCTGATGATATTAGATTCTTAAATCACATGATGGAAAAACATGGTTTTAGAAATCCAAACGT
>JASFMV010000128.1:0-4059 GCA_050117375.1 Nitrosopumilaceae archaeon | reverse complement strand
GAATCTAAAATTAAAACCAGACTGATTTTCAATACAGTATGATGGTTTTATGAGTTGAAAAGATTAGAATAAAATAATTTCTAGTTATTTTATTTTGTTAAATTAGGATTTGTGATTTTTTATGTCTCTGACATATGGTGGAAAGTCATCATCCAACAAAACAGCATTTCTACTATAGTCAACATCAATGGCAATTATTACAGGTTTGTCAGGAATGGTTTTTGTCTTCTCTAGAACTTTGCAAAATTCTTCTGTGGATTTGATATGAATTCCTATTGCTCCAAAACTTTCAGCTAATTGAACAAAGTTTGGATTTCCAAATTTTGTAAAAACACTTTTTCCAAATTCATGTGTCTCCTTCAAGGAGATCAAGTTAAAGTCATTATCTACCCAAACCACCACAATTATTGGCAATTTTAGCCTCACTGCAGTTTCAATTTCTTGCACATTCATTAGAAATCCTCCATCGCCAGTCATTGCTACGATGGTTTTATTCGGGTGTACTAATTTGGCAGCTATTGCACCAGGTAGCGCAAATCCCATAGAGGCAAATCCGTTTGGAATTAGGCACGTATTAGGTTCCAATGTTTGATATATTTTTGATATCCAAAGTTTGTGAGATCCAACATCAGATAAAACTATGTCATCGGATTTCAAAAATTTTCTTACATCTACAATTATTTTTTCAGGTTTAATTGGATAAGAATAATCTTCTTTGAAAGTTTCAATTCTCTCAATTACCTCAGACCGAACCTTTTTGAAAACTTGTGGAATTTCTTTTCTTGGATATGATTCTACTCCAGAATCTGTTTGTTGTTTTTCTAATTCATCAAGTATAGCATCCATTGCCAATCCGATGTCAGAGACAATTTCAACTTCAGGCCTGTAAAAGGTATAAACTTCTGATGGGGTAAAATCCACATGAATTATTTTTTTATCCAATTTTGAATTCCACATTCTCGGAGTGTATTCTACCAAATCATATCCGACTGAAATTACTACATCAGATTCAAGAATTGCCTTTAGTGCATGATCTGCATCTTTGATACCAATAGTTTGGAGATGAGTTTCACAATCATCAGATATTACACCTTTTCCCATGAAGGTATTAATGGAGTAAATTTTTGTTTTTTCAACAAATTTCCTTAAATTATCACTTGCATCTTCACGGATACAACCGTTGCCTACAAATAAAATTGGTTTTTTTGCTTTCAGGATCATTTGGGCTGCTTTTTTTATTTGATCTTCGTTTGCCTTTGGTCGAAAAATTTCTTGTGGTTCTATTGGTGGAATATCAGTTTCCTTTTTTGCCACATTTTGAGGTAATTCAATATGAGTTGCACCTGGTTTTTCTGTTAATGCGATTTTAAATGAACGTCTCACAATTTCCGGGATATTCTTAGCAGATCTAATCGACCAACTCCATTTTGTAATTGGCTCAAACATTTTTACAACATTGAGGTTTTGATGGGATTCTTTGTGCAATAGATGGGCATCAGTTTGACCTGTTATTGCCAGAAGCCTAGATCTATCCATGTTAGCATTTGCAACCCCTGTTGCCAAATTGGTTGCACCAGGACCCAAAGTAGCCAGGCAAACCCCCACTTTGCCAGATAATCGTCCGTAAACATCGGCCATAAAAGCCGCACCTTGTTCGTGCCTAGTCAGAATAAATTTGATTTTAGAGTCTGCAAGTGACATCATAAGGTCAGCATTTTCTTCACCAGGAATTCCAAAAATGTACTCAACACCTTCTGATTCTAAACACTTTACCAAAAGATCAGATGCTTTCATTTTGACAAATACCTCATAGAATAATTTTGTTTATTCTTCTCCGGATTCAGAACTGGAGCGACGATGGTTGTTAAAGTCATTAGAGTTTTTTTTACCACCACAATAGATACATGGAGAATCAAGATGACATTCAGGTCTATAACAATTCATTTTTTCATCTCCTTTATTACAATTCCATTGAATAATTTTACTAAGATAGGTTGTTTTTCTACATATTTCATGTTGGTCAAAGGTTATACTAACACCTTTTATAAAATCATCGGAGAAAATAATTTTTTTCCACTAGTATGGATTAATTATTTTTTAATTTTAAAATAAGTTATTCCAATTCCAATTCCAATTGATATTAAAATTACAGCTAATGAAATTAGCCAGCCTTCGGAAAATAATTCAAAATTCAGCATCACGATAATTCCTATCAATATTACAACTGTGATTACCAAGTAAGCTATTACAAAATTTTTATTCATATTGCATCAAATTCTATCTAGAATCTCTTTTTTCTTTGCCTCAAATTCTTTTTCGGTGATAATTCCAAGCTCTTTTAGTTTTGCGAGTTCACTTAACAAATCAATACTGGATTTTCCATATTGCGTTCCTACTCGTATCCTACCAACAAACTTTTCAAATAATTCAAAAATAATGTCACGAATCTTAATCATTCCACGAATAATTTTCCGTTTATGACGGTTTTTTTCACTTTGATCCATTGTTCTTATTCGATTTGTTCTGTCTTGTACTTCTTGGTAGATTGAACTGTCCTTTGTTTTTTGAATGCCTTCTTTGATGTTTTTATCGATTTTCTTAGAAGCACTGACTGCAAAATCCAAAGATTCCTTTATCGCTTCATCTGTTTTTTGCTTTATTTTTAGAAAAGAATCATTTTCAGGTTCTTTTAGGACTTTTTGTGTCTTTTCAGAGGAGGGTTTAGAGGGTTTGTCAACGGCTTTTTCAGGCACGTTTTCATCAGATTTGTTTGATTTCAATTTCAGGCGTATTCTTATGGTTTAGATTGTATTTTAATCTGTATAATCTCTGAAAGCTTTAACAACAACTCTAAAAATTATTGCTTGTAATTGGCAAAAAAATTTGTAATTGCAGGAATAATAATTGGAATTATTGTTGGTTCAATTGGAACTTATTATTCCAATTATGCATTTAGTTTTTTTGGAATAGACGAATTGTCTATTCCTTCTTTTGAGGAGGAAAAATCCCAACTGATCGAAATACCACAGATACCAAAAACTCTTCTTACAAATGACTTGCAATACACACTTGTAGAAATTAAAAGGACTGATTTTGGAGTAAATGGAGAAAAACCCCTAGAAGGAGGGGTCTTCCTAATTACAAAAATAGAAATTGAAAATTATGGAACAACAGAAGCTATAGTTTATGGAAAAAATTGGCTATTAAAGGATGAAAAAGGAAGAATGTACACTCCAAAAACATTTGATGCATCCAAAGAAAACAATGAAAATATTTTCAGTATTAGAATCCCCCCAGGTTTTAAAATAGTAAAAAACATCGGGTTTGAAATTCCATCTAATTTGGAATTGGCCAGAGAATTATATGTCGCAGACAAACCTTTTGACTCTCAACCTATTCTTTTAGGAATTGTTTGATTTTTTCTAAATTTTTTGTATGAAAAGTTCCAAACAATCATCTAAAGTTTTCAAAGACTGACTTTCAATTCAAAATAAAAAATTAAAAATTTTAAAAATAGGTAATTTGAAAAAAATTACTTCGATGCAATGAAAATCACATCAACCAGATCATTGTTGCTTCGTTTTGTTACTGTGTCACGATTTGCTTTGTGGAAGTTTTGTAAATGAGATTTTCTGGTCTTTATCCCATATTGCCTACACAGCCTACAAAAATAGGTGACCTGTTTTTGGTACTTGGGTTTTCCATGATTTTCTAAAACAACAATCTGTTGCATGAAAGAAGTCTTTATTTTTGATATTTTAATTTTGTCATATTTATGACAACATGTCAGTAATACTGGTTTAATGCAAAATATTTATTAATTGTAATGTCTATTACATGTTTTGGTGTATAACATATGTGGTTTGATGACCAATTCGAAAATACATTTCGGAGATTGTCGAGCCGTTTTTTTAACATGGACGATGTCTTCGAAATTCCAAATGGAGGCCGAGTCCAAACTCTTGGGCCATACTACTACGGTTACGAGATGACTGTAGGTCCTGATGGAAGGCCTCATCTAAAAGAGTGGGGAAACACCATACCTCAAAAAACATTACA
>JASFMV010000127.1:0-4062 GCA_050117375.1 Nitrosopumilaceae archaeon | reverse complement strand
GCTCTTGATGTTCTTATTCAGGCACAAATTGTTAATCTTTTGAAAGATCTAAAAAAACAAGGAATGTCCTTTATGTTAATCACCCACGACCTTGCAATCCTGTCAGAGATTTCAGACAAGATTGGAATAATGTATGCAGGACAGATGGTGGAGTTTGGTTCATCATATGAAATTTACAAAAACCCAAAACATCCCTACACCCAAGGCTTGTTAAAATCAATTCCTACATTGCATGGGGAAAAACCCTCATACATCAAAGGAAATCCTCCAAGTCTTTTGAATCCTCCAACGGAATGTCGATTTATTGAAAGATGTCCTTTGGCAATTGACAAGTGTAAAAAACTTCCGCCAAAATTTAAAACTAAAACTGGATATGTGCAGTGTTGGTTGTACGAAGATGAAAAATTAACTTGACAGATATTCATTGTCAATTTTCTTTAGATAAATTTCCTGAATTTCTGAAATCTCTCGACCTGTCGTGTTTTTGATTACTATTTTAGCATAATTTAGCAAGTCTTGCTCTGTTCCTTTTTTTTCCATGTCTTCTATTCTCTCAAAAATAACTCGCTCAAACTCCATTGCACCGCGCAACTCTCCGCTTAGCTCTTCAATGTCCATTTTTTGATAGTCTTTTCTTTCCCTTTGATTTGCCTCGTCAATTAGTTTCCTGACATCATCGCCTTTCATGGTATCACTCTAGATTTTATTATAAAAAAATGTTAATTTTGGTTCTCTTTTTTATGTTTTAAAATATGTTTGAGACCCTCTGTCATTGAAAGTGAATCCAAATCAATATCACAATATGGACACTTCAAGGCTTTACTGACTTTCTGAATACTTTTTCACGATAGGAAGACATGAATCAATAATTCTCAAGACTTCTGTTCGGATTACCTTCTTGTCAATTGATATCCAAATTCTAATTTTGCCTACTGCAAATGAGATGATCTGCACTTTTTCTCGCTCTTCCCAAACAAACTGGACTTTGCCTAAATTCTCATCAAAGAAACTCTCAAGATCTGTTTTTATAGCAATATGTGAAAATTGGTACTTCGTGCTTTTGGCATCTAAAAATGGCTCTAAATCTTGTCTTCTTTTATGTGCGATAAGCTTCCCTTGCTCACTGATTATGCCTACGAATCTAATGTATGGGCTAATTGCAGCAATATTATCACAAATTAAAGTTAAATCAGCTCTGTCCAACAGCATTTGCTCGATGAATATGTTATTTTAATGATTATGCGTTTGCAATTCTCATAATCTCTAACAAGTAGTCTCAAACGACTTCGCTTTTGTTAAATAATGTATAACATGTGCTTGAATTGTGGATTTTGCGGCTATCTTCCCATTTGCCCCTGAGGTGGGGTATATTGGACTTACATTGGTGAGTTTTTTTGGATCTCTAATTCCTTTTGTTCCATTACCTTCTTTTCTCTTACTTGCAACCATGTCTGTAGGTGATGCATTTGATTTGCATCTGCTTGCAATAATTTCTGCAGTTACTGCAACTGCTGCCAAGGTAATTGTGTTTTCTGTAAGTTACGAGGGACGAAGAATAATTGGAAAAGCCTCTAGGAAAAGAATGCGCCCATTTGAACGGTTGGTAAAAAGATATGGCGCAGGTGCAGCATTTTTTGCAGCCGCAACTCCTATGCCAGATGACTTGATTTATGTTCCACTTGGTCTTGCAAAGTATAACCCAAAGAGGTTCTTTATTGCAACTTTGACTGGAAAACTTGTTTTGTCTTATGCAATCGTGTTTATCTCTCACTATATGGGATTGTCACTAGTTGAACCTCTCTTAGAAGATGTTGAAGATGTTAGTACTATCTACATTGGAATTGTAATCTTTGCTGCAATGATGACATCAGTTGTAATTTTGCTTTTGAAATTAGACTGGCAAAGAATAATGGGACGATTTGCACCATGGACTCTTGATGAAAATAACAGTGATGAGGAAAATTCTAAAGATTAATTTTAAAATTCCACAAATTTTCTGTTGCAGTACTGATTCCAATTCGAGGTGATGCCAAAATCTTTTTTGCAGTTATTCCTTCTGTAATGAACAATTCTGATTTTTGAGTCAAATCAACTCCGTATTGCTTTTTAGTAATGTTTAGTGCCTGAGCTAATTTTGCAGGACCATTGGCAAGAATTTTGAGGTCTTCTTTACCTCTATTTTGTTTCATAAATTCAATTCCCTTCTCAGGATGTATTGCCCGTACCAATACTGCACCTGCCTCCGTTTTTGGGTTTCGTGCAACAACGTTGAAGCAAAAATACATTCCATATGTGAAATAGACATAGGCTCGACCAACCTCTTCAAACATTGCTCTATTTCGGTCAGTTTTATTCCTAAAAGCGTGACTGGCAGGGTCATCTTTGTGCTTGTATGCTTCAGTTTCAGTAATGATTCCAGAAATTTTTTTGTTTCCCATTTTTCGAACCAGTTTTTTCCCAAGAAGTTTCTTGGCTACAATTACTGTATCTCTAGCATAAAATTCCCTAGGAAGAAAACTCAATGTCAATTGGAATGTCTTTACCATTTTTTAATTCTCTGATCAGCCCAAACAATTTTTTGATGTCTTGTTGTAGAACTTCGATTAACCCTTGATTGTAAATTGTAGCAGCAGGGTGAATCGTAATAAAATACAATTGATCATCTTTTCTTCCTATTTTTCCTCGATACTTTGTAATTTCAGTTCCCCCCAAAATAGAGCCAAATGCAGTGTTTCCTAGAACGCAAATTATCTTGGGTTTGATTATGTCGATTTCATTTCTGATATAGTCTTGACATGTCTCTTTTTCTATTTTACTTGGAACCCTATTGTTGGGAGGTCTGCACTTTACAGTATTTGTTATGTACACATCTTCTCTTGATATTCCTGCATTCTCCAAAGCTAAAGATAGCTTTTTTCCTGCAACTCCTACAAAAGGCTCTCCCTTCAAATCCTCATTTCTTCCAGGAGCCTCTCCAACAAAAATCACATCAGAGTGAAAGTTTCCTTTCCCTGGAACTGAATTGGTGCGTGTTTTGCTCAACTCACACTTTGTACATTTAATCACATTTTTTCTTACAATATCTAGTTTTGATTCCATCTAGGTTACACTCTTTATCGTTGCAGTTCCTCTGATTGTAGGTCCGCCATTTCCCATAATCATTGATTGCATTGGATCACCTTTCCCGCAATTAGTTATAGGCCTTACAGTAAAGTCGTTTCCACATGCATCAATTGTTTGGAAAAATTCAGGTGCTACTCCCATGACTATGACATCTCTTACCAAATCTGTCAATTGACCATTTTCAATTTTTTGAGCATATTGACTAGAGATACTCCAGTTGTATCTTTTCATATCAATTGAAGGGATTTTCATGTTAGATACCAAATACCCGCTCTTTACCTCTGAAATGATCTCCTCTGGATTCCAATCTCCAGGCTCGATGCAGGTACAGGCCATTCTGATTAGAGGCATGAATCGATAACTTGCTGCACGCATATTTGCAGTAGGTTCTGTCTCAAACTCTGGTGCAGTTTCCCTATTTTGCATATGGTTTTTCAAAACTCCCTTTTCTACAAGTGTAGTTTTTTTAGTTTCAACTCCTTCGTCATCAAAATAATACCATCCAAGACTTTCAGAAATTGTAGGATCATCAAATACACTAAGATGCTCAGACCCAATTTGCTCTCCGAGTTTGTCTTTCCACCAAGCTCCTCCTGCCCATGCCATTTCTTTTCCCATTACTCTGTCTGCTTCAGATGGATGGCCCAAGATTTCATGAGTCAACAACGAAACAAAATCTGGGTTCATAACCAACGTAGTTTGTTCTTCTTTGGCGGGACTTGCATCTAAAAGTTCAGATGCTTTTTGTGAAATTGATTGGGCACTTTTTTGTATTTTATCATTTTTAGTTATTTGCTCCATTCCTCCTCTACCGCCTTCAGTGATGTTTACTGATTGAGTCAATCCGGATTGATGTGCAATTGCTGCCATGTCAGCTACTACGTCAGAAAAGTTTTGTAAAATCTCAGCTCCTTCACTATTTACAAAGTATTTTGAATT
>JASFMV010000126.1:0-4080 GCA_050117375.1 Nitrosopumilaceae archaeon | reverse complement strand
CAAATGTAGCCTCTGCAGATAAATCACCTTCAGCTGCTATATTTTGGTCAAATAATCCAGAAGTTTGAATGTATGCATTTGTTGATGAAATCAATGCTATTGCAAAAAAAGGAAGTACTGCTTTGCGAACAAATCTGGATAAATGTGGTCGTGAATAGTATATTTTTTGAGAAGTTACCCACCCAGAAAATTTACTATATGCTGCAGCAATAGCAATTATGCCTACAATCATAACAATGAAGGCAATTTGTAGAGACTCTGATGAGGCTAGTAATTGAGATACTGTTTCAAATTGTCCAACTGAAATTTGTGAAATATCCTCTTCAGCCATGATCTTTTCTCTATTCTAAATGATTTGAATATCTTGAATACAAAGGTTAGGCTAGTTTATCATATTTGTTTTAATCAAAATCTTTGTTTTTAAAATATTATTTTTTGTGCCTAAAAATTCCTTAACATTTAACAATGGTAGGAGACTATTGTATTAAATGACATATCAAGAGACTGTGTGGGATGAAAAACCATCACTAAAATCTTATACTTTAGCAAATTTTCGAGAAATTCCACAAATACAGAAACTTACTGAACAAGAACAATTTGATATGGAGGTAGTAGGAAATGTATTACCTTTTAAAGCAAATAATTATGTAATTGAGCAATTAATTGATTGGAATAATATCCCAAATGATCCAATGTATGTTCTAACATTTCCGCAAAAAGGAATGCTAAAACAAGATCATTTTGAAAAAATGGCTAATACACTAAAAAAAAATTCTGATAAAAAAGAAATTGCTAATGTTGCAAATGAAATTCGATTACAATTAAATCCGCATCCAGCCGGACAAATGGAGCTAAATGTTCCAACTCTAAAGGATGGAACAAAACTCTATGGAATGCAACACAAATACAAAGAAACCTGTCTATTTTTCCCAAGTCAAAGTCAAACATGTCATGCATATTGTAGTTTTTGTTTTCGATGGCCACAATTCGTTGGGATGGATGAAATGAAATTTGCTATGAAAGAAGGAGAACAATTAGTTCAATATCTTATTGAGCATCCTGAAATAACTGATGTGCTATTCACCGGGGGAGATCCAATGATCATGAAAGCTAAAATGTTTTCAAAATATATTGAAACTTTGATTGAAGCAAAACTTCCAAATTTGAAAACAATCAGAATTGGTACAAAATCCCTTTCATATTGGCCTTACAAATTCCTCACAGACGACGACTCTGATCTTATGCTGGATATATTTAGGAAAGTAACTAAAAGTGGACTCCATTTGGCCTTTATGGCACATTTTAACCACCTAACTGAATTATCTACTGATTCTGTAAAACGAGCAATTCAAGAGGTCAGAGCTACTGGTGCTCAAATTAGGACTCAATCACCTCTTTTAGCTCACATCAATGATGATGCAGACATGTGGGCCAAGATGTGGACAAAACAAGTTCAATTAGGATGTGTTCCATATTACATGTTTGTTGTTAGGGATACAGGAGCTCAACATTATTTCGGTGTCCCGTTAGCCAAAGCCCAAGAAATCTTCCGTAATGCCTACAAACAAGTAAGTGGTCTTGGAAGAACTGTAAGAGGTCCAAGCATGTCGGCTACTCCTGGTAAAGTTCAGGTAGACGGAGTTGTTAATGTAAATGGACAAAAAGTATTTTCCTTGCGTTTCTTGCAAGGAAGGAATGAAGATTGGGTTTCAAGACCATTTTTCGCAAAATATGATGAGAACGCTATTTGGTTGGATGATCTAAAACCAGCATTTGAGGAAAAATTCTTCTTTGAAGATGAATTAGAACAAAAATATGGCGTAAAAATGTCTCACTAGGGAATTTTTTTACTCTTTACAAGATAGCTAAAACAATCTTACTAACTAACATTAGTGTAATAGTTTTCTAAAAAAATAGTTGAATGTAGATCAAGTATTAAAAACTGTGAAAGATGAAAACATTACATTCCTAAACTTTTGGTTTGTTGATATTTTTGGAGAATTACATAGACTTGGAATGCCAAGTTATGCAATTGATAAGAGCAGTTTTGAAAATGGTTTGGAAAAATTAGATGCAAGTTCAATCGTTGGTTTCAAATCTGTGAATAACTCCGATATGATTTTAAAACCTGATCCAAAATCTTTTCGAATTCTACCAAGTGATTATGATCAAGGAAATCGAAAAAATGCAATTCTCTTTTGTGATCTTTATGAGGGTAACACAGTAGAAGAAACCCGATACAATAGAGATTCAAGAGGAATAGCATACAAGGCGGCTGAAAAATTAAAAGAATTTGGATTAACTCATACTAATTGGGGCCCTGAAATAGAATTTTTTGTATTTGATACAATCAACGTTTATCCTTCCCCATATGCCGCTACCCATTCTTATGGAGGTTCAGGGTACTCAATTGAATCAAAAGAATCTCCTTGGGCTAAGGGAAATGTCAGTACCGCTATTGATATCAAAGAGGGATATTATCCATCACAGCCAAAAGATACTCTTGAGACTTTTCGAAAAGACATATGCGATGATCTTTACAACCATTTTGGAATAAAAATAGAAGCAGAACATCATGAAGTGGCAACTTCAGGCCAATGTGAAATCAACCTAGTTTACGATGAAATGATTGCTATGGCTGATAGCGTAGTTGCTGTCAAAAATATTGTTAAAGTAAAAGCCAAAAGGAAAAACAAGGTGGCTACATTTATGCCAAAACCAATTTTTGGAGATAATGCTTCTGCAATGCATACTCACCAAAGTTTATGGAATGATAACATCAACATCATGTTTGATCCAGCTGATACTGTAGCACAAATGAGTCAAAAGGGTAGATACTATATCGGTGGAATTTTAGAACATGCTTCTGCACTATGTGCCATTACAAATCCCACAACCAATTCTTACAAACGACTTGTCCCCGGTTTTGAGGCTCCAGTAAATGTTTGTTGGGGAATGGGTAATCGTTCTGCTGCAATAAGAGTTCCCATGTATTATAGAAATCAAGAAAAAAGCAAGAGAATTGAATATCGTGTTCCTGATCCAACTGCTAACATTTACCTCCTAGAAGCTGCACTATTACTAGCTGGTTTAGATGGAATTAAAAATAAAATAGATCCTGGAGATCCTGTAGAAGAAAATGTTTACAAACTAAGTGCAGAAAAGAAACGAGAGTACAATATCCGAACTCTTCCAGTTTCATTAAAAGGAGCACTTGATTCTCTTAAAAGTGATCAAAAATTCCTTGAGGAAGTTTTTACAAAAGATTTTCTTGATAAATATTCAGAATTAAAGTATAAGGAATACACAGCGTTTGCCCAAACACCTACTGCCTGGGAAGTATCAATGTATGCAGATGCCTAAAAATTAGTTGTGGTACAAATCTCGACCTGAATTTTATTTCTAAGAAACCTCTATAACATTTTTAACACGATATTCGGTTTATTTGTTGTTGAAACATCAATTCTTAATTTTATTATTAATAATCCCAGGATTTTTTGGTATAGCGTTTGGTCATACTGTTGATTCTGTTGGTGATTATAGATTGGAGATAGGATGGATGAATGAGCCTGTAGTATCTGGAGAAACCAATGGGGTTGAACTATTTGTTAGCCCCTTTGAACCTGAGCTACCTTTAGAAGAACAAGAATTCAAAAATGGAGTCTCAGGACTTGAAAAATCTTTAAAAATGCAATTAGTTCTAAAAGATGAAAAAATTACTCTTTCTCTAGCTGCAGATCATAATATTCCTGGAAAATATTATGCATTTGTTAACCCCACAGTAGCTGGGTTTTATCAAGCAAATATACTTGGAAACATAGGAAATACTACAGTTAGTCTTTCAATGCATCCTCCTAAAGTAGATGAACGTTCTTACATTGAATTTCCTGAGTCATCTGATTTAACACTAAATCAGCTAATTGATGGACATACTGCAGTGGTTGGAGAAGTAAACGATTTAAAAGAAACAGTAGCTTCACTTCAAAAATCAAATTCTGAAAATAGTGTGGGTTATCTAGGTATAGTTCTTGGAATTATAGGTATTGTGATTGCATCAATTGCACTTGGCAAATCAAAGAA
>JASFMV010000125.1:0-4081 GCA_050117375.1 Nitrosopumilaceae archaeon | reverse complement strand
CAGATAGCAGCTTTGGCGAAAATTCGAAAAATGGAGTTAAAAAGAGAAGTGCCTCCAAACTCAGTTGCCAAAATGATGTCAAATATGATGTATGAGAGAAGATATTTTCCATTGTTGACTCAGGTTATTGTTGGCGGAGTAGTTGACAAACCAATCCTGTATACTTTGGATCCTCTCGGTTCAGTTTTGCCTGATGAATACGCGGCAGTAGGAACAGGAGCTGAAATGGCTTTGGGTGTTCTAGACCCGCAATTCAAACAAAACATGAGTAAAGACGAGGCAGTAGATTTGGCCAAAAAAGCAGTTCGCTCAGCTTCGTTGAGGGATTCTGCAAGTGGTGATGGTCTTGATATTATGATTATTACCAAAGATGGTATCCAAGAATCCTCTGAAAAAATTACTAACTAAGTGTTTTCCCAATTTCCCAGAACTTATCTGAAACGTAGTGAAGATTTTTTATCACTTCTCCTTTTTCCATTGAATCCATTTCTTCACTAGACACCAAAGTTTTTCCAACTGCTAGAAACTTGTGATGTGATTCCTCAATGACACAAACAATATCTCCTTTTTGAAATTCTGAATGTTTTTTAATTCCTGGTCTCATCACATTTGCTCCTTTGCACATGAATTTGACTGCCCCCATGTCTACCATGACATATGGAAATTTTTCAAGTGCTTCTATCTCTGATAAAAATGGAACGTATTCCTCATCCACTTTCAAAGCTTTTACTCCGTTACCTACAATAATTTGTGCATCACTTGAAATTTCATGAACTTTAAGATTTTTATTTTTTGGTATTTCCATATTCCATTTCTCCGAAAGTGTTTTTATTACTGATGCAGTTTCACTTTTTGAAATTAAATTTGATTTCAATTTTTTGCAGTCTCTTGTCTGATGTCTAGCAAATCCCTCAGAATAGAACTTGCAGTTTCCATTCCTCCTGCCCCCTTTCCAATAATTGTCTGTGTCCCTGAATGCTCTGATGTAAATGCGATGGCATTTAGCGTCCCATTGACACAAAGAGGATCATCAATTGAAACTTCTTTTGGTCCTACTTCTAGCTCTTTGTTACAAGATGCAATTAGCTTAATTGCACATTTTTTCTTGGCAGCTTTTTTGATATCATCAGTCGTGACTTTTCTTATTCCAGTACATTTAATGTCAGGCATGGTTACCTTCATCCCCATAATCCAATTTGCCAAAATTACCAGTTTTGCTGCTGCATCCAGGCCATCCAAATCTAGTGCCTCATCGGCTTCCACATACCCTCTATCTTTGGCGTCCTTTAGGGCAGATTCAAAAGTAAGACCACTTGCCATATTTGTCAAAATGTAATTTGTGGTTCCGTTGAGAATTCCTGCAAATGAAGTAATGCGCTCTCCACGGAGACTGTCTTTTGCATAGTCTAAGATTGGCGTTCCACCTCCTACAGTGCCGCTGAATTTTAGCAATACCTGATTGTATGTTGCTAGCTCTAGTAACGATGGGAATGCAAGAGCAAGTGGGCCTTTATTGACTGAAATTACATGCATGCCTTTTTTCATAGCCATTGTAATGTGAGTCATTCCAGGCTCTGCGTCTTTGTAATTACTTGCAGTAGTTTCAATTAACACATCAGCTTCTAAATTCTTAATCATGTCTATTCCCGACATTTTATTTTTTGAATTTGAATAGTTCTTTACACTTCCGTGTTTCTTTTTTGTATCTACTAGTTTCTCAAGATCAAGACCAGAAGAATCAACTGCACTTCCTTTACTGTCAAAAACCCCTACTACTCTTGGCTTTAATCCATATTTTGCATAGAGGTCCTCAGATCGTGAATCAAAAAGTTTGACTAGGCTCTGACCTACGACTCCAAATCCACAAAGTATTATTCTCAAAATTCCTCTTTTCCTTCATTTGCGCCACTATTGTGTGTTTTATTCATATCTTTGATTTTCTTACCATTGATTGTGTTTTATTAATAATTTGTGAATTTTGTTTAGGCTTTTCTGATAAATTTTTCCAAGTGAAACACTACTCTTCTTTTTCTAATGACAGGGATAAAGAGTTTATACAATATCTCAAATTAGTGGGTCTTGGACCATCATCAAACACATGTCCTAAATGAGCGCCGCATTTGTTACAATTAACTTCAGTACGAATCATTCCAAGAGATGTATCTGAAATATACTCTATCTTTTCCTCTGATATGGGGTCCCAAAAACTTGGCCACCCTGAACCTGAATCAAATTTTGTGTTTGATTTAAACAATGACTCTCCACAACACACGCACTTGTAGGTGCCCTCTTCTTTACTGTTGCAATATTTTCCTGAAAATGGGGGTTCTGTACCTTTATTGATGCAAATCTCATATTGTTCTGGGGTTAGTTCTTTTTTCCATTCCTCAGATGTTTTCTTAATTTTTTCTGTCACAAACTATTTTGTTTGTAACCGTATTAGTATATTTTCTATTTTAGATTCTTTCGTTTTTCTTCGGTTCTTTTTTCAGACTCAAATCTTTCAAGATCATACTCTTTCAAATCCACAAACCTCATTATTTTGCTCAAGTTTGGATGAACTTTGTTAATTTGATTGTACATTTGTTGCGCCACTCGCCGGTAATCTATGTGTCCCTGAGGAACAGTTCTTAATTCAATTAAATGACATGCTTCTCGTAAATTAAACTTCATAAAGTAAGGATAGTTGTAAGCAAAATTAACAACGTATTGTCCTTGCTCAGGAAATTTTTTTCTTATTTTGTTAAAAGCTTCTTTTGTTTTATCCATACATTCTTTGTATTCTTTATTGATTCCCAAGATTTCTATCTCTTTTGGAGTGTTGTAACCATGATCGGTTGTAAGCAATTGCCGCTCGATAGTCAAAGCTCTGTGTCTGTGAAAGTCTCTGAACATTCCAAAATTATTTAACAAATCAAACGTATAGTAAACATTCTCAAAGGCCCGGCTTGGTCTGTGTCTTCTATTATGACGTAATTTTGCAAATTGGTTAATTATCTTGATTTTCTTTTCTTTTGAGAATTTTTTAACCTGAGTAAAAATGTCTTGGTAAGACGTGCTAGGAGACTGCTCGTATATTATACTGGTGATAACTTTGTCAATGGAATTTTTTTCTGGTTCCCAATCTACTAGTTTTGTTTTAACTCCAAAGGATTTTTTTGCCTTTATTTCTTTTGAAATTGATTTGGAAGTTTTTCTAATTTCTCTGAGATATCTTTGAAATGCTTTTCCATATTTGTCGTCGGACCTTCGAACAAAAGATTTGATTGTGGTATCAAGCTCTTTTTTGATTTTTGAGGCTAAATCTTGTTCTTCTTGAAGGTCTGAGGCTGCAAGAACTGTCAAAAGGTACTCAAATGCACGTCCATTTCCAGTTATTCCTACATTTGTTAGTGTGGATGCTGGTAGTAATCCTCTTAGAATGTCTAGGGCCTTTGCTTTGGTTGACCCTTTGTAAATCATATTTGCAGATTTAATATCTTGCTCTTGTTTTAATTTAGAAAATTCTTTTTCTTTTCCGTCTTTTGAATCTTTAAAAAAGTATTTTTCAATAGGATATTTTTCTCTAACATAATTTATCATGGGTTCAATGTTTTTCGAATAAACATCAAAGGAAAAATTACAAGAATCCAAATACTCATCTGCAAATTTTGATTTCATTAAAACAGAGTCTCGATAAAATCTATATTCTCCATTAATTTTTTTATTCCAAGCAACATATCTTGATGATTTTTCAAGATATGATAATCCTATTCTTCTGTCTTCGATTTTTTTTACTGCAATATTTGAAAGTCCTTCAATTGCAATTTGCGCTTCGCCTAGTTCTGCAACAGAATCGTCTCCGTATTCTAAAAGCACTCTGTTGTAAAATTCTTCCCCGCGATTTTTATTTTTTAAAAATTCATCTAAAAATATTCTTCGCATGCTTTTGTCTGTTCTACTATATCTAGACATTAGAGCTCCACGATCAACTTGTCTTGGGGTAATTATCGCAAATACACTTCCATCAGAATTTGAAAAATGATTTGATAGAATCTTTTTTTCTTTACCTGAGAACTCTGACAACAAATTTGTCCAGTAT
>JASFMV010000124.1:0-4138 GCA_050117375.1 Nitrosopumilaceae archaeon | reverse complement strand
GAAAATTATCCATATGGAGGTAGGAGAACCAGACTTTTTGCCTCCAGACATTACCAAACAAGCACTTGGAGAAGTTTACGATAAAGGATTTTTAAAATATGGTCAAGCTAAAGGGATGCCACAGTTTAGAGAAGCACTGGCCAAACACATTTCAAAAAATTTCAAAGTGAACATAAACCAAGAAAACATCATGGTTACCCCAGGTGCAAGATTTGGAATCTTTACTGCAATCAATACACTCCTTAATCCAGGCGACGAACTAATTGTTATTGAACCTGCCTGGCCTGCATACAAAGATTGTGCACTAAACTCAGGGGTAAAAGTAAGAACAATCAACACTACATTTGAAAGTAAATGGGAACCATCAATTGAGCAAATTGAGCAAACTATAAACTCCAATACTAGAATGATTGCTTTGAATTATCCAAATAATCCAACTGGAAAAATACTTCCCGAAAAATTGCAAGATGAAATCGTAGAGTTGGCAATTAAAAATAATTTGTTTATTCTTAGTGATGAAATTTATTCACAATATTCATTTGGAAATTGGAAAAGTGTACTGAATTATAATTACGATAAGACCATCGTGACACAATCTTTTTCCAAATCTCATGCAATGACCGGTTTTAGAATAGGATACTCCATTGCACATCCAGACCTAATTGATAAAATGTCAAAATTTGAGGCATTGTGTCTAACTAATGTGTCAGAGCCAATGCAATATGTCGCAATGAGATCTTTAGAAGCAGATACCTCCAACAATACTAATACAGTACAGCGACGATTAGAGTTATTGATTAAAAAAGCCAAAGAGATGAATCTCGATTTTATTCATCCTGACGGAGCAATGTACCTCTTTGCCAGAGTCAATCAAGATGGATTTGACGGAGTCCAATTTTCCAACATGTTATTAGAAAAAGGATTAGCAGTGGCACCAGGAGAAGGCTTTGGAGATTACAAAAAATTTATCAGATTATCAGCATGTAGAGATGACCAAACTCTAACAGACGGAATGAATATACTAAGCGGATTTTTAAGTGATAAAAGATGAAGAAGTCAATTACTATTGTTGGTGCTGGAGGTCAAATGGGCCAATGGTTCTCCAAATATTTTCTAAGTAAAGGCTTTGAAGTAACAGGTTATGATGAAGAAAATAAAATCAAAGGTAAAGAAATTATCCAATCCGAATCATTAGTAGGTGCAATTCTCAAGGCAGACTATGTAATGTTATGTACTCCAACAAGAAGAACCCCTGAAATTATTAGATTAATTGCAAAAGAAATGAAGAGAGGAACATATCTGATTGAAATTTCATCAGAAAAAGGAAAGGCCGTGTCATCATTGTCTAAAATGCCAGCTAAAATTAATCCTATTTGCATTCACCCAATGTTTGGTCCAGGTATAAAAAATATCAAAGGGCACAACATTATTTCAGTCCCAGTAAAAGATGCTAAAAAAGAACTTACAGTTGCAAAATCTCTTTTTGAAGGGGCAAATTTTGTAACCATTGATGCAGTAGAGCATGATAAGAAAATTGCAGTGATTTTAGGATTGACTCATCTTCTAAACCTTGTATTTGCAAACATTATTTCGAAAGATGAAAAGATTGCTTTAACAGAAAAAATGTCCGGAACCACGTTTACAGTTCAAAAGATTCTTGCCGAAAGCATAATGACTGAATCCCCAGAATTAATTGAAACAATTATTGCAAATCCTGAAATCAGAAGGGTTGCAGAGGATCTGTGGAAAGATGTAGGAAGATTACTAACAGCCGTTCAGGAATCAAAAACCGAGGAAGTAATTACATACATTAAATCATGCCAAGAAAGGCTTGCTACCAAAACTGACTTAGACGCATCTTACAAGAAATTGACAAAGATGGTAAATGCCGTTGAGAAAAAATAGTCAAAATGCGCTCGACAAGAATAGTAACGTCTTTCATTAAAGATAATGACAAATTTCTCATTCTAAAGAGAAGTAATAAAGTCAAAACCATGAAGGGTTTATGGGCAGGAATTAGCGGAATCATAGAGAATGAGGAGGATCCGCTCAATAGAGCAAAGATTGAGATTTTTGAAGAGTTGGGAATTACTGAAGATAAAATCAAATTTTTGAAAGCCGCCTCAAAAATGACAGTGCATTCGCCTCAATATGAAAATCATGAGTGGGAAATTTTTCCATTTTTGTTCGAATCAAGCAATCCAACAATAAAGCTAAACTGGGAAAATTCAGAATACAAATGGGTCACTGTAAATGAAATTAAAAATTACGATACAGTTCCAAGCATAGACAAAGTTTTACTCAGTTTGTTGTAAGTTTTCCTTCTCATATCCTCGTTGTTGTGGAAGCATGATGTAAACACATGCACCCCCACACATTGTGCAAGGAACATTATTGCCCGGATGTTGACCAGTTCGGCTATGGATCTTTGCAGCTTCTTCAGGATCAATGGACAAAGCCAATTGTTTTTCCCAATCAAGTGTTCGTCTGGCTTCACTCATAGCCATATCCCATTTTATCGCCTTGTCTCTAATCTTTACCAGATCTCCCGCATGAGCAGCAATCCTATAAGCGATCAGCCCAGCTTTTACTTCTTCAGGATTTGGCAATGCCAAATGTTCCGACGGAGTAAGGTAACACAAAAGATCCACACCCTCACTTGCAGAAACGGCAGCACCAATAGCGCTTGCGATATGATCATGCCCAGATGCAACATCAGTTACCAGAGGTCCTAAAACATAGTAGGGAACATCACCAATCAGAGATTTTGACAATCGAACATTTGCTGCCACCTCATTTAGTGGAACATGACCCGGACCTTCAATCATTACTTGGACATCTTTTTCGTGAGCCCGTTTAGTTAAATCAACCATGTTTATCATCTCTTGAACTTGTAACTCATCATGCGAATCAAGTATCGAACCTGGCCTCAAGGCATCACCGAGACTAAATGTAACATCATATTTTCGCGCCAATTCAATCAGGTAATCATAATGAGTAATGTAGGGATTTTCTTTATCATGCTTTAACATCCAAGCCGCAGTTAAGGTTCCACCTTTACTAACAACACCACCATATCTTTGCACTTTTAGAATCCGTTTTGCAATATCTTTTGTAATCCCACAGTGAATGGTGGTGTAATCTACACCATCTTTTACATTATTTTCAAAAGCTTTTAGAAAATCATCTTCCGTTAGATTTAAGGGATTTTTATGAACTTCAACACCATAATTGTAAGCCTCATAGATAGGAACAGTTCCAAACGTTATTGGAGCTTCCTCAAGCAGAGCTTTTCTGATTTTTTTAACATCCCCCCCATCACTTAAATCCATAATAGTATCGGCATGATACTTTACTGCAATCTTTGCTTTTTCAATTTCCTCTTCAAGATTCACGTTTAATGTAGAAGTTCCAATGTTGACATTAACTTTAGTTTTAAGACCCTTACCAATCCCCACATTGTGAATTTTTTGTTTTCTTTGGTTATTACTCGGAATTATTATAGACCCCTTTGCAATTTTGGGAACAAGCCAGTCAAGTGTTACATCCTCATCTTTTGCAACCTGTTTCATCTCATCAGTTGCAACACCCCTCCGGGCTGCACTCATTTGAGTACTCATGAATAATCTATGTTTTAACCTGATTTAAACAATCGTGAAAATTATTCAAATAATCTGATCGCAAAGATTTACGATCGTAAGTATAATAATAAATTGGATCGATCTTATATCTTACCAAAACAATAAAGCTCCAATGCGAGCTGTGAAAGAATGCATAATTTGTGGTAGAGAGTTCCAAAGTCTAAAAGACGATTATTGTTCAGAGGATTGCGTCAAACAAACATCATAGAGTTTGCAAGAAGTTTAGATCATACTAACACGTTTCCAGAAGTCATGATTTGAGCCTATTTTGAATAAATTTAAGAAGAGATTTACAAAGTTGCCAGAGAATTTAATGTAATGAGTATAGTCAAGTCAATTGTTTTCAATAAATGTTAAATTTCATTTTGGCGGACTCCATGTTTCTTCAATTATGTAATGCCCTAATTTTTCAGAAACAAAATATTTTTTTCCACATTTGAAACATTGCCATAGAAATTTTTCTGATATTTTTTTTTGATATTGCATAGGAAGATTAC
>JASFMV010000123.1:0-4149 GCA_050117375.1 Nitrosopumilaceae archaeon | reverse complement strand
ATTGCATGAGCAATATGACTTATTTTATTTCCAAGAATAAATTCATTTTCAAATTTGAAAATCCTAGTTTCACTTTAAATGATAACAAAAGAAATGTTTTTCCATGTCGGAATTAGAAAATACATACGACCAATATGTTGCTAGTTTGGAACAGAAGTTGCCAAAGGTCGATCCCAATCTTGTTCACAGAGTGATGTATCTGGAACGTAAACTGTCTTCAGAATACATTAAGGAACCTCAAGTGACCTTGATGGTTGAGTACAAATCTGGTTTGGATATGGACAAAAAGCTTTTTGATTTGAGAGAAAAATTCTCACTTGAAGCAGAATACAGTGATGAGCAAAATGTTCTATTCACTATGGGCAGAATGAAGGTGGGCAGACTAGAAGAAATTGCGTCTGATGAGGATATTGTGAAAATCACAGGAAAAGCAGCACCGATAATTCGTTCCTGATTTTTACTTATTTTTATTCAAATTAGAAAATAAATTCATTTTATTTGGGCATCTAATTTCAAAGAAATTCATTAAATCAGAATTTGTCGTAAAATAAAATTACAATTTGCGTTAATTCTGAATTAAATGGTACAAATCTAAAACCCAATTGTGGAAATAGTAATCTTTCCTTAAATTTAATTTTGTATGTATTAGAAACTAATGAAATTGAATCAAAACACCAAAACTATCCTAGCAATATCTATAGCCGCAATTTTCTCTATGTCTGTTGTTGCAATAAATGGAATTCCTCAAGCAACTGCTGAAAAATCTAATAATCCTGATTTTGAATCAGATGACTGCATAGTTACAGGGTTTGCAATGGCAAATTATGAAAACCATGAAGACTTGGAATGTGAAATGAAAGCTTGGTTGCAAGAAAAAGGTAAGCACCTAAAATATCAAATCAAAATTTCTGGAATGGAGTTGAAAGACACTAATTCTGATCCACTTGATGATGTTGATGGAATGCACATTCACAAGGCAACTGCACCTGACAGCACTCCTGCCAATCCAAAAGGGCCACACCAGCTAAATATCTTTGGACATCCAGGGGTTGATGACGCTTCTAATGTTGCAATACCAAAAAAGGGAATTGTAAAAGGGATTTGGGATGATAAAGATGAAAACCTTTCTTATGGTGAGCCTGATAACTCTCATAAATTAAGTGAGAATTTGGGACTATTGTGTGAAGGAAACGTATTCACTGCTGTTCATGGTCAACTTGAAGACCGACCGGGACACAAGGCACCATACATGAAAATCATCTTTGAGCCCACTGAAAAAGGATTACAACTCTGTGAAAAACTAGGATACTAGACAGAAAACTTTCTTCTTTTTATTTTTTTGAAGTCTATTAACGACTAAACCCAACAAGTTCAAATCCCAGAAAACACTTTTTGTGAAATTTTGAAATTATTTTGAGATGATAATTTTTGCAACCTCCTAAATAGCGCTAGAAATTATTGAGATTTGTGAAATTTGTAATTTTTGTAATCTTGGGAATGATTTTCTTTTCAAGTTCTAGTTTTGCTTTTGGAGTACCCACAATTTCACTTCAAGACTTGGTTGTTGAAACGTATGTTTCTGATTTGTGTTGTTCTATCACTACAATGACTTTTGTAGAAGATGACATCCTAGTTTTACAAAAAGACAATGGACAGGTTAGGTTAATCAGAGATGGAGTTATTCAAGATGAACCAGTACTTGACGTAAATGTAGATTTTATTGGAGAAAAGGGTATGTTGGGAATCACCAGTGTTGGATCTTCTGTTTATCTTTATTTTACAGAGGCAAACAAAGATGGAGGAGAATCAATAGGTAATAGAATTTACAAATATGACTGGGACGGTATTTCTCTGATAAATCCCATTTTGTTAAAAGAACTTCCATCCAATGTGTCTCATAACGGAGGAGCGATGGTAGCAGGACTGGATGGAAAAGTCTTTGCTGTAATTGGAGATACTTTACAATACGGTCTTTTACAAAATAAACCTGTTGAATGGCTTGAAGGTAGGGATTTGGATATCAAAGATAATGGAGTGATTTTCCAGCTAGAAACCCAAAAGCCATACTATGCTATGGGAATAAGAAACAGCTTTGGTCTTGCTGTAGACCCAGTAACAGGAAATTTGTGGGCTACTGAAAATGGAAATGATAAATTTGATGAGATAAATTTGATTCCTGAAAAATTCAACAGTGGCTGGATAGTAATTATGGGACCATCTACCGAATCAGATCTTGCAAAAATTCCAAGTTATGAAGACTATGTATATGGAGATCCTAAATTTAGCTGGGAGAAAAATGTGGCTCCCACTGGATTAGATTTTGCAAACTTTAGAGAAACTAATGACTATGACAATTCCCTTTTTGTTGGCGATTGTAATAACGGAAATATTTACAAATTTGAATTAAATAAAAATCGAGATGGGTTTGAATTTGATAACACAGACTTGCAAGATATGGTTATCAATGAAGGAGAAAATCTAGATGAAATTATTGTCGGTACTGGGTTTGGATGTGTAACAGATATTGAACGGGGTCCTGATGGTTTTCTTTATGTTGTATCATTAAGTGAGGGAGTAATTTACCGAATTATTCCAAAAACAATCTCACCAATTACAGATTCTGAGAACAATGGTGGATGCCTAATAGCAACTGCAAGCTATGGTTCAGAACTTGCACCACAAGTACAAAAACTCAGAGAACTTCGAGACAACAAACTACTCCAAACAGAGTCAGGTTCTACATTTATGGAGTCATTCAACCAATTCTACTACTCATTTAGCCCACAAATTGCTGATTATGAGCGTGAAAATCCATACTTCAAAGAGACCGTCAAGCTTGCAATCACTCCGATGATTTCAAGTCTTTCAATTCTGAATCATGTTGATATGGAAACTGATGCTGAAGTGTTTGGATATGGAATATCTCTAATCCTGCTAAATATTGGAATGTATGTTGGAGTTCCCGTAATTGGAGTAATTGCAATTAGAAGGTTCTAGACTCTTTGAAAAATGTTCAATTCATATTGAATCTTTTTCCATTTTTTACTATTGGTTAGAATTAACGAAATTGAAAATATGCCCTTCACGGTTAATCATATTGAATTTGACAATGAAATGCTATTCATAGAAACTGATGAAGCCTTTTGGATTAACAAGGAAGAAGTTAGCAGATTTCTTGTTAGTCCTGTGGGTTTGAAGAAATTTTTTGCTGATCCTGAGCGTATGAAAGATGTCAATGAAAGAAAAAACAAGATTCGTACTAGGATTCAAAAAGTTCCATTTACTGAATTGGAAATCTCAATCAATCCTAGTTTTGAAGGTAAACATCATTGGATTTTCAGTAGTTCCTAAACTCTTTGATAATCAACACGGTGAGCCGAACTGAATTCCCTTTTCTGAAATTATTTTTTATCTTTTCCAAGAACTATTCTTAGTATGCCTAATGCCATGATGATGTACCCAACTATGATTACAGCTATAAAAGCAGCAGGAGCTTCAGAGAGTCCACCTTCAGACATTGCTGATGCAACAAGTACCGATGTTCCCATCAATGCCCCTCCGGCAATAAGTATGGAAGTTAATATCACCGAACGTTCCTTATAGCCGACTCCAAATGACACAAAAAATAATATCATTGATGAGGTTCCAAATGTCCTACCTCTTTCTTCGGCAGTCATTGGCAGGAAACCTGTTTCACCTTGCCCAACCATGGCATCCAAAATATAGATCAGCAATAGGGCCATTCCAGCAATTACCATTATTTCTGCTGCTGTCTTTTTCATTCTAACCGAAATCGTTTCTAGTTTGTTCATTAGTGTTTCTACAAATTGGTATGTGTATTAGGACAATACGGAGCATTGCCTATGACAATTGACATCAATGAAAAGGGCACAGAGCTGTCCGAAGAAAAATATTCTTTAGAAAAAAATACAATAAATGCAGATCCATATTTCCAAATGAATACAAGAAATGTCCATGGTGTGACAAATTAAATCGACTTGAGAAATAACCCCAATCACATTTTTGAAAGTACCTAGATAATACTATGACATTATTTTTTGGTATTGATTGGCAAACAATACCAACAATCCAAGATCATCCATATTAGAGAGTTTCATGAAAGGAAAATTGATGTTTTTTGTAGGGGGG
>JASFMV010000122.1:0-4194 GCA_050117375.1 Nitrosopumilaceae archaeon | reverse complement strand
TGAATTTACTTGCCAGAATGAGCGGAATTGCAACTCAGACAAGTGAGCTTGTATCCAAAATTCCAACTAAAAAAACTAAACTTTATGCAACTCGAAAAACCGCTCCAGGTCTCAGATATTTTGACAAGGAGGCAGTACGAATTGGAGGAGGAGAAAAGCATAGAATGAGATTAGACGAGATGGTGATGATCAAAGACAATCACATTGCTGCAAGTAATTCCATTGTGGATTTGATTAAAAAAGCCAAAAAGAAATACAAAAAATTTGAAGTCGAAGTAGAAACTAACAATGATGCACTCTTAGCTGCAAAAGAAGGGGCAACAGTAATTATGTTAGATAATTTTTCTCCATCTCAGATTAAAAAGACAGTAGAGAATCTAAAAAAAGAAAAGCTTCGCAACAAAGTAAAACTTGAAGCATCAGGTGGAATCAAATCTAAAAATATTGCACAGTATGCAAAAACAGGAGTGGACATTATTTCTGTGGGAAGCATTACAAATTCTGTTAAAGGAACAGATGTGAGTTTGGAGATTTAATTACTTTTTAGCAGATTCAATTTTTTCTGATAATTCTTTTACTGCTTTATTTTTTGGATCAATCTCATTTATTTTATCACAACAGTCGGTAGCTTTGGTAAAATTTCCTAGTCTGAAATACGCATTAGCTTGCAAAATCAACACTTCAACATCATGAGTTGCAATTTCAAGAGATTTTTCAAAATAAGATATTGCTGTTCGATATTTCCCCTTCATGTAGTAAATTCCCCCTATTATGAACAACACGTCATTTTCGTATGGCGTTTTTTTTAGAATCTCAGACCCTATTCTCAGTGCAGAATCATATTTTTTTTCTTTTACTAGTTTTCGTAATTCCTTCTTTTTTTTAGAAATATTTTTTTTCTCCGGGTCTTTTGAGCCTAAACCAAATAATCCTACCAAGATACTGAGAAATCAGTCCACCCAAATAATACCCTAATGAGATTAAGATTATTGTAAAAATTCCAAAGAAAATAATGAAAAGTGCTAGCTTATTGCCAGCATTCTATCTATTGCCAATCTGGCTTTGTCTGCAATTTCTTTAGGAACAGTAATTTCGTGTTTGTCTTGGACAATAGAGTCGTAGACTTTTTCAAGAGTATTCATTTTCATATGTTGGCATTCAGCTTTGTCTGAAGCTGGAACAAAGGTTTTGCCAGGATTTTCTTTTCTCATCCTATACAGAATTCCAGTTTCAGTTGCCACAACAAAATTATTTGCTTTAGAGGCTTTGACCTTGTTTAACATCCCTTCAGTTGAAAGAATAGAGACGTTTCTATTCTTGAAACTACCTGAGGCAAGGTCGTAAAGCATCGGGGTGGTGCAGCTGCATTCTGGATGAATTACAAATTCAGAGTCTTTCATAGAATCTAATTTTCTAGTTACATCATCAGGAGTTATTCCTGCATGCACATGGCACTCTCCTGCCCAAATATGCATATTTTTTCTTCCTGTCACTTTTGCAACATACGAACCCAAGAACATATCAGGCAGAAACAAGATATCCTTATCTTTTGGGATGGCATTTACAACATTTACAGCATTAGATGAAGTGCAACAGTAATCTAATTCAGATTTTATCTCAGCAGTAGTGTTTACGTAACCAACAGCAATTGCATTTGGATGGTGCTTTTTCCAATTTTTTAATTCGTCAAGCGTAATAGAATCAGATAATGAACAACCAGCTTCTAAATCGGGTATCAAGACCTTTTTTTGAGGGCTGATAATTTTTGCAGTCTCTGCCATAAAGTGCACTCCGCAAAACAGAATTGTTTTTTGGTCTACTTTTGCGGCTTGTCTTGAGAGTCCAAGAGAGTCACCTGTAAAATCAGCAATGTCTTGAATGTCTGGAATCTGATAATTATGAGCCAAAAGCACTATGTCTTTTTCTTTTTTTAGGCGCAAAATGTCTTCTTTTAGCTTTGATGTATCTTGGACGAGCATAAGCCAATAAAAAATTGAATTATTCTGAATTTAAAGACTGGGAAGATGCCCATAATTCTTGTAAATTCTAGTAATAGTGGCAATTTTTGCCATATTATGTTCCAATCTGAATTTCATCTGAACAGTATTTTCTAAGGGTTTCAATGGCAGACAAGATTGCTAACCTGCTTGTTTTTGGATTGTTTGGGTCTGGAAAGTTTTCGATTGTAAAAGTCATCTTTCCAAAACTGCCAGAGGCCTCAATGTGATGAGTGTTCTTCTCTGTGTTAGGATCTGCAACAATTTTGACTTTGGTTTTATTGCTTCCAAGTCCAGTTAAAGAAAGCAGGGCTGCAACGTTGATGTTTGCCGGAAACAAAGAAACTGCTTCTTGTGCAGTTCCTTCAAATATCATGGTTTTAGAAGAAAGAGAATCCAAATCAATTTCCGAGGTTTCAAAAAACTTTGCACCCTTAAGAGATCTTGGGTGCTTTGTAGTAGTAATTAAAAGAGATTCTAATTCATTTTTTACAGATTTTATTGCATCTAATCCGGCAATGGCACCTGATGGAAGGTAAATTGTTTTTTTAAAATCTTTACAAGCATCAGACAAAATATCGTAGATAGACTCATCAAGTAATGCACCCACACTCATTATCATCAAATCTTTTTTGTTTTGCAACACACTTAGTCCAACATCTTTTACTGCATCTTGGGATGCCGCTTCAACAATAATATCAAGTGGGTTTGAGGATAACAGATGAGGATTTTCAACTATAATGGGTTTAGTGTTTAATTTTTCAACAAGTGTGTTTGATGCATCTTTTGATTCATCATATACATGGGTAAGAGAGGCATTAATTTTTCCAGAATCAATTGCAAGTGCTATTTGGGTTCCAATTGAGCCACAACCAAGTAAACCTACTCTTTTCATTGAAATAATCTGAAAGGTATTACCTAATTAATTCTAGTCCAGTTTGCTCCAAAAGGAGACTTTCTAGCGACAAAAACAATACCTGTAATTGCCACACCCATAACCAATATTGCAACGGTTCCAAATTCAGGAATTACTTGAGTGCCCATAATTTCTACATTTTTTGCTCCAGGTGGAAGGATCATCCCTAAGGCATAGTTTTCACCAAATTTAGTAAGATCATATTTAGTGTCCACACCGTCAATGAAGAGTTGGTATTTTGCTTCTTCAGCACTAATCACTTCAAGAGGTAAGAGAACCCAGAAAACCTTATCATTATCAACAGGATTTAGGGTAAGTTCTAATGATTTTCGTTCAACATTTAGATTCATTGAAGAAAGACTTGGCTCGTCTGTCTCTAGTGCCTCGCCACCAATTTCTAGACTCCCATAACCGCCATAGTAAATTTCAAAGGTATTATCATCAACCTCAATAGTATAAGCGGTTCCTGTTGATTTGATTGTATCAAGCAATTGAGCAAATGCCATTCTATCTTCGAAAATATGCTCTGCATGAACATTTGGGAAAGGAATCAAAAAAAGCAAGAAAAGAGGGACAAAAAGCAATATTTTTTTCATGTTTCTAGCATGAAGTTTTAATTTATTAAATATAACCAATACACAAATTTTCATTGTTGATTCTCTGGTCTGATTTTCACATTACAGGTAGAAATCATCCTTAATCTATTTATGATAAAAAAGCAAATTCAAAACAATGAATTTCAAAAGTAAAATTATTTTTGGACTAGCATTTTTGCTTATTTTCTCATTAGCGGTACCTGCAAATGCAGAGGTAGAATCTCCTAAAAAACAAATGAAAAAAGGAATTGCAGCAGAAGATGTTGTCTGCAAAGCAGGACTACATCTAGTGATTAGAAATAACGGAGATGCATTATGTCTAAAGCCAACAACTGCAGAGAAATTTCAAGAGAGAGATCTAGGATTCATTCCAATTAAAATATCTGAACAAGTAGAAGAACATACTCCAACTATTCCAATAAGAGACACCACAGTTCAATTCAAAGATACACAAACGCAGATTCAGAACATTCCAGCTTCACAGGGGTCTGTTGTTAATTTTTACATCACAGACGATGATCTAAACATTGCACATAGTGGAGTCGAAATAATTGAGACACAAGGACTACTTGAATTTACGATAAACGGAATACCAGTGCCAGGTCCTGAAAGAATGATTGAGACAGGTCCTGATACAGGAGTGTTTTTTGCCAAGCTTCAGCTGCCTGACACAATTAATGGGAGA
>JASFMV010000121.1:0-4216 GCA_050117375.1 Nitrosopumilaceae archaeon | reverse complement strand
TTCCAATTGATGGAAAATCAGACGGTCCTCACGATTGCACATTTGACACAAAAATGATTCCTTGCAAGTGTCAACACTAGACCAAGTAACAAATATCGGAATACTGGGAGGAACCACATGAATTACGATAAACAGTATTGGGATAATTATGCCAAAGAAAATGAATCCAGATACAATCAAGAGTTTGCTAAATTTATTAGAGATTTGACAACGTCACTTCGTTGTACAAGTGTATTAGAGGTTGGATGTGGGACTGGTGTGGATTTGAGACTGTTTCCAGATACCTTTGAGGTCCATGGAGTTGACTTGAATGAAGTTGCTTTGGATTTAGCAAAAAAGAAAACTCCAGAATTTGATTTTAAAAAAGGATCCATTACAGAATTGCCTTTTCCGGATTCTTCTATTGACCTTATTTTTACTCACAAATTTTTGAATTGCCTTTCTGTTGAAGACCTTGAGAAAGGGGTATCAGAGATGTATCGAGTTGCCAAAAGATACGTTGTAAATTGTGAGGCCTTTGACGAATCTGAATCAAAGATTAATGATGTGTTTCAGAAAAGAAACATGCTCAAAAGATGGAGCAATTACAAAGTGAAAATTATCAGCGATGTGGATATGCATGAAGATATCGAACCTGAAAAAATCAGATTTACATTATTGAAAAAATTACAGTGAATTTCACTTGAGATTTGGATGAAAGAAAGATCTATAAAGCAAAATTAACTCAAAAATTAAGTATGACAAGTTGGTGGGAAGGTTTGCCTAAAGAATTTGAAATTGATTTAGAAGATTTGTCTATTGAAAGTAATTAATTTTTAAAATTAAATTAAAAAGCGGGTCTAGAGGGATTCGGACCCTCGACAACCGGATTAAGAGTCCGGTGCGCTACCTGGCTGCGCCATAGACCCACAAACCTAGCTGATCCTGATGTTGTTATTAATCTTAAGATTTGAAAAGAAAATAAAATTTAGTTTTGTGCAGTAGCTTCAACTTCATTGTACTTTTCTAAAATTGCAGTAAGTACAGTTGAAACTGGTACATCGTTCATCTTTTTCTTTTCTGCAAGAAGTTTTTGGTATGCATCAAGTGTGATGTATACTGGAATAGAACCATTTCCTTCAAGCAAACCTCTAACGTTGTAGAGTGCAGTTTCCATGCCTTTTTCTGCAGACTTTGCAAACTTTGCTTTGTCTAAAATGGATCCCAATGGACCAAATGGCATTTCATAATCTACTGTCATAGTTACTTTAGTAAGATTTTCACCAAGTGACTTGAACTCATTGGTGATTTGCCATCTTTTGAATGGTCCCTCAAATTGTTTTGCAGAGATTTTCTCGTTTCTGATGAATTCTGTTGTTTCACAATCCCATTCTAAGCGTTTACCACTAAAATCACCAATTACTCTAAAGGTTGTTCCTACACCCATTCCATCTTTGATATCCATTGGAACTACAGTCATTCCAACTGAATCGTTTTTGATCTGATCAGATACGTGTTCTGGTCTTGCAAAATAGGTAAAGACATTTTCTACTGGTGTTTTAATATCGATTGATTTGCTTACGACAGTCAACGAATCTGTTTCTTGCCAATTAGGATTTAAAGGTTTTGAAGATTTTCCAGAAGAAATTGATTAACACTATATTCCTGATACATAGTCAGTAAATAGATTGGTAAAATTGCGATCAATTGTTTTGATAATATTTTTAGGATTAATCATGGTGCCTGTAATATCTGAGGCTTTTGCACATTCTATGTTTAATTCAGCTGAATCATTCCTTGGGGGTTATAGAGTACAAGTTGCCACGTTACCTGAGTTTCCGCAGATAGGAGAGCCTTCAACGATTTTGTTTAGAGTGACTGATTCGGATTTTGAAGAAGTGGATGGTTTTACTATGGGAGTTCGAATTTTTTACAATGAGCAGCAAATTGATGCAATCCCACCTAAATCATATCAAGGAGGCCATGTCGACCATGAATACATTTGGGAAAAACCTGGAAATCACATAGTAAGGGTTGATTTGTATGACATGGAGGGAAGTTCAGGTGTTTTGACGTATACTTTCAATATGGGTACACAGAGTCCCTTTGGGCAAATCTTCTTTATTTCAATAATTATTGGAGCCTTGACACTTTTGGTTGTTGTTATTTACATTTATTTTCCAGAGAAATTAAAATTCAAATCTAGGTCTTAGCTTCGATAGTAGATTTAGATATCCTAAATGCAAACAAGGTAGTTAGCAGAACCATCGCGAACAAAAGAATCCCAACCCCCAGGTGAATTGCAACTAATACTGCATGAAGCATTGTATCAATTACCACTGCACCTAAAGTGATTTGAGTTACTACTAATACACCTGCAAAAGTGCTAGTAAATTTGATTTTTCTCCCTGCACTCTTATTCATCCAGCTTGCTACTGCGGTTGCAAGAACCAAAGTTCCAGTGGTTGCTGCAACTAGTCTATGAATCCATTCAATAAGATATTCTTCATCGGGCATCACGCCGTTGGGACATAAAGGCCACTCTGGGCAGGTTAATCCAAGTCCAGCTGCTGAAACATACCCTCCAACAAACATTAGAGAGTATAGAACTACAAGTGTTGAAAGAGCTAGATACTGTATTGCCAATTTTATTCTACAATAAATGAACCTTGCATACCCAAAGATGCATGTCCTGGAACTGTGCAGATGTAGTAGTAGGTTCCTGGGGCACCTGCGATAAATGTGGCGCTGCCAGATTCACCTGCCTTTAGAGGTGCAGCAGATGAAGCGATTTCAGAACCCCATAACGGATTGCCAAAGTCATCGGGAGATGCTACAATACCAAATGCATGGAATCCTTTGCCCATGTTAGTTGCAGTAAATGTTACTTCATCGCCGGAACTTACAACAAAGTCAGGATTATGTCCTGGTTCGCCAGTTAATGCATTAAATGCCAAGTCACTGAATCCGTCTTCAGATTCTACAAAGTTTAAGGTAAAGTCATGGCTTACTCCAGTTGGAGCAGCTGCTTCTGCAGGTCCAGATGATTCTCCTACAATGATTTCACCTACCATGCCCAACTCTCTGTGTCCTGGAACAGTACAAATGTAATAGTAAGTTCCTGCTTCATTTGGGATAAATTCAGATGAACCTGAATCGCCTTGCGCTAATGGGCTGGAAGCGCTCCCAACCTCACTGCCAGGAATTATTCCTGAAAATCCTTCTTCAGCAGCCGTCACACCAAATGCATGGAAACCTCCATCTTGGTTTTTCACATTGAAAACTATTTTATCTCCAACTTCGGCGTTAATTGATGGATTGTGGCCAGGTTCTCCTGTTAATGCATTAAATGCCAAATCAGTAAACCCGTCTGGGGTTTGAACAAAATTCAAATCTTGGGTTATGGTTTGTCCAGTTGCAACTGCAGCAGGACCAGTTTCTGTTACACCACTTCTAGCAATAGCAGCTGGGGAGGGGGCTGAAATCCAATAATCCCACATTCCAAAGAAGATTGCGCCACCCACGATACAAATTCCAAGCATTATTGCCATCATTTTTGCAGTCCTTGCAGAGGTTGTTCGATATACTGTTTCAGTTTCGCTCATTTTTCATTATCTCCTAGTGGTGTGGGTTCTTTGATTCAAATGGATAGTAGTATTTGCCTCCAAGACCAAATGGGTCATGAATGTCTGCAGGTTTTCCTTTGGCAGAACTGTGAATGAGGTTTATTAGGAAAATTACCATACTTACACCAATAATCATTGCCCCGATTGTTGCAATTTGGTTCATAGCAATCCATTCTGGGATTTCTGGGTAATCAAATATTCTACGTGGCATGCCATAAAGGCCAAGTACGTGTTGTGTAAAGAATACCAAAATAGTTCCTATAAATGATAATACAAAGTGTACCTTACCCATGCTTTCATTGTAAAGTCTACCTGTAACATATGGGAACATGTAGTAAATGTAACCTATAGTACCAAAGGCAATGGTTCCCATCACAAATAGATGGAAATGTCCAACTACCCAATAGGTATCGTGAGTTGTAAAGTCTAATGGCATTGCAGCATTTGCTACACCTCCAGCTCCTGCAGAGAAGAATAAAGCAATACCTCCTACTGACCACATCATTGGTGTCAGGAATTTGATACGTCCATTCCACATTGTTGCAATAAAGTTGAATACGTGCATACCAGATGCTGGTACTGCAGCTAATGTTCCTATCATAAAGACGGTC
>JASFMV010000120.1:0-4289 GCA_050117375.1 Nitrosopumilaceae archaeon | reverse complement strand
GGCAGTTGGTTATGGGTTTCAACCCCACCTCTCTGTTAAATACACAACCACAATCAGTGCAAACTCTAAGATCAGCTTTTACCATGTAATTCTTTACATTTCATAAGTTTTGAGTATTATGGTATTCTAGTTTCTGTGTGAAAAGTAGATTGTTTGTAAATAAAATTGATCATCAAAGATTAAAATTGTTTTTTTAATTATTTCACGAGACCGGGGAAATGAAACCCCAACAGCAAGACGTCTGCCGTATTAGGAGTAATCATTGTCTTCCTGGGCTCATTTTTTATATCACATAATAAACATTAAATTTTTTCATCCAAATTTTTGCAAATTTTGGGGAAACATTGAACTAATTTGACAGAACCTGATAAAATTGTTTTATTTATAAAAAAATTATTAGAGTTCTAAATTATTTTTAAAAAAACTTGCAAACCAGAAATATCGAATAAAAAATCATGACAAAAATTAGCTTCTTCTAATTAGTTGACTCTAATTTTCAAACCCCTTAAATCATGTGAAGAATAACAATATTTTATGCAACAACAAAAATGCAGAATTTGTAATTCACATCTTGAAGTAGAACAAACATGCAAATTTTGTAACGAACCTACAAAATTGTTTTGTCATAGTTGTGGCATCCCTACAGAAAAATACAAGCACCCTGCATGTATGGTATTGGATGTAAATTCAATTATTCTGGCAAAATATATGCAAAAATAATCCCTTTTTGTTTTTGAAATCTAATTTTCAATTATTCAAGATTTAAATAAAATACTTGCAGGTTCTGCTATTTATTTAGGCCAAATCTAGTCGGAGCATTAAACTAAATTGACAAAACCCGACGGGAGCATTACTTCAATTAAGATTAATTTTCTAGCGGATTGCTTTCACAACGGTTTTTCCATACAAAGCATAAACAAATTTAGTCGTCTTGAGAATATACCTCAAGGCAGAACCAGAACTTATCTCAATTGTGTCTTTTGTCTTTTTGTATTCTAGTGATTTGTGAAGATGGTCCAAATCAATTTCTGATTTGTCAAAAATGGAACAGATTTCTTTAATTTCTTCTTTTGTATTTGATAATGGCATATCAAGTGCAAAAAGAACATCATCACAGGCCCAAAAATTTGCTTTTATGGCATGAGAAAATGCATGTCTAGGACTGAAAGGAAGGATAATGAAGCTCATCATCAGTAGAAGCATTGCGTTGAAAAATGCCTTTATTTTCTCCAATAGAGGAACTGTGTTGGGAATCTCTTCTCGAATGTCTTTTCCATGCAAAATTATCCCCGTGTTTTTAATTCGTTGCAAAAATAACCCTAAAGAAGCTATGGTCCTAGTTCCGAGTTCTACTTTTAGATTTTTTCTAATTTTGAATCCTTTTAGATCAATTTGATCTTCAGAAACTACGTAAAATGGTTGTCCAAACATCATTTTATTTTCGGTTTTGAAAATTATATCCAATGCAAGGTTGTCAGTTTTTTTGTACGAAGTACAAGTTTCAGATAGTTTAAGATCATATTTTGCATCAAGTTCCAAAAGAATTTTGTTCAAGTACTTTTCAATAGTCTCACAAAGTTTTTTGTTTTTGATAATAACAATGCAATCAATATCAGATTTCCCCCGAATCCATTCCCCTGTTGTGGCAGAACCAAACAAAACAAAAGAGACAATTTCACTAGGATACTGTAGGATTAATTTAGCAACCAATTCCTTCATGAATTGTTCAAGTTTTTTGTTTTGAATTGGCAAATAAAATCAAATTAATTTTTTATTTAAGACTCATAAATTATTCGAATCCATACTACAAAAAATAGTCATAATCATGAATCCTGATTAATTTTTAAAAGATCAGATAAAGCGATAGTCTTCTTTTACGGTGTTTAAGACAAGGTGGGTTACGGTATTTTCAACATTAGGTATGCTCGATACTTTCTTTACAAATTTGCTTAATGATTTTCTATCCTTGAATTTTCCAACGACCATAATATCAGCAGTTCCCGTAATATCATAAACTGCACATACATTTTCAATTTTTGCTATTTCATCTTCAATTTCCACCATCTTTCCTTTGGTAGTAGTTACTTCGATTATTCCTGTAATATCATATCCCAAGGCACCATGATTTAGTCTCACAGTATAACCTTTGATTATTTTTTTTTGTTCAAGTTTTTTTATTCTTGAAATCATCGTCACAGTTGAGACGTTTAATTTATGAGCCAACTGTCTTGCAGATTGTCTGGCATCAACAAGGAGATGTTTTAGAATTTTTTCATCTTTTTCATCAAAATCCATGTATTCTGTTGGGTAAAAAATTATTTAAGAATTTACAGGTTTACCATACAGTCTTTATTGATTTTTTAATAATAGCAAATGTTTCTTCATAATTGAACATAGATACAAAATTTATTTTTATTTCATGATTGACTGTATTATAACTAAAATTTCCATTTTCTAATTTACTGAGTCAAATCAACAAAGATTTGTTTTGCTGCGACTAGGTTATTTTCAATATCATATGCAAGACCATACAGTACTGCAATTGAACCATTTGGAAAAGGAGTTACAGTTTCAAGAAGAATATTGTTTTCAGTGGTAGACTCAACCATATTTGGAAAACAACTGACACATCCTATTTGGTACGAGGAAACACTAGCATCATCATTCCATGTAATTTGTACGGTAGCAGTGTTATTAGAATACTCTAAAACAGAAGTATGAATTTCTCCTAGAGGTTCAGCATATGCCATCCCCATTCCAAATACAATCAAGGGAAGTATCAAAAATAATCCTCTCATTAGATCTTCTGAATTTAATATTATCTTTTAACATTTACTATACAAGTTCAAGTTGATTTGTGCCTAAACAAAAATTTCGCCATGTGGGAATTGCATGTTAATCTACAGGAATCAAGCAGGAAAAAGGTTCAAAGATTATTCAAATTTTGAGTGTTAAGAATACCTAGTCTTTAGGATTTCAAGAATTTTATCAATAAAGTCCTTGACCAGATACAAAATATTTGAAAAATACCGTTTTGGGTTCTCATAGTGGGCAGAGTCCCAGTATACGGATGGGCTGTTATCCTCAGAAAGCTTGACTCTCAGATAATTCCTAGGTTCATCTTTTCCTCGTTTTCCAGCATTTTTTAGAAGAGAGTCATATGACTCTAAATTTTGTTGATTTCTAATCTCCCATAATCTACTACTTGCGCGATTCCAAAAGTGTTGGTATTTTACTGGACCTCTAGTTTCATACTCTGCATGAAATCCTATAACATCGTAGCCATATCGATTGAGACCTTCATTGAATTCCTTATCTGAAATTACTTTTTCCTCATGTATTGGTTTTTGAAAATATTTCTCAAACTCTTCTAAAATTCTAATGTTCTCAGGATTGTCTTTTTTACTGAGAGCATTCATGATTTCAATAGGATGTATTTGATTGGAAGACAATCCTAAATCTAATTTTTTATTGATTTCTGCAAAAACCAAATCCAATGCAGCATTAGTATAAAACAAAAATCCATCAATCGCAATTTCATTTGAAATTTTATCTTTAGGAAAAATATCAAGTGGAATCGCAGTAGGGATTTTTTCCAAATTAATTTCAGCATAAAAAAGTCTGTACTGAACGGAATCAATTAGAGTATTTTTTTCATTATTGGCATTTAGACCAGATTCCATTTGGAGTTTTTTGCAAAAACTAGATTAAAATAATTGTTGTTAATTTTTTCGAGTCTCATATGGTTTTAGGATCTTGATTTTGAAATAAAAAAAGAAGCTAGTTGCTTCCTATCAAGAATATCACGCTTGCAGTTGTTGTAATATCTTGGTCTGATGAAAATACAGGCGTGGATGATTTGAAAGCAACATCTTCTGCAAACGCTCCTGAAGCACTAAAAACTGGTATTGGAGGAGGAAGGCCAAATTCTGATAGAGTCACTGCTTTGACCCCAACTATCTTATGGTCAAGAGGAGCAAGTGCATTTTCAGCTTTCTTTTTTGCATTAAGAACTGCCTGTCCTAAAAGGTCATCCTTTACAGCTAGTTGTTTCTCTGGAGAAAGAGTAAATGACACGTTGTCTACCCGGTTTGCCCCTGAAGAAACACCACCATCAATAATGTCAGCTGCTTTGTTTAGCTGTTCAGTCTCAACAGTAATGGTGTTCGTTACTCTATATCCTACCAATTCTTGAGTGTATTTTTCAGTGACAGAGTCCCTATAGCTGTCATAAATTGGATAGATGCTAATTCTAGAGGTACTAATGTCATCTTCAGATACTCCCAATG
>JASFMV010000119.1:0-4305 GCA_050117375.1 Nitrosopumilaceae archaeon | reverse complement strand
TAAATCTGTTTTTGCTTTAGGGCCTCCTGCAATTACAATTGGAACAGGTGTACTTTTCACAATCTTAGAAAATGAATCGACATCTCCTGTGTATACTGTTTTGACAATATCTGCTCCACATTCTGCACCGATTCTTGCAACATGTCCGACAATTTCTGGATCATGTGGGTTTTTTACATTCTCTCCTCTTGGATACATCATTGCCAAAAGTGGCATGTTCCACTTGTGGCATTGCTCTGCAGTCATGCCTAATTGCTCTAACATTTCTGGCTCTTCTTTTCCACCTATGTTGATATGTAGAGATACTCCATCTGCTCCAAGACGTACTGCTTCTTTAACGGTCCCAGTAAGCATTTTACGATTTGGTGACATTGATAACGATGTACTACTTGAAAAATGGACTAATACTCCTACCTTTGTTGGCCTTGGCAGCGCTTTGATGATTCCTTTGTTGATAATTATGCTTGTCAGTCCATGTCCTTCACAATTGTAAATAGTTGATACGGGGTCTTCAAGACCCTCAATAGGTCCGTTTGAAATGCCGTGGTCCATGGGGATACAAAGCATTTTTCCTTTTCTTAAAATTCGATTAAGTCTAATTTGGTGTCCAGATACCATGGATGATTCTGTTTTTTGTGCCCTACTTAAAAATAACGTGAATCGTTGATTTTTTTTCCATCATCTTCTAAGCGCAATTCAGTCACATAGTTGAGTTAATTTAATCTGTTTTTTCTATATAGGATTAAATAGAAATCGCAGAGTAAGGTGGACAAGTTAATTGAGTCAAACTACAGAACAACTTTATCAAAGTGACATTGGTGACATTCTGGAAAATTCTCTAAAAGGAGTTAGACCGGGACCAAAAGAATGTCTCAGGCTTTTAGAATCAGATGATGTGTATCTTATGGGGCTTGTTTCTGGTCATCTTACTAAGAAAAAATTTGGGAAAAAAGCCTCTTTTGTAAATAATATTATTTTGAATTATACTAATGTCTGTATTACTGATTGTAAGTTTTGTGCGTTTTATAGATCACCTGGAGCAGAAGATTCTTACACATTAACTCTTGAACAAATCGAAGCTAGAATAAAATCTGCTTGGGATATGTTCAAGATTAGACAGGTTCTCATTCAAGGAGGACATAATCCAAATTTGAAAATTGAATACTATGAAGATGCATTCAAAATGATAAGGGAAAAATTCCCACTGGTTGGAGTTCACGCTCTTTCAACATCTGAAATTGACATGATTGCCAGAGTGGAAAAATCTTCTACAAAAGAAATTTTGTCTAGGTTGAAGGATGCTGGCCTTCAATCTATCCCTGGGGCTGGAGCTGAAATTTTAGTAGACTCTGTAAAAGATGTCATTAGCCCAAAGAAAATCTCCAGTGCAGATTGGATTAGAATAATGGATGAGGCCCACTCTTTAGGAATTCCTGGTTCTGCAACAATGATGTACGGACATGTTGAAAATAATCAAGATATAGTTGATCATTTTTTCAAAATAGTACAATTACAAGAAAAGACCAAAGGCTTTATGGCATTTATTCCATGGAACTTTGAGCCAAATAACACATTGATGCAACAAGAAGGAATTGTAGAGCATGGTTCTGGTGGTATTCAATTGCTAAAAATGATTGCAATTTCCAGACTTGTTTTTGATGGATTGATTCCTCACATACAATCATCGTGGCTTACCAATGGGGTAGGGATGGCACAATTAGCCTTGCAATATGGTGCTGATGACTTTGGTGGAACACTTATTGGCGAGGAAGTAGTTTCTTGTACCGGAGCTCGCTCAACTGAGCTTACAGGAAAAATAATTGTAGATGCAATTCATCAAATTGGATATCAGGTAGAAGAACGAGACAATTTTTACAATTCTGTATCTTTACTCTAGCCCGTAACTAGACCATTTAGAGTCTACAAGAGTTTTTGTTTCTTGATCTACTTCTACCAGTTTTTGAATTTCTCTTTCATATCCTTCTTCTCTTGTTTTTTGTGTTGCATCAATTCCCATCTTAGATCCTAGGTTGACCAACGGTGATGCTGGATCAAGAGTGTCCGTTGGAGCATTGTTGATGATTGTTGTATCTCGTGCTGCATCTGCTCTCGTTGTAATTGCCCAAATCACATCATTCATGTCATGAACGTTAATGTCGTCATCAACCACCACAAACATTTTGGTAAGTGACAACTGTCCCATTCCCCAGAGTCCCATCATTACTTTTTTTGCTTGACCGGGGTATCTTTTTTTGATGGATATTATTGCAAAACCTTGAAACCATCCAGCCGCAGGCATTGAAAAATCCACAACTTCTGGATGAAACATGCGAATCAAAGGCAAAAAAGATCTTTCAATTACCTTTCCAATATATGCATCCTCGAGAATTGGTTTTCCTACCACAGTTGTCACGTAAATTGGATCTTTTCTTCTCATGATTCCAGTTAATGTAAACGTAGGATATGGTTCAACTGGAGTGTAGTATCCTGTATGATCTCCAAAAGGTCCTTCGTCTCTAATATCTGATGGATCTACAAATCCTTCCAAAACAATCTCTGCATTAGCAGGAACTTCCAAATCAATTGTTTTGCATTTTACCATTTTGATTCCTTTTTTTCTTGCGATGCCTGCAAACAAGTATTTGTCAAGTCCTTCTGGAACTGGAGCAATTGATGAAAAAACAGTTGCAGGATCTCCTCCAATAATTATTGCAGTTGGAATCTTTTCTCCTTTGGTTTTTGAAATATCAGAGTGATGTGCTCCTCTTTTGTGTTTTTGCCAGTGCATTAATGCATGAGTGTCATCGACTATTTGCATTCTATAGACTCCAAGATTTCTTACACCTGTTTCTGGATGATTTGTTGCAACCAATCCTAATGTGATGAATCTTCCTGCATCTTCTGGCCAGGATTTTAAAACCGGCAAGTCTGCAAATGATGCGGTACTTGATGTGATTTCTGTAACTGGACCGCTACCCTCAAGTTTTGGAAAAGACTCTGTCATTTTTGAGAGTTCTGGTAATTTTTTAATTTTATTAAAAATCCCTGATGGAATGTCCATCTTTGTCATGTCTACTATTCTCTGACCAATCTCCGTAAAATCTGTCATCTCCAAACCAATCTCTAATCTTTTCATAGAGCCAAAGGCATTTGCTAAAATTGGAATCTCAAAGCCTTTTACATTTTCAAACAAAATTGCCGGACCATTAGAATACATTTGCCTTCTCATGATTTCTGCAATTTCTAACTTGGAATCAACTTCTGTTTTGACTCTTTTTAATTCATTATTCTTTTCTAACTCCTTTATGAAATCATGAATGTCTTCTATTGTCACAACTTTTCTCAAGTTAGAACAAGTATAAGCTTAACTAGATTTGTGTAAACGACCGGATTTTTGAAATAAATTCGACAAAGGTCTTTTAATTCACTTCTTTCATTGATAATTATTGGGTGAAGACAAATGTGCTGTTTGCAAGGGACATGGAACTATAGAACTACTTGGGTCTGATTGTCCATTTTGCAATGGAACAGGGGAACCAAACAAACCTGCAAAGGCATATCTTGATTCACACATATGTCAGTGTATCTTCCTTGATAGAAAACGATGTCCTTTATGTGGAAAAAGATGTCATCATGATACTCCCAATAAACCTAAAATTTTACTGACCCCTGAATAACAGATTCTATGGAACAGGTGGCAACTCGTTTTTCTTTTCATGGCCGCCAGAGCCAAATTTACAGTAGAAACATAATTCTGATTCCATATACTTTAGCTGTTCAATTTTGATTGCTCCAAGCTTTAATGCAATCTTTGTAAGGATTTTGTATTTCAAAGGCATTGCTGGAATTACTTCTTGCATGTATACTTTGTAATGATCCGGACAAAATTTCAGAGTGACTTTTGAGGCCTCATTTCCGGATTCATTAACTTGTTTTGTGTAATTGATCTGCTCTCTAATGTATTCATGTTTTGGACATGGACAATCCTTTCCACCTGGATGCTTGTATGCTGGAGTGTTTTTCCAGTCAAATCCGGGATATTCTTTTTCAAAATCGTCCATTACTTCACTAAGTCTCTTAGTGCATATAAAACTTGATCAGGTTTAGCCATGGGAATTACCCAAATGTAAATAAACCCCGGAACTTCACCAAAATTAAATGGCCGCTGCTAAAAAGCAAACTAAAAAAGATCTTGAAGACAAGATTGCAGAATTAGAAGCTAAACTAACAAAACTATCAACACAACTCGAAACAAAACCTGCAGAACCTAAACCAGCTCCAAAACCAGCTGAGACAAAGCCTGCA
>JASFMV010000118.1:0-4342 GCA_050117375.1 Nitrosopumilaceae archaeon | reverse complement strand
ATTGGCAATCCTTAGTTACTACCTTGTAATTATTGGTTGGATTGGATTTTTTCTTACAAGTTTTGTTGTGAACATGCCATTTGAATTTCAAAATTTTTCACATAATTATTTTTCACTTATTGCATTCGTTTTGGTTGCGTTGATGGTTACAATAATTATCAGTAAAGGAGTGATAAACGGAATAGAGAAGTTTAACAAAATAGCTGTAATGGTTTTAATTTCCATTTTGATACCATTTGCCATATATGCGATTACGCTACCTGGGGCTTTTGACGGAATAACATACTTCCTAAGTCCAGATTTTAACTCTCTCACCAATCCTGAAATATGGGCAGTAGCTTTAGGGCAAGCATTCTTTTCACTTTCTTTAGGGTCAGGAGCTCTGTTGACATATGGAAGCTACCTTGGTAATCGTCAATTTCTTTTAAAGCCAACTACAATGATAATTGGAACAAATTCGGCTGTGTCAATTCTGGCAGGTCTCTTGATTTTTTCCCTTGTTTTCTCAAATGACCAGAGTCCTTCCCAAGGATTACCCTTAGTATTCAACATCTTGCCTGAAATTTTTGGTAGTATGGAGTATGGACTAGTTTTGGGCTCGGTGTTTTTTTCGTTATTATTTGTAGCAGGCTTAACTTCTGCAATTGGACTATTTCAAGTTCCAACTGCATCGCTACAAGAATCTCTAAAGATTTCTAGAAAGAAATCTACAATGATTGTATTTGTACTAGTGTTAGTTTTTGGAGTTCCGTCGGCATTAAGTTATTCTCCTTTATCTTTGGAAATTGATCAAAAAAAGTTTTTGGATTTTATGGATGAAATTTTTGGAACATATGGAATTACAATTGCAGAACTTGTTTTTATAATATCGGTAGCATGGTTTATGAAAAAGAGGAAAATCCTAGAGAATTTTAACAAGAATACAAAATACACTTTCCCCCATTGGACAATTTATGTCCTAAAGTTTGTAGCGCCATCACTAATCGTATTTACCATTTTATCGTCAGCGTTATTTGAAAATCTGAGTTAATTTGAATGAAATTCAAAGTTTTTGATTTGGAAAGAGTTACGTGTTTGAAGCAGTTCTTACTTTTTGCGCCTTTTTGATATTTTTTTCCTGGTTTCACGTTGTTTTTTCGTGGGTTTGTCTTTTTCCGGAATATTTTTTCTTGGTTTTGCACGGAAAACATTTCCTTTGTATTTTTTGATTGGTCCTCGTAGTGATCCTAGAATTTTTTTTATTTTTTTGTCATTTGTTTTTAATTGATCTTCTTCGACATTAGCATCATTTTTGTGGATTAACCAGGAATGTGTTGCCCAACTTCCACTGGAACGTTTTCCTGCAATTCTCTTTGTATGGCCTTCTCTTCCTACGTCATGTGTTCGGAATTTTACAAATTCAGATTTTGGTCTTAAAACTACTCTATAATAGCTTCCATCATCACCTATCCCTGGTTTTTTTCTAGATGTCCCCTTTGGTTGTCTGGCTGACCTTTGTTTTTTGGACATTTTCTTCCAAGATTCTTGCACCTTTTTGATATTTCGTCGGGCAGCCTGAATTTGTTTTATTGTAACCAATAGAATATCTTAGCCAGAACACTATATGATACTGATTTAACACAAAAGCTTAGGATCAGCAGATTAGCTTATGCTATTGTAATGATGCTTGGATCAAATTTTATTGAAGGACGATATTGGGTTTTTAAAAGTAAAAAAGAAACAACTCATCAACTTTAAATTTTTTAGATGTTTTCAAAAATAAAAAAAGAAATTATTTTTGCATGTATGTAGCTAGCATCATGGAATTGACATCTAAAACCATACATGCTGGGTGTTTGTATTTTTCTGTAGATATTCCACAACGATGACAGAATAATCTTATTGGTTCGTCACAAAACTTGCAAGTTTGTTCTACTTCTAGATGTGAATTACAAATTCTACATTCTTGTGGTACCATGGACCATTGTTACGTTCCTAAACAATTTAAGGAGTGTGAAAATTAGATTTAGCTAATGTTTGTTTTATTAGTTTTACATGTAAAGGAGGTATTTGTACCACAAGTGGACTAAGTAAGAGAAAATGTCTTTTACCCCAATCAATTTTTTAATCAATGTGTTCATAGTAAAATGAAAACCGTATTATCGCAGAAAATAATAAAACAAATGACAATGATGTGTTATTAGGTTACTAGAAATGGTTTTGTTAAAAGTTACATGTGTAAAATCTAAGGAAAGGCAAGTAATAGAAATTCAAGGAACAAGAATTCCAAGTCAATCAGGTAAGTTATTAGTTTACAAAGTTGGATCTTTTAAACCTCCTCTCATCATCAAAGGTTTGAGAGGTAAAAAAAAATACCAAGTTATTAAAGTAAAAAGAAAAAACAAATTTTGTTTTGCTGCTTTTGATCCAGGAGGGATAAATCCCTCAAAAAATTTACTAAAAGACTATCCTAAATGTGATAAAAGTTAGAAACTTCCAGATACTCTAATTAGTGTAAAAATTCAAAGTATATTCAGATGAACAAAAATACAAGGTTTTCTAAATACAAAATAAGTTCAACAATTCTTAATCGGTGGTCTCCACGCTCGCTGACAGGTGAAAAAATTTCGCATAAAACACTCTTAGGACTATTTGAAGCTGCTAGATGGGCACCGTCTTCATACAATAACCAACCTTGGAGGTTCATTTATGCCGAACGCAATACTCAGCATTGGCCTAGATTCTTCAATTTGTTAGTCGAATTTAACCAAAAATGGGCAAAAAATGCTGCCGTCTTGGCTCTGATTATTTCTTCAAAAAAATTCGAGCATAATGGTAAAAGATCAAGGACACATGCTTTTGATGCAGGGGCTGCATGGGAAAATCTTGCCTTAGAAGCAAAAACCAAAGGATTGATAGCTCATGCTATGGAGGGTTTTGATTACAAAAAAGCTAGAAAAGAATTGAAAATTCCCGACAATTTTGAAATTCATGCCATGATAGCTATTGGAAAACAAGATAAAAAAGAAAAGCTTCCAAAAGACCTACAGGAGCAAGAGACAATGTCTGACAGAAAATCATTATCGGAAATAATAATGAGAGGGAATTTCCACCGAGAGTAAAATTTTCACTTTTATTCAAATTCTTTGGAAATTTTAGAGCGTAAGCTTCTAGATTGATATTAAGCTAAAAAGATGACTGAGTTTAATATTATTTGAAGTTTAACTAACATTATGAAAAAAAGGTCTTTTGTTTTGCTTACATGTATTCCAGGAGAAGAATACAAGACACAAAACATTCTAAGCAAAGTTCCACAGGTAAAAAATATCCACATTGTAAAAGGAGCCTATGATATCGTTGTTAAAATAACGACAACATCTATTCACGAATTAAAAGAAATATTGTGGAAAATCAGGCGATTATCAACAGTTAGGGCAACTCTTACCCTGAAAACATGGATTTAAGATTAGAATAAAATGAAGAAATCGTATCAATAAAATGAACATATACACTACAAAACAAATCAAATGTTCAATTTGTGGGAAGTTCATCGGAGAGTTAGATATTGGCTCTACGATGATTTTTCCATTATGCAGTAAATGCAACAAAAAAGAAAAAAGGATTATCAAGAAAGGTATCGATAAAATTCTAGTTCCTATAGACACCACAAAAAAATCAATTAGAGCACTAGATACGGCAATTTATTTTTCCAAGCATTTAGGATCTTCAGTTACAATTCTCCAAATAATCCCACGATCAAAAGAAAAAGAAAGACTACTCGTTAAAGACATCTTGAAAAAATCCCGTTTAATGGCAGAAAAATCCATTAAAAAAGCAAAAAAATATTGTGACGACAAAAATATTGTAGCAAATCATAGAATTATTCAAGGCGATGAATCTGAAGCCATAGTAAAGTTCGCAAAAAAATCAAAATATGATCTAATAATCATGGGCTCTTCTGGCAAGGGTCCAGTTAAAGAGATGCTTTTTGGAAGCATATCCAATTATGTAATGCATAATTCCAACGTGCCTGTTTTGTCAGTAAAGGAAACCTCGTCGAAGCTAGACACCAAAATTGACAGACCAAAAGATGGTTTGAAAACTAAGAGAAACATAAGACAAGGACAAGGAGTCCCGTTTTCAAAAATGAAGCAAAGGGCAGGCCTAAAATGATCCTTACAGATTAAAAACATCTAATAAATTTGACATTAAGAGAAACAAAGACATTTTTTGAAACACATGTAACTACTTTAGAGTAAACACATAATTCCCTTTTAACATATGAGTAAATTATTTTTAAGAATTTTCAATTAAAATACCTAGACCATTTTTATGTATTTTTTAAATTCCATGTATCTGTTTC
>JASFMV010000117.1:0-4356 GCA_050117375.1 Nitrosopumilaceae archaeon | reverse complement strand
AGGTTTCTTTTCCTCAATAAATTTGATTGACTTTATCATTTCGGAATTAATGTGTAGGTGAGCGGGATCGTCATTACTACCAATAGTGATCCATTTTTCATTCTGCTTAATAGTAAGATTATTGGTTTTTATTTCACTTGTTGCAGACGGATTCTTTACTATCAATAAAATATCTTTGATTTGCACTAGATCAGACAATAGTTCATAAAGCATTAACGTTATTAAAAAATAATAATTATTTCAATTTTTAAAATTTTTAGCATCTAATTGAATGAAATCTTCTTCATTACCATGAATACAATCTGTTCCAACAGCTTTTAATGGTGAAAAGCCGACCTTTCCAGAAGGAACCTTATTTTCTTTTTGAAGAATTTTAATTTTTCCGGATACAATCTTTTTGTGTTTGCTACAGGTGACACCAACCATATACTCTTCAGTCCCAACAGTAACAGAAACAACAAATTCAGGTGGGTTTACACATGCTTTTCCTTGTTCTGTTATAGAACATTTGTCAGGAAACATGTATGCCAATGAATTATTATTCGATATTAAGCTTGATTGTGGAATATTGAATTTAATATAAAGTAAAATCAAACAAGAAATGAAATAATTGGCACATGATTTTGATCTTGTAATTATAGGCGGAGGAATTCTTGGAACCTCATTATCATATTTTTTGTCATATCTTAACAAATCAAAAACAATTGCAGTGGTCGAACAGGCCCCAAATGTAGCATTTCATACAAGTGGAAGGAATACAGGAAAAGTCCATGCGCCATACCTATACAATCCTGACAAAAAAAAGATGTTTGCAAAAGCAGCTTTTCAAGGATATGATATGTGGAAAACATACTCGCAACTCAATAATTTACCCTTTAAAGAAGATGGAGTTATTGAAGTTTCAAGGGACAGTAAAGGTACAAAAGTTCTTGAAAAATATCTTAAATGGGGAAAACAAAATGGCCTACTGGAAGAACAGATAGAACTTTTATCAAAATCTGATTTAAAAAAATCAGAGCCAGAAATTAAATGCGATGCAGCCCTTTGTGTATACAAAGATGCGTCAACAAATTATTCATTTTTAACAAAATCATTAATGAAAGATAGTAAACAAAATGGAATAAAGTTTCTTTTAAACACCAAAGTCACAAACATCAAAAAAGAAAATAACAAATGGAAAGTTATTTTGAATCACGAACATGAAATTTTTGCAAAGTTCATTATCAATGCAGCCGGTGGGGAATCCATAGACATTGCTCACAGTGTAGATATTGCAAAAAATTTGACAGATGTTCATTTTAGAGGAGAATATTGGAAAGCTCCAAAAGAATATTACAATTTAACCAAAAGGAGTGTGTATTCAGTTCCGGAATTTCCTGACTATCCATTTTTAGATCCACATTGGATAATCAGAGTAGATGGAACTTGTGAAATCGGACCGAATGCAGTTCCTGTTTTTAGCCCATACGGATATAGAAAATCAGAAAATCTCAAAGAATTTATTCCTAAAATGCTAGAGATGCTAGGATCAGGTGCTAGAAAAGCAATATTTGACAAACAATTTCAGGAACTTGCAATAAATGAAATTCAGTCCTCTATGTCAAAATCGTCAATGATAGACAGAGTAAAAAGTTTCTTACCAAAAATTGATGCAGATAAAATTACTGAGAAAGGGACTGCAGGAATCAGATCTTCTGTAATAGATGAAAATGGAAAATTTGTACCAGATGTGATTCTTCTGGAAGAACCAGCATCATTTCACATTCTTAATTATAATTCACCAGGCGCTACTGGAGCCTTGCCGTTTTCTGTTAATATCATTAACCAGTTAAATGAAAAAGGATTTTTTGTAAATGAGGAGGAAGATGGTAAGTGTGGACCTTGGATTTTTAGTGAAATAGTAGAAAAAATCACAGGTTAGAAATCGTTATTATATACATTTTATAGGAAAAATTTGTCAAAAAATGGCCAGATGTAAGAGATGTGGACGTGAAATGGAAAACAAAAGAGAGGGATTTTGCTCTTTGTCTTGTTATAATTTAGATTTACAAGATCAAATTTCTTCTATGAGTAAAAATAGTTCCCTTACAAAAAGGAATGTCATCTAGGTTGAAGTTTTTCATTTTTGAAAATTTTGCCCAATTAACTTAGAATAGTAAAATATTAATCATAAATTTAGTTGGTGAGCGTAGTTGAACAAAGTTTTTGTGTTAGGACTGATTCTTTTTGTATTAACAGGCGTTTTTTATCCTAGTCAAATTGGGTATGCCAATCCGTTTTTTTCAAATGGATACTTTACTGAGAATGGAATAGAATGGTGTGAGGAAAACCTTCCACTTTATGAGATATTACAAGAAAAATTCTTTGAACACCATAAGCATTCTCTTGAATCAAGAGTCTGTGCAAGTCTTTATCAGGACTATTATTGGACCTATGATGGTCCTGACAGAGTCGAAAAACTGATTGAACGAAGCAGACATTATTCTCAATTAGAAATTTCAGAAAGTTATGAAGAATCAGTAACTGGAATTATTGATACCACACCTGCCAAAAACAAGGATCAAACATTGCTTCAAGGAATGACTGAAGACGGAGAAATGAATATCCAGATAATATCTAGTTCTCCAACAATAAACGAATCAATGGAAATTAATTTAGCTTTTTTGGATAAAAACAACAGATTATTAACCAAAGTAAATTATGGAGTGGAAATTAAACAGCAAGAACAAACCATTCTTTTACACAATAGTCTTTATTCTGAAAAAGGGTTATCCACAATGAATACCAGACCACTAAATTCTAATGAACCAGTAACAATTGCAATATCAATTAATGGAATAGGAATTCCCGACGATGAAAAAAGTTGGACAGAGCCAAAAGGAGAAGTAATTATTTTCACGGTAGTTCCAGAATTCGGAGAAATTGCAATAATTATTCTATCAACTACTATTGCAGGAGTTCTGTTTATGAATTTTAAATATAGGTCATTGTTAATCAAACAAAATTCATTGTAATTAATATCAAAATAAAATATCAGAAAAATGTATAAAAAATTATTCTGCAACAAACCCGTCGCATCCAGAATTGCAGGGTTTGTTCATAACTCCTTCACATATTCCCTTTTCGTCATGCATGATTCGATGATGACCACAGATTTTACATTTTTCTCTAAAGTAAGCAATGAGTTCTTTTGTTTCTATTCCAGATTGATGAATTTTACTTTCCGTATTTCCATTCATTTAAAAAATTTGAATTTAGGAAGGACTTAAGCTTATTGGAGATTAAGCAAGATAAAAACCTGGAAGAAAATAGAAAGTTAGTTTCTTCCTGATTCTAGTTCGTCTATTGTTCCTCCTTGACCATATAAGACATGCATCGTATAGCTATTTGTTATAGATTTTTTATTTCGGAGATTCGATACAATTTTGTCTATCCCATCTGGATCATCACTGCAAATTTTAAGAAAAATATCATACTTGCCCCATATTCCATTGACTTCAATAATTTCCGGAATTTTTTTCAATTCAGATATCAAATCGGTTTCAAAGCCAGTTTCGCAATTTAATAAGACATATGCCTGCATAACATAATTTTACGTTTTTTATAGATAAGGATTCTTTATCAAAATCTACTTTAGGCATGCATATAATCAAGGTGCTTTAAGCATTATCAGGAATATAGCTAGCTGCCTTGAATTTCTTAAGAGTAAAAAGAATCTCTTCCAAGTTTTTAATTTTACTTTTTTCAATATCAATTGTTTTTTCTAGAAAATTCTCAATTGTAATGGGACCAAATTTCATGGGTTTTTCATTTATTGTTTTAACACACCCTTTTTGTCGCAGAGTTTTTAGAAGATGATACATTTCAGTTCTAGGAATTTCTAATGATGCGGATAGTTGAGATGCAGTTCTTGGACCGTCTTTACTGAGTGAAAGATAAACCTTCGATTGGTTTGGAGAAAGACCAAATTTTGAGAGTAGTGTAAAAGAATTTTCCAATATTCGAAAACTATCCACAAAAGGTCCTTCCTCAAAGTAGATTAGATCTTTAGTCTTCATCTAGAATTACCCAAGATAATCCTCGTACTTCTTCCCATGATTCCTTATTGAAATTTGACATAAGATATTTTGAATAAATTTGCATAAAAGACTCACGAAGAAATTATCAGTACAAATCATCCACATCAAAGAAAGGACAGAAAATGGAATTATGTGGAAAAACAAAGAGTGGCGCCGGGAGGGAGATTTGAACTCCCGTTCCCTTGCGAGAACGCGCTTTATGGTTAATTATTTCCAGGCGCGCGCCCTACCAGGCTAGGCGACCCCGGCATTTGTCATTAGACAAAAGTATTCGGCA
>JASFMV010000116.1:0-4428 GCA_050117375.1 Nitrosopumilaceae archaeon | reverse complement strand
GCGAATCAGAATATCAAATTCCTATTCAAAAAAATAACATAAAATTAATTTCAAGGTAACCATTTTGGATTTAATCAATATTGTTTAAATTCTTTTAATTCAAATGATGGTATGGAAAATAATTTTTCGTTTCTCAATGGAAAAATTATTGATCTAACTCATGAATATTCTGACCAAACTATCTATTGGCCTACAGAAAAAGGTTTTGAGCTTGAAGAAGAGTTTGGTGGAATAAATGAAAAAGGGTATTATTATGCTGCAAAAAAATTCACAGCTCCTGAACACGGTGGCACTCATATGGATGCACCAATTCATTTTGCAGAAAATGGAAAGACAGTTGAGCAAATTCCAATCGAGAAGCTAATTGCAACTTCAATTGTGATTGATGTATCAGAAAAAGTTAAAGAAGATTCAGATTATCAAATCACCCAAAATGACTTCGAGGTTTGGGAAAATACTCATGGTAAAATCCCGGATAACTGTATAGTGTTTCTTCGGACAGGATATTCAAAATTTTGGCCCAACAGAGAAAAATATCTTGGAACATCAAAGATGGGAAATGAGGCACTGTCGGAGTTACGCTTTCCAGGTTTGCATCCAGAGACAGCTTCGTGGATTACACAAAACCGTCAATTAAATGCAATTGGTATTGACACACAAAGCATCGATTATGGAAGGTCAACCCACTTTGAGACACATCGAATCTTAGCAAAAGCAGAAATGCCATTTTTTGAAAATGTCACTAATTTGGACCAACTTCCACCAAAAGGAGTTTTTGCAATTGCCCTTCCCATGAAGATAAAAAATGGAAGTGGTGCCCCATTACGTCTAATTGCAATAATTCCAAACAATAACTAGATCGATAATATCTTTGTAGGGTTTTAAGTCGGCAATACCGGACCGTTTCTTTGACCAGTACCATCCACCCTATAACTTCAAATTTTTTTTTGAGTATAACCTAAAATCATATTTTTATTTGGATACAAACCAGCTACCACATGATTGAAAAAGAAGACGCAAAAAAAGTAGCAGAATCCTTGGGCAATAACCTGATTGGAGTTTCTCATGATGAGAAGAACTTTGTCAAGTTGCCGGATAGTTTTTGGGGGTACTTTGCCCGTGGGCATCACAAGGGCGGCACATTTGGGGTAATTGTGACTTATTCAGAAAATGAGGGAGATGTTGATGAATTAATCAAAATGTATGAGGATTGGGTTGCAAAAAACAAGCAGCCAGAGTCTGAATAATTATTTTGTCTCTTTGAGCAGTTTGCGGTAGCCTTCGCACTCTTTGCAGACGGGTTTTCCGATGTATTTTTTGTTACCATCTTTGATTTTCAGAGTTGCCTTGTTTACCTTGCATATGCAGCAGTCAGCCATTTATAGAATCCTGTATGGTGCAACTAATAAAATTTGGCAAATCAGCCAACAAGAGATAAATCCATTGGAGAGAAATTAGAGTTAGTTGTACACTTGTGATTTTTGCGGATCTGCATTTGGCGACAGGATTTGTTATTTTTGCGACAAGAATTGCTGCACTAACTGTATGACTGATGATAGGACCCGCTGCAAGCAATGCTATATCCACAAAAAACGACTTGGTTGGAAAAAACTGCTAAAGCGAAACAAGGTTTTGCTTATTTTTGTAGGGTTTTTGTGGTTGTATGCTGTGTTTCCAGGGCCATTCTTTCCTGGACTTGATCCAATGTTTTATACAATTTCCGTTGTCGCCTTGCTTTTGATTATGATTCCAATCTGCTTTGCACTGTTTTTCTGGTCGCTTAATCCTCCAAAGTCAGATGTTAAGAAAAGAAAAGACTAAAGAAACTATACAGTTTTTTTAAAATATTTGATTTAGTATTTACCCAATGTCATCAAACAATCAGAGAACCGAGATTTTCAAGGTAATTTACTAGTTTAGATCTTATCAATTCTCAGAATCATTAATACACTAAAAAAAAGAGGCTTTGTCATTGAATCGAAAGAGTATACTGACAGGAATTCTTTTCACTATACTTGGTTTTACTTTGTTTTTCAATCAAGCCTCAGCTCAATGGACTGATTACAATCAGCATGATCCAGGAGTTACATCTGTTGCAATACCATCATGGATTAAAAACACAGCATCATGGTGGGCAACTGATCTAATTTCAGAGACAGAGTTTTTGCGGGCAATAGAATATCTAATCGATAATGACATAATCAGAGTCAATGCAGTGCCAGCTAATGACATTCCAGATATTACTGCCACATACACACTGCCTGAAAGTCGCCAGACAGAATTTGCCCAAGTTGAAGGGAGCTTTGATATCAAGCATACTGGCCCCTTAACATTGTTTATCACACAGCCAGACCAAACACAATTTACACTAACAACAATTTCTCGAGACGGAACATTTTCAGCCACAATGGAACTAAATTCAGAATCTCAGATTGGAACATACATAGTCTATGCTGAAATTGAAGGAGACTTGCATTTGATCCAAGCCTTTGAGATAAAAGACAGTAATGCAAGCAAAGTGCCTGCTTGGATAAAAAACAATGCACAGTGGTGGTCAGAAAACAAAATTACTGACTCAGATTTTGTAAAGGGAGTCGAATTTCTAGTTTCAAACAAAATAATTAAAGTAGCAACCCTTGAAAAGCCAACGCCAACCGGTCCAGGACTAACTCAGGAAAAGTGTTTTGGTAATGCAAGATGTTTTTCAGGTCAAGTAACTCAAGTAGTTGATGGCGACACCATCAGAGTAAATGAGCATTCAATCAGATTTGCACTAGCGTCTGCCCCTGAACTAAAAGATGTTGGAGGATACGAGGCACAAGACTTTATGGACGATATTTGTCCTGTGGGTTCAGAGGCTCTAGTTGATGAAGACGATGGGCAAACTGAAGGAAGTTATGGAAGAATTGTTGCAGTAATTTACTGCAATGGCATGAATCTCAATGAAGAATTACTTGATGCAAACCTTGGTCATTTAGAGTCAGAGTTTTGTAGAGGCAGCGAGTTTGCATCAACTGAATGGGCAATAAAGCACGGATGCAAAAGTAATGACTCTCAATTAAGCATAGAAGTTACAGAGTCTGATTGCGACCCATCATATCCCGATGTTTGTATTCCCTCACCTCCACCAGATTTGGATTGTAGTGATATTGAGTACAGAGACTTTGAAGTGATACAACCAGACCCCCATAGATTTGATGGAAACTATGACGGGATTGGTTGTGAAAGTTGACTCAGAAAAATTCTGAGCCATATCTTTGAGTAAAAATCAAAAAGATTCCCGAGTATTTTCCTCGCAAATTATGTGAATCTCACCGTTAGGATGAAAGCAATTATCCCCAGTAAGGTAATGGTTTGTAGTATCCTCAGATTTAAAACACTCCGGAGAGCAGTCGCAGGCCGGCACCATTTTTCTCAAAACTATTCATCTCATAACTTATTTAAGGAAATTCAACTTTTCCTATGGAGAAATGTAGTATGATATGAAATTATTCTATGGGTAGTTTGATTGTAAAGACTTTGGGGGCATTTTTAGCAAAAACTATTCCCTTATGGTTTTGTATAATGTTTTTGCAGCTTATCAGACCCAGGCCAGTACCTTTTTGTTTTGTTGTAGTCATTGATTCAAATAAGCTAGGCAAAATTTCTTCAGGTATTTCTTTTCCAGAATCAAAAATTTCAATTATTGCATGTTGTGGTTCTTTACTGGTCTTTATCTGGATGGTTCCATCATTATCCCCAATTGATTGGACAGAGTTAACAAGTAGATTCACAAAGACAATCTGAAGTTGATTTCGATCTCCATTAATGTCAACATCAGTTCCATTAATTTCAACTTTAATGTTCTTTGGAATAGAAACACAATGTAGTGCAGAAGAAATACAAGAAGACAAAGAAATATTTTGTTTTTTCAAAGGATGAATTCTAATAAAATCCAAAACTTCGTTTACCTGATGAGAAATTCTTTCAAGGTTTTTAGATGCCACGTCAAGTTTTTCTTGAATAGATTTATCGGAAATTTTGATATCAGGGTTACTTTGTTTCATCAAGTTGATTGACATGTTAATGTTTGACAACGGATTTCTAATATCATGGGCAACTCTGGATGTAACTTCTCCAAGCATTGTCATTTTTTCTTTTTGACTTTTTTCCTCTGATTTTTCTATCTTATTTTTCAAGTATTCAATTTCAGATAGATCCTTTCCTGTAATCAAATACCCTTCCAAGTGTCCTTGCTCGTTATGGAATGCAGCACCGGACCAAACAGAAGGAAAACAAACACCATCTTTTTTGATAACTTCTAGAGGCACTCCTGTTTTTACTCCCTCTGAAACCAGTGCTCCCATTGCAGAGACTGCCTTTTGCCTGTATTTCTCAGAGACCATATCTATTGGACCATTCATGCCTATCAATTCCTCTTTTTGATAT
>JASFMV010000115.1:0-4454 GCA_050117375.1 Nitrosopumilaceae archaeon | reverse complement strand
TTACAAATTAATCCAAAAGACTCCCAGGCATTTAACAACAAAGGTATCGCCATGGCAGAAATGGGAGACACACAAGCTGCAAACGAATGTTATGACAAAGCAATAGAATCAGACCCCAAAAATAGCGCATCTTATTTTAACAAGGGAGTGCTTCTTGACAGACTTCAAGAATATGATGAAGCCTTGGAGTTTTTGGACAAAGCAATAAGTGCAGATTCAAAAAAACCAAATGCCATATTTTACAAAGGAATTGTACTTGGAAAAATGAAAAAACATGAGGAGGCATTGAATTGCTTTGAAAGTGTTTACAAAAAATATCCATCTCACATAGACGCATTTTTTCACAAAGGCATTGAATTGGCAGAATTAGATAGACATGAAAAAGCCATTGAAGTTTTTGATCAAATGCTATCAAAACATAAAGATAACCTCAAAATTCTTTATGCAAAATCTCGAAGCAAGGCAGCCCTTGGAGAAGATGAGGAATCTCTAGATTTGCTTAGAAAGTCTGTTTCAATTGACGGCAAAACAATAAGAGAATGGGCAAAAAAAGAAAAAATATTTCAAAGATTACATGATAACGAGCAATTCAGAAAATTAGTTAAGATTTAAAGAATTTTTTTTCTCACTGCATCCAATCTAAGCAAACTGACTTTGCTTTTAGGACCAGTCAACCTTGCCTCATAAATTGGAATGTAAATTTCAGTGATTTCATCTACTGTAAACTCTTCGTTTAAATCTCGAATATCTTTTTCCAAGGGACTTTTCAGAGATTCCTTTAAGATTTGGATTGCAGAATCATATTTAATTTCAGGTCTTTTCACATTAGTTGAATTGTCTTCAAGTATTTTATCAGGATAATTTTCAATGGATTTTGAATCAGTCTTGTAATGTATGTCTACTTCGTTTCCATTGTGATCGAAAACCAATTCACTTTCTTCTTCTACGAACACATGTTCTTCAAGAGGAATGTCAATTTTGTTTTTCCCGCGGTCTCCAACAAAAGCCTTTTTCAGTGCAGATTTTTCTTTGATTGGAAATATCCCCCCTCCAAAAGTAATTTCTTGAACGTTGGAATCAACAGAAATGGTATGAATTGCCTTTCTGTAATAGTCTGCAACATATCTTCCAGAGACTGTCAACAGCGACTCATAAAATAATTCAATAGAGTCAACTTGAACTTCTTCTTTTTTTGGTTTGGTTAAAAATGACTTGAATTCAGAGGTCTTTTTTTCATCAATGATGTCAGATACCTCATTGTCATCTATGGATTTCCTTAGAACAAATATCTTGGCTTCGGGTTTTTCTGTCAAAAGTACAATATCTGATAAGAAATCTTGCTATTAAATTAAATGAATAATTTGTAAGAATTTGGAAAAGCATAAAACAACAATAGTATTTTTAAAGATAATGGGAAATAAAAGAAAAGTAGGACACATAGAAAAATTCCTAAAAAGAGCAGACAAAGCAATAGACGAAGGAATCAAAAAAGCAGATGAAATCCTAGATGACGCAGTAGAATTTGGAGAAATGGCTGCAACTCAAGCAAAAAAAACAAGTACAGAATTAAGAAAAAAAGCTGAAAAAGAAGGCGAAATACTAAAGAAAAAAGGAAAAGAAAAAATCAATGAAAGTATTATGGCAGCTAAAGCTGCAGCAACCTCTGCAGAAGACGATCTTAAAACATTAGAAAAGTTAGGAAAACTGAAAAAATCGGGCATAATAACTGAAAAAGAATTCCAAGAAAAGAAAAAGAAGATTTTAGCAAGGATATAAGAATGAAAAAATCCAACATCTATTCTTCAGGAGATCAGAGAAAAATCAACCCTGATTGGTTCACTGGAAAAGTACACATGAAGGATATTTCCTCAAAAATCAAATCAAAAGGACAGGGAATATATCATGTTTATTTTCATAATGGTGCCAAAACAAAACTACACTGGCACAATGGAAATCAAGTACTAATTGGAACTAAAGGATCTGGAAGTCTAGAAATTTTTAGAAAATATGGAACAAGTAAAACAAATTTCAAGATAAAAAGAATAGAAAAAATTAACCTTAAAGAAGGAGATACAGTATACATTCCTGCAAAGACCCTACACACTCATGGTTCTATAAATAAAAAAATAACTTTTTCACATATTGCCATCAACATTTTGCCAAAAAAAAATGCAGAATACAAGACTACATGGTATGAATCAGACTTTAAATCAAAAGTAACTAAAATTGTATAGATGTCTATTCGAAAAAATTCAGAAATACCACCCATTCCCGGAAATGAAGGAACCATCATAAAGCAGCATTTCCATCCACACAACACGTTAAATGGAATTAGGTGTAGTTTAGCAGAATTTACTCTCGAGATTGGAAAAAAATCGCGCCCTCACAAATTAAAATCCTCAGAAGTGTATTTTATTCTAGAAGGCAAAGGCGTTTTGTATGTAAATGATGAATTCTTTGAGATGACAAAGGGGGATTCAGCGTATGTCCCTCCAATGTCAAAACAATTTATTGAAAATTCTGGTAACGTAGATCTGAGATTCTTGTGTATTGTAGATCCTGCATGGAAAGCAGAAGATGAGATGGTTCTTTAGTAACCTGCCAAAATATACTGCAATTGTTTTTAACATATGACGAATCTACGAGGTTTAGTGAATACCCATCAGGCTTTAAAGACACTAAATGTTGATTCAGACTCTTCATTTGAGGAGATTAAAGTAGCATATAGAAAATTAGCCTTAGAGTATCACCCTGACAAAAACACAACAGAGCAGGAAGGAATTCAATTCAAGAAAATAACTGAAGCATATCACGTCATAAAAGACCATTACAAGGAAGGAAAAAAGCCCAATACCACTACGCAAAATAAAAGAACAGAGGATTTCAAGAAACAGCCAAGATGGGGTGCACGTCCAGGACAAGAACCAGGCGACATACCTGAAGAAGATTGGAGCAGATTCACAAAGGAGTTTGAAGAAGGAGATCCAGATTTTTGGAAAGAATATGAAAAAAAGTTTTGGGAAGAATATAATGCAAGAGTGACGGCGGATGGGAAAAACGGAGAGTTTGAAAAAGCAGAAGAACCAAAGGTTCAACCTAATTTGTTTGTGAATGTAGATGAAAGTTTATGCATTGGATGTTGTAGTTGTGAAACAATTGCTCCTGATGTTTTTGCAATAAATAAAAATTCCAAGATGAATCCAAAATCATCAGTGATTAATCAAAAGGGTGCAGGGGCCAACAAAATTATGAACGCAGCAAAAACTTGCCCTACAAAAGCAATCAGAGTAGAAAACAAAGATACAAGTGAAAGGCTATATCCATTTTAATCTCTTAGTTTTTCAAATATTTCATTTGTTTCTGAATCTGAAACATTCAGAGTAGAGTCAAATAAACAATGTATTGGACCTCCAGAATCACCAGGACTCCTTGGAACAAGATGAACGTGGACATGAGGAATTTCTTGCCCAGATTCCTTTCCATTGTGTACTGCCATCAAAGTTGCTCCAGTTAGTTTATCAACTTTGGAAATTACTTTATGTACAGTCGAAAACAGGTCTGAGTTTTCTTGGGGAGATAAATGTTGAATTTTTTCATGATGATTCTTGGGAATCACCAAAGTGTGACCCTTGGTTAATGGAAATGCATCCAAAAAAGCAATTGAATGTGGAGTTTCTGTAATTTTTTGAGTAGGAATCTCATTATTAGAAATTTTGCAAAAAATGCATTCCATGATTTTGAGATGGGGTTTTAAGATATAAGTTTCAGCTGTTATGGTTGAACAATTTCAGCCCAAGCAAGACCTTCACCAAATCTTATATTTGCTTTGTCACCAGCCTTGAGACTGCAGTTTTCTATAGTTTTAGGAATGCCATCTAAAGTATCCACATAACAAATCCCATTATCGTTATTCAGTATAACAACCTCCTCATAGACATCTTCGCGGATGAAATTCCAGAAGGGAAATACAAGAGTAGATAAGACAATTCCTGCAACCATAAAGGCCCCTCCAAATCCTAATGCAAGTTTCTGACTATGGTTAAGTTCCAAGTTACCAGGTACCGCCATCCCCAGAAGAAGGATCAAGTTTTTTGGCAGGAACATTTCCATGGGCTTTTTTCATGTGCCTCTTTAATCTCTCAGGATCATGTAGATCTGTACCACATTCCTTACATTTTGTCTCTGTTTCAGAATCTTCTTTTTTTCTTTTGAAAAGACCCATGATTTGTGAATCTTTGATTTATTTTATAAGCCATACTAAATTTTTAGACATATCAAAAAAGGGGCAAATATATCAAAAAGTTTCCCAATATATCATAATAATCCTTGAATACGGACGTTATTTCAATGGTTGATCATCTGAAACAGCTGAGTCAGAGAGATTGGCGTTGTGTTGGTGTGTGGCGTATTGATTCAAAGTGGTATTAGCTGTTGCTGACAGACAGTTTGAGTGG
>JASFMV010000114.1:0-4467 GCA_050117375.1 Nitrosopumilaceae archaeon | reverse complement strand
AAGAAAATGAACTTTCTCTAAAGACTTACCCTTCAAACATTCCAGGTGAAAAAACACTAAAACAAATTGGAAAAAATTCTGTTTCTGGGCAAGATATTGACAAAGAAGACTTGCAAAGTCTTATGAGAAGGCCTGAATTTATCATTGAAAATTTCATTAAAACCAAACAGATTTCTCTTACAAAAAATGCTCAAAGTCTAGATATTTCGGATTCTGATTCAGGAGCTATTGACGTTGAAGCAAAGGTTCCTGAAGTTTTTGTTGCAAGAACTCACCCATTAAAAGACACTATTGATGAAATTCGTGAAATTTTCGTTACTCTTGGTTTTACCGAAATTTTTGGAAATTTGACCCAACCAAGTTTTTGGAATTTTGATGCTTTATTCACACCACAAGATCATCCTGCAAGGGAATTACAGGACACATTTTACCTTGACGGCGTATCCTCAAAAAAAATTGGCACTCCTGATCAAATACGTAAAGTTTCAGAATCCCACAAAAAAGGATGGAGATACTTTTGGGATATCAATGAAGCAAGAAAAATGGTACTGCGAACTCATACCACCTGTGTTACAATCAAATACTTAGCAGAAAACAAGTCCGAAGAGGCCAGAGTATTTTCTCTTGGACGCGTTTTCAGAAATGAAAAAGTAAGCTACAAACATCTTGTAGAATTTAATCAGATAGAAGGTGTAGTTGTTGGCAGTAATGCCAACTTGCGAAATCTCATGGGAATACAACGAGAATTCTATCGTAGAATTGGAATTACAAAAATAAAATTCTGGCCAACCTTTTTCCCTTACACTGAACCATCCTTACAAACAATGGTGTACAATGAAAGATTAGGAAAATGGGTAGAGCTATTTGGCATGGGTATTTTCAGACCCGAAGTAACCAAACCATTAGGAATTACTAAACCAGTACTGGCATGGGGAGGGGGGATAGAAAGAATTGCTATGCTGAAATACGGTCTGGATGATGTTAGGGAATTTTACAATAACAATCTAAATTGGCTCAGGAGTGCAACCAAATGCCAGTAGTAGAGGTATCTTATTCTAGATTACAAAAATTAGTTGGAAAAGCATCAAAAAAACAAATCTCCGAATCATTACCTTTCTTGGGTCTGGACATTGAGTCAGAAGACAAGGATTTGGTAAGAGTAGAATACAGTCCAAACAGACCGGATTACTCAACTGACTTTGGAATATCTTTGGGACTTCAGGGGTTATTGGGAATTAAAACTGGTTCAATTAAGCTGAAAATTAAAAAGTCCAAAACTTATGGAATTAATGTAAAATCAAACGTTTCAAAAATTAGGCCTTTTGTTACTGGAATTGTTGCAAAAAATGGAAAAATTGATGATAAAATAATCAAACAACTTATGTCTATGCAAGAAGATCTCCATTTTGGAATAGGACGAAAGAGAAAAAAATCCTCAATAGGAATTCATGATTTAGATAAAATTTGCTTTCCATTAACCTATACCACAACTGACCGAAATTTCAAATTCATTCCACTTAATTCTAAAGCAGAGCAAACAATTTCCGAAATTCTACAAAATACAGAAGTTGGACAAGATTATGGATATGTTTTGGGAAATTCTTCACAGGTTCCAATAATTATAGATTCTAATGATGATACCGTTTCTTTTCCGCCAATTATTAACGCAAACAAAACCACTGTTACTACAAAAACAAAGAATCTCTTCGTTGAAGTAACTGGAATTAACAAAGAAGATGCAGAAGACATGCTCTCCGTTGTTGCAACAATTCTACAATTTGCAGGATTTAATTTAGAATCAGTACATATTTCTGGTGCAAAAAACAAAACCCCAAAACTTGAACATAGACAAATGTACGTAAGCCCTTCATTGATAAATGACTCTTTGGGATTGACACTAAACAATTCTACAATCATTTCTTCTTTGAAAAAATCCAGGTTAGATGCTACAACAAGTGGAAAAAACATCTCTTGCAAAATCCCTCCATACAGGTTTGATATTTTTGGTCCCATGGATTTGGTAGAAGAAGTAGCATTAGGATATGGGGTTGAAAAATTGACTCCACTACTTTCTTCATCTGAAACTTTGGGAATGGTGAATCCAATATCCTCAAAATTAAAATCGCTTAGCTTGACTATGGTTGGGTTGGGATATTTAGAGGCACTAAACTCTAGTTTGACTAGTAAAAGAATTCTTTTTGAAATGACAAATAGAGAACCAAAGAATCCTATATCTGTTCTAGACTCTAAGAGCCAAGAACATACAATTTTGCGTGACTCTATTCTTCCAGGACTTTTAGAAAATTTATCACGTAACATTCATTCACAATATCCTCAAAAATTATTTGAAACTGGAACAGTATTTTTCAAAAATGATCCTATAGATGAAAAGACAAACTTTGCTGGTGTATGGGCAAACCAAGATGCTAATTTCAGTGAGATGAAATCAATTCTTCAAGCGGTTCTCAAAACAGGTTTTAATTTACAAATTGAAACAAAAACTGCAACACATGAAACATTCGAGAAAGGCCGAACTGCCTCAATTCGGGTTGATGGAAAAACAGTAGGAATAATGGGGGAAATAAACTCCAATACTGTAGAAAATTATAAAATTCGAGTACCTGTTTCAGGGTTTGAAATCACTCTGTCTGGATTAATATTTGACTAAACTTATTCTATAGCGCCCAAAGAGCAGGCATACAGACGGATTAGGATGATGCGATCGTAATGATACCAATGATTTCTAATTCACCCAGGTATGCTACATGTAGGGCAGCCCCGGTTTCAGAACCCAAGGAGGTTTTGGCTAAATACCAATGATCTTGTGCGAGTCAGAACCGGGGAACATTTGAATATTCAATATTTTCAAATCTCAACTGATTGCAATGGTAAATTATTGGTTAGCAAAACAAGAACCAAGTGGACCGAGAGGATACAATTTTGAAACTCTAAAAAAAGACAAGACAACCATTTGGGATGGTGTCCACAACAATCTTGCCTTAAAACACATGGGCAACATGAACCAAGGAGATTTAGTTTTGTTTTATCATACTGGCACTGAAAGACAGGCTGTTGGTATTATGGAGGTCACCTCAAAACCCTATCCCAACCCAAAAGAGGAAAATAAAAGATTCATTGTTGTAGATGTCAAATACAAAAAACCACTAAAACACCCAGTTACTTTAGAAGAAATGAAAAAACAAAAAAAATTCAAGGACTGGGAATTAATTCGTATATCTAGACTATCTGTAATGCCTGTACCCAAAGATATCTGGGAAACTATACTCAAGCTTTCTCAAAAATAGACCATTAAAATCGCTTTATTGATATAGTCGATTTGTTTAATCTGGAATATGGCAACAGCTTATGTTTTAATAAACTGTGAACTAGGTTCTGAAGAGGCTATTATACAGCAATTAAAGGGTCTAGAAGGTGTAAAAGAAGTTCATGGAACTTTTGGTGCATATGATATACTGGCCAAGATCGAATCTGACACCGTTGAGAAACTACGTGAAACAATTACTTGGAAAATCCGAAAAATTGAGAAGATTCGTTCAACACTAACCCTTATGGGTATAGAAGGTCAAACATAACACACCCCTTTTTCTTATTATGATCTTACACTTTATTTTCGTAGTAAAAGAAGAAGATCGTCAAAAACGACAACCTGAATATCAATACATCCAACAGATGAGTCAATTTTTTAAACAATGGATTAAAGAAAAATTTGGAAAAGACCTTGAAGTAAAATGTGATGAGCTAATCACCAAGCCAAGAAGCCTTTTGCAAAAACTAGACACTCCCACTTTAATTCGTGATCATGAGTATAGAGGCAAAGACATCTACCACTTCTATTTGTGTCACTTCAAACCAATCTGGACTGACTGTACTTGTGAAGGATATCATGCAGAAAACTTTGGGATGGTTTGGTGGCAATCTCCAAAAGATCCAAACGATCAGTTATTCTTAGCAGAAAAAAATTGCACTACTGTATCTCATGAGATAGCGCATGAAATGTTAAGACAATTACATTACAAAAGATTTGTAGAAGATGTTCATGATGTTTGGACAAAACACTTGTTTTCGAATTTATTTTTTGAACAATATGGAAGGGATTTTAAAAAAACTGATGACAAACCAATGTTTCTAACGATTGACACATCAAATTTTTCAATTACCAAAAACGTTTAGTCTAAAAATTTTTTAACACTTTGTTACAGAATAAATATTATTTTCAAAATTAGCTGTCTTAAAATCAAGTTTGTTTTCAGGATCTTTTGTTCTAGATTTATTCAATTTTTCTAACTCTACTAACGCATCTCCCTTAAATCCAACTGAAGAACCATAAATTGCATCAGTTAACATTGTGCCGTGATCACCTTTTTTGATATCATCAACCATTTCGTAAAATCTTGTGGTTTCTTTTTTGCTTACTGGATTTCCTGTTGCTTTGTTGTAGGCAACAGA
>JASFMV010000113.1:0-4510 GCA_050117375.1 Nitrosopumilaceae archaeon | reverse complement strand
TAAGCAAGCAAATTCTTGACTTGATTAACTCAGAAAAAATTATCTTTCATGATTCTTGTAAAGTAGCTAAAGTTGAAACAAAAAAGTTAATCTTCGCAAATGGGGAAGCCGATTTTGATTTGCTTTTGGCCATACCCCCACACATCACTCCGGATGTAATTTATGAATCTGGATTGGCCAAAAAAGATAATTTTATTCCAATTAATAGAGATTGTAAAACTTCATACGATAATGTATATGCAATCGGTGATGTAACTAGTCTCAAGGTTACAGAAACTATGGCAGTACCCAAAGCAGGAGTATTTGCAGAAGGTGAAGGACTTACTGTCGCTCAAAATATAATTTCTAAAATTCATTCAAAGGAAGATTCTACACTATTTGATGGTAAAGGCGGTTGTTTTATCGAATCAGGAAGAGACACTGCCTCATTAATTGAAGTTGATATGTTTTCAGGACCAAAGCCATCTGCCAAGCTAACAGAATCAACACCTGAACATCTTAACGAGAAGTTGCAATTTGAAAAAGACAGACTCACAAAGTGGTTATAGCTAATCTTTAGTGTCTTTTTCTCTTGATAGATGTTCCAAAATTGCTTTTACCTCTACCCCCAAATCTTGAGGGTTTTTGGATAATTCTAGTTTTTCAGTAATTTTGCTTTTAAAATCTTCGTCTTCTAATTCCACTCTCCTTTTTTGTATACAATCTAGATGATCTTGACCAGAACCAGAAATTTTATGACAAACACTACAAATTTTCATTAATTTCTATTACTAATACGACGATTTAATAATTTCATTTTGTGCGTACACCATAAGGGATCGTCGTCTAGCTTGGTATGATACTAGTCTGGGGGACTAGTGGTCGCAGGTTCAAATCCTGCCGGTCCCATCACATTTTACTGACTTTTATGGTCCAAAACCATACAAGTTTCTACTGATTTGAATAATATTTCTATGAAAAATAAAAAAAGGAAAAAGAGGGGTTGTTCTTAGGCGTCAACATCGAGGTGAATTGGAATCACTGTAAGTGAACGTTGTCCTATTGCAACACCGGTGGTCTCTCTATTTTTCTCATCTTCAGTCTCAACGAATCCTTGGACTTCAAATGTGAGTAGTCCGTCGTTATCCGCATCCTCATAGTCACCGAGATTAACAAGAACCCAATGCCATCCATGAGCGGCTTTGGTGTTAATCCAAGTATCTAGAAATACTGGATCACAGGTTAACCCATCGTTTGCGTCAGTGTCGATATTGGCAACAACATCACATATTTCCTCAACTTCTGATAGTAGGTTGGTACTCATACCATAGGTTCTATCACACATGGTAATTGGTACATCACCAGTTACTGACTTTCCGTCAATTGTGAGATCAATTTTGTGAGCTGCTCGTACTTGATCGGTTTCGACAGTATCCCCACCACTCTTAGGTCCCTTAAGATTAAGTTCTGTGTATAGGGAGCATTCTTCATCATAAAGAACTAGAACGTCCTGAGGATTTGATGCTTTCATGGTTGCATATGCAAGTGTTCCATCTCCTGAACCGCTATCCATGAGTTCTGCGGCCATTATGACCTCCATGGTTTCGGATTGGAAAGAAGATTTGTTTGCACTATTAGCTGCAGTTACATCTTGAAGAACAAACCCGCCTAAAGCAAGTGTGGCTCCTAAGATTGCAAATACACCCAATGTCGTTAGTTTTCTTTGCATTGATGGATTCGTCTTGGAATAGTGTTTAACCATTACTGCAAAAATATAGCAAAAATCTTGGTAGTGTTACAACATTTATTGTAGCGGTTATTTTTTTGTGTAACAATATACTAGCTACACAAGAATTTTTTTACAAGAAAAATTTTGGAAATTATTCTACTTAAAGTTCACTACTAAATTAACAAAAATATTTGAATTCTTAACCAGATATCACTTATTTCAAATTAAATTAGAAAATTCATTGATTAAAGAAACTTGTTTGAATTAATTTTGTTTGCTTTGTCTTGATAGAATTTACCTTTCTCAGGATTTTCTAATTCCAAATAATAGATCTGTGCCAATTGATTTAGGGGAAAAGCATCTTTGGGTCTTATCTTGTGCATTTTTTCTAAGCATTCAATCTTTTTCTTAGAATCTGATAACTCAACATAACAACCATATAATTCATAAATTAAACCAAAACTTGTAGGATTTTCTTTCAAAGCTCTTTCTAACTTGGGAATTTTTTCTAAATGTTTTAGAGTTGTTTTAGAATCTATTTTTGATTGTCTTATTTCAATTTTCTTTTTTAGTTTGTCAAAAAAGTCCATATGTTAAAGATATTTTGAACCTTTTAAAACATAATTATTATCAATAATATTGTATTAATCAATGTCTGATGATCTTAAAACAAAAAAAGAAGTTTTTAAGGAAAATCTAGAAAATCTAATCCAACTAATTGAAGAAAAATATGATACAACTCAATCAATCAAAATTTATGGCTATTTGGATTCTATCATAAAAGAAGAAATAGAAAAGATAAATCAACCAATCCAGAAATGTGATTCTTGTGGGGAGATATTAGACCCTTGGGAAAAAACATTATGTGGTCCTTGCAAAATTGCTAATCCACGATACCAAGAGGAAGAGTAGTTATATACTGACCTCACATCTTGCCTTTAACAATAATTCAATCCATGTAAAAAAACAACCTAAAAAATGATAGTTTTTTAATAGAAATAAGAAGACATCTACATATGATTCAAAACAAAATTAAAAAAATTCTCGTTCCCCTCGATGGCTCTAAGAATTCTCTCAGAGGATTTGATGATGCTATCTATTTTGCAAGGCAATGTCAGGCTACAATTATTGGATTACATGTAATCAGCGTTCCAACAAGTATGATACTTCACAAGAAAAAACTGGAATCTGGAAGTAAAAAACCAGCTGAAATGTTAATGGAGTCTGCTAAAACAAAGGCAGCTAGACATGGTGTACAGCTCAGTTACAAAATTATCAAAGGTGGAGATCCAGGATTTGATATTGTCCGTTATTCAAAAGACCATAAAGTTGATTTGATTGTTATGGGTGCAAGAGGACTAGGTGCTATCAAAGAAGCATTTCTTGGCAGCGTATCAAATTATGTCTTACATAAATCAAAAGTTCCTGTATTGATTGTAAAATAATTCAATAAAAAAAAGATTAACTCAGATTTAATAATAAAAATAATTTTCTAAACTCAGATCTATATTCTTAAATTTTTTTATGATGTAACTCATCATGAAGGTCTTTTACCATGTTTATCAATAAATCAACTTCATGTTTTTCTAATCTTTCAATTTCTGAAATTCTCTTAATGATTAAAGATTTGGTATCTGATTCAATGGTTTCCCGCTTTTTTATTCTTGAACCTACTAATCTTGCTCCTAAAGCCGATATAAAAGCACCAATAATGGAAATTCCTACAAACATCAAAACAATTCCCAATATTCTTCCAGGTTCTGTTACAGGAACTACATCTCCATATCCAACAGTAGTAACTGTAGCTGAAGCCCACCAAAAGGCATCAATTAGATTTGTTATTTGAGCATCTTCATGTGGGGATTCAATAAGATAAATGCCAATTCCACTCCCTCCTACCACTAAAATTGAGATTACTAACAGAGAAATGAGAAATTTCATCAAGATAGAATCAATTTGAATATACTAAAAACAAATTGACGATTATCAAATTAGATATTTTATATGCTAATTCCAATTAAATTCAGTCAACAAATTTCTAAATTTTAAAAATTGTTTATGTGCTTCAAAGTCTTATTAATATGAATTATCCATTATAGATGATTAATCCATGGGAATTGTTCGGGTTGGAGGCAGAGGAACATCAAGAAGAGTAGCAGAAAAAGAAGAAGAAAACTGGGCAGGTGCTGCCTACAAAAAACATCAAGAGGCAAAAAAAGCAAAATCTGCAGACAAGTATATCACAGTTGGTCGCGGAACTGGAAAAATAAAATTTGGTGACATTTCAAGCACACCTACCAAATCAACAAAAGGTTTGTGGGTCAGTTCTGGACGAGGTACTGGAAGAAGGAAACTCTCCTAGTCTCTAAAAAATTTAACAAAACAGGAAAGTACATCCCTAGTAAATACTAATTATAATTTTCAATATGATCCATAAAATAAAAAAATTAGAACTTTTGTAGTTATCTGAAAGATCTTACTTTTTTAATCACTTTGTTATGGTCAAATGCAGCAGTTGTAGTTACATACAAGATGTGATTCTTTCCAGCAGGAATAACAATTCGTTTCACTTTGTCATATTCTGCAACTACATACTTACAAGGTCCAAGTGTTCTTGCTAGTTTTTTTCTTTGTTTCCAATCTTTAGCTGCAGCCTTTAATGATCCCAAACTTTGTTTTTTTGACACCAAAATATGCACCTTCTTGGAACGTTCTGAAAATATCAGTTTACCATTCAGATCGCACACACTTACAACTCTTACAGATGGACTGACCTTCAAGATTTTTTCAACAGCTTCTTGA
>JASFMV010000112.1:0-4523 GCA_050117375.1 Nitrosopumilaceae archaeon | reverse complement strand
CATCAAGTACAACAACCATATGCCACATACCACCTGGAAATCCAGGAAATAACCACACAATTACAATTGGAGAATCAGCATTAAGCGCACATTTGGGTCATGGAGATGTATTGGGCACATGTGATTATGAATCAGAATCTAATTCAAATGAAGAAAATATCAACATGAATGAAAATGCAATAGAGCAAATTAGAAAGCAAATAGAAAGTTTACAAAAACAATTACAGAAATTACTTGGATTATAAAATTAAAAACAACATTTTTTAGTTTAAAATAAAATTAACATTATTTTTTAAGGTTGGCAAAATATTCTTCACCTGCTTTTCTCAAACCCTCAGGAGTCATGTCAATCTTGTGAGTAGCCACAGCCCATTGATGACCATAAGGATCCATAACAACCCCATACCTATCACCCCAAAACGCATCCATAATCGGCATTGTAACTATTGCGCCAGCATCAATTGCTTGTTTGAAAATTTTATCAGCATCTTCAACATAAAGATGTAAAGTCACAGAGGTACCCCCCACAGTGGTCGGAGATTTAATTCCCATAGAGGAAAATTCGTCAGACATCATAACACGTGAATCTCCAATTTGAAACATAGAGTGCAGAATTTTTCCATCTGGTGTTGGAAATGTGTAAATTTCTTTTGCATCAAATGCTTTTTTGTAAAATTCAATGGCTTCTCTGGCATTACTAACCACTATTCCAGGAGTAATGCTATGAAAACCATCAGGAATGGGCTTTACCATTAATTATGTTAATTCATTCCATTAGATAAATCATATTTTTTGAAAACAAAAAGGATTTACATTATCATAATAATCAGTAAGCATGTCTGCATCACAAGGAGAGGAATCAGGAGATGCGTGGAAAGTTTACGTAGGCTCTCTTGCCAAATGGAAATTGGCCTTTGAATTATGGCAAAAAGCAGGAATTGAAGCAATGTCAAATTACAACAAAGCAGTAGCAAGCGGAGAAATCAACAAAGAATTTCCAAAACAAATGACCGAAGTCATGAAAGATTCTTGGATGAAAACAGGTCTAGAGCAGATTTCTCAATTTCAAAAAGAATGGCAGAACATGATAAAGGCAAGCGGATTAGAATCCATGAAATATTATGATGACAATTGGGCAAAATTTTGGAGTTCGATGGAGCCTGCAACGACATATAGTGAGGCCCTAAAACAATTTACAGATTCATGGCAAAGTATGTGGAAAAAATAAAAATCTTATCCCCTAAAGAGACTCTCTTATTTTTAGCACATTTTCTATAAAAGAAGAGCTTTCAACTTCAGGCTCTGTTGTAATATAGATAATGTGAGATTCATTTAAAGGAAAAGTGAATCTTTTGACTTTCCCATATTCGGCCATTGCATATTTACCTCCTCCAATTCCCGAAGAAAATTGATTTCTGCTAAACCATGCATCAGTTACATGCTTAACAGATTTTTTTTGATCTTCTTCTGATAGATAATTTTGTATTCCTTCCCTTTGACCTCCAAAAATAACCTCTCCTTGATTGTCAAGAATGGTTACAAACCTCACCTTATCATCTAAATTCATAATGGAGTTGTAAAGGTTGTAAAAATCCTCACGATTTGACATCATGCAAATTTAAAACAAAATTACCAACTAAAATAGTTATTTATGATTTCAAAAGTGAGCTTTTACAGATATACGATTTTAAGCTCAACTTACTCATCTTTGTTTTCAAAGATACTTCTAAGAAATTAAAAATCTAAACAAAATTAAGGAAAATTTAGTATTATAATAAAATATGACATTGACTATTTTAGCCCTTAATACGCATGATTTTGGTTTTATCCATTACAACCCAGTACTCGACGTTTTGGCCGTTTTCCAGTTTGCCCTTTACTTCATCGTCAATCAAGGTGATGTCAATGGTTTCAAATGTTTCAGAGTCCATGACCTGAACAATGTCGCCGGCAATTGAGATGATTTGTCCCACCTTCTTGTTGATTAAAGGAACATGAACTTGCATGCTGACAGGGCCTACATGTGGTCTTTTTTGCCCATCGAAAATCCCTTCGGCAACAATTCTTGCTTTTGCCGCACCGTGTTTTCCGGGTTTTGATGTATCATATTCTACAATTCTGCATGGCTCCCCACTTGGTTGGTCTGAGTGAGGTAATAGAATGTAAGATCCTATTTTTAATGATCCAAGGTCAGAAGGCTTACTCATGTTGAAGCAGGTTTTGCTCGAATATTTAACTTTTTTACTTTAGAGAATCAAGAATCGATAAACTAACCAAATTGGTCATCGTCATACCACGTCGAGTAACATTTCTTCTTGTTTGATCACAATATTGTTTTACACTTTGATGACTTTTTTCACTTGTGACTTCAATCACCAAAATGCTTTCAGAATAAGGGAATGTGAATTTTGAAGGGATTTTGCAAAATGTCTTCATTGTACCATATCCTGCAGTTTCAATTTTATCTCGCCCCACCAATAAAGATGCTATTTCTCGTACATCCTCTTCAGAATCACCATACTCCAAATAATAAACAGAGATAAAATTAGTCTCGCCCTCTATGTCTCGTTCAAATAGATCCTCTTTAATATTAAATACAAATGAAATTTTGTCTTGATTGAATTTTTCTAGATTTTTTGTAATCTCATTGCTGTCTTTGAATTTTGCTACAAGGTAATGATTCGAGGATTCTGCAAAATATGGCTTGCTATCGCCAGAGAAAGTCCCTGTGGCAAAATACAATTTCTCAATGTTTTTGGATTTCATCCAAATGTCCTTTAATTCTACAGAGTCATGATTATGAAGATAAGGAGCACAAACATATCCTGAATAAGATAATTCTAACTCAGACACATTCAAAATTTTTTTGCACAGTATTTATTGTTTCTTAGGTCAGGCGCAAGATCTGTAGGATTATGCAACGATAGTTATTTAATACTAAAAAACATCGATTTTTTTGTCCCAAGTTAGCTCAGCCTGGTAGAGCTTCCGGCTGTAGTTGTTGGCTTTAGATGGCTGACCAAATAACAGCATATCAGGCATACAGAAACCGGGTTGTCGAAGGTTCAATTCCTTCACTTGGGACCACAACCCTTTTTTGAGATCCCTTACATTGTATTGGTCAGACTATCCTATGAGCACTAAATAGTAATTAGTTTCATTAATCAAAAAAATCCATGACATACAATGAAACCCTTGCAAAAAAGATTAGAGAATCAATCAAAGGAAAAAGAAACATTACTGAAAAAAAGATGTTTGGCGGGTTGGCTTTTTTGTTAAAAGGCAAGATGTTTTGTGGAATTGTTAAAGATGATCTGATGATTAGAACAGGTCCTGAAATGTACGAAAAAGCCTTAAGTCAACCTTATGTAAGACCAATGGATTTTACTGGAAAGCCTATGAAAGGATTTGTATACGTGGCATCACAAGGATGCAAAACTGCAAAGTCCCTATCCAACTGGATAAATCTCGGGCTAGACTATGTTTCAAAACTAAAAAAATAACTTGAGTATAAAGTAGAAGTGATTTATTATATTAATTTCAAGTATGAATCATGCCATAAGTTCATTCCTCTTACTGGATTTTGAAATTATTTTTGTGAGAGAATTTTGTTATTGTTTACTCTGGATGGAACCTTCAAAATAAAAAAATAAAACATAGACCATACTTTAAAAAAATTATGATTCGTATTACTGCGACTCTAAGTTTCAATGATGTGATGGACATTAGTGAGGATCTCAAAAAAATTGAAGTCGGTGGAGTATCAGTAAGTAAAGAAAGAGGGCGCGGAAAAACTCCCCCACCAGAAGTTCATGCAGGGAAGGGGAGAGCAGTGTTTACTCCGCAGTTTAGCCAAAAATACATTGTAAAGGTAATCGTTTCAGAAAAAAAAGAAGAAGAAGTTGTTGAAATAATGAAGAAAAATTCTAGACGAGGGAAGATCATGGTGGAGCCAATAATTCGTGCAATCGATATTGCTACCGGGAAGGAAGGAGAGAAAATAATTTGAAGCTAAAACTCAATTTTGCATCAATAGATTACCTCTAAAAACAAGAACCAAATCTTGCAATATTTTGTTGAAAAAAATCTATGTTATTCGTGAAGTTGTGATTTGAATATTTTTACAAGATCCTCTTTATTTAACATCGAAAACAATACAACGAGATCACTAGATGATATAATTCCTAAAATTTCATCATCGACTATTACCGGAATCTTGTGGATGTTTTTACTAGTCATAATTTCTGCAACATCGATAATTGATTCATCAGGATGAATGTGAATTAGTGGTTGAGACATTATTTCTTTAACCTGGGATTTCAAAGGATTTTCAAATGGACCTATACTATTTACGATATCCCTAAGGGTGATAATACCAACCGGCTTTTTATTTTCAATAACTATTACAGATCCTACTTTTTTTAGATACATTGTTTTGGCTGTTTCTTTTATAGAATCCTTTGAATTTACCGTTACAACACTTTTTACCATAAATTCTTTTACGGGGATATTTGATTCAGTCA
>JASFMV010000111.1:0-4544 GCA_050117375.1 Nitrosopumilaceae archaeon | reverse complement strand
CATTTTAAGATAAAGTAATTCACGTCAGGCTTTACTGTAACATGTTATGATAACGTAAGACGTGTTGTAATAGAGTTGTATTGCTATTTCTAATATACAACAAAGTTATTTGTAATACATGAACGCCATGCTGCATAAAAATTTCAAATATGAAATTTTAATCAAACCAATCAAAATACCTGCAAACCAATAACATTACATGTATTTTGACAAAAGTGAATTTCAGGTTGTGCTAGGTCTTTACCTAACACAAACCGTCCACCAGCCACCTCTTGTGTGATATTATAAATTAAAAATGAACGGAAATAAATTTTAAAATTTGATTTTTCAAAGATCTCAATTTCCATAAAATCTTAATTCCAAGTTCTATTGATTATTAGATATGAACTATGAAATCATTAAAAATCCAATGGGGTTAATCGAGTTTACACTCAAAAAAGGAGAATCCGTAACAGCTGAAGCCGCTGCTATGGTGTTCATCAAAGGAGACATTGAGACAAACACTAGAATGAGAAAAAGTGGTTTTCTCAAATCGCTCAAGGCAGCGGCCTTTGGCGGGGAATCATTCTTTGTAAACGAGTTTATCGCACATGAAGACGACTGTACTCTAGGACTTACAGGTAATATGTTAGGCGACATCGAGGTAATTCACGTAGATGAGGAATACATTATCCAGTCAGGGGCATTTATTGGCTCAACTAATGGTCTGACTCTTGATACTGAGTGGCAGGGATTCACAAAGGGAATCTTTGGGAGTAATCTCTTCATGCTAAAGACCATGGGGGAAGGAGACATGTTTGTCAACGGTTGGGGAGGAATCATCTCCAAAAAATTAGAACCAGGGGAAAAAATGATTCTTGACAACTATCAGCTAGTAGCCCTAAGCTCAAGTGCACAATACAGAGTGTCAAAACATGGAAGCTTAAAAACATCTTTGTTTGGAGGAGAGGCTTTGGTAATAGAGATCACAGGACCTGGAACAGTGTACATGCAAACAAAAAACTTTATGGAGTTTGTTCGTGCCATAATTCCATACCTTCCAAAACGAAACTAAAACGAGAGAACTTTTCAAATCCCTTTGTGGATTTGAAATTATTCCTCGGAGTATCTTCTTCCTTTTCTTTTACTCCAAAGATAATTTCCCAAGATTGCAAACCCAATTATAATTACCAAGATTATAATTTCGAAGTCATAATTAGTGTCAGATAATCCAAGATCATTTTCTTCATATAATGCTGAACATTTATCTCCAAACTGAGGCACACACCACTCCATAAAGTCCTCAAAACTCTGTTGTTGAGAATAAATTTCACTGTAAGAAGTTATAGACAATAAAGTAATGCCAACAACAAGTACAAAAATTTTAAGATACAATCATTATAGATTATTCTAGTTGTAAAGATAAAGATAGTGTAGAATTTTACAATAACCATCTTAATTATAATCTGAAGAATCAACTGTACTTTATGACTTCATACTGCATCTTTTGCTCCTTTGCAGGTCAATCACAAGAAGAGTTAACAAATCACTTTGTTACCTGCCAAGGCAAATCAAAGAAAAAACTGATATGGTAATCCCTCTCTTTTTTTGCAATCTTGAAGGATTTTGTGCTACGGCTAGCATTGCGACAATTTCATGGTTAATCTTATGTACCAAGATCATCAGTGATGATTTACATATGAATTCCAGAGAAATAATACTTCAGCACTTGCTCATAATTGATTCAGAAAAAGATTCTCTAGAAATTGAAGAATATGACTGCTAAAAGAGATTTTTGAGAACAGATTTATCGAATTTGTATGTTAGTGATTACCAGGCATAGCTATCCAAAAAGGGACCTTTGCTACGGGAATGACTTTTTGAATTTGTAATTTGTCCGTATCAATTACCACCAGTTCGTTTGTCTGAGTTACTCCCACATATAGCAAAGAGCCATCAAGGTTTGTCCGCAGACCATGAGGCCCATCACCTACAGGAATTGTTTTTATCACCTCCATCACATCAGAATCAATTACATTTACTAGATTAGAGCCGATTCCAGAAACATAGACTCGACTTCCATCGGGGTCAACATCTATTCCATGATGGCCTGCGCTTACAGGTATTCTTTTGATGATTTTATGTTCTGCAACATCGATTACTGCAACATCAGATGTTCCAATAGTTGTAACAAGTAGATATCGGTCATCAGGAGTTAGATCAAGATTGTGAGGGAGTCTTTCAACTTGAATCAGATCTACGAGTTCAAGCGAGTTTACATCAATTATTCCAACTGCATCTCCCCCCTGAATTGTAACATATGCAGTGTTTCCATCAGAAGAAAATACAATGTTGTGAGGAATTTTCCCAACTTGGATTTGTTTTATTATTGAAAAAGAATTTGTATTAATTACGCTAATGGTTCCCGAATTTTCATTAGCTACAAAGGCCAAATTATCGGTGGGAGAAATTTTTACACCCTTTGGAGTTTTACCAACTGGGATTGATGCCAAATTATTTCCTTTACCATCAAAAGCAAAAACGGTGTCACTTCCACTGCTTGTAGCTAAAATTAGACTAAGATCCGGAGAAATTGTAAGATATGTCATTTTGGGACCAGCTGAAAAAAGTTTTCCCTGATAATTTCCAATAGAATCCTCTCCTTGAAGTGTGAAAAATAATTCTGGTTCTGGGGTAGATTGTATCACAAGTGTTTTTTGAGGAGTCTCTTGACCAACAAATGTAATACCTATTGCAATTACAACTATTGCAACAGACCATCCAATAGCAGCCTTATCTACACTTGTCAAAGATGTTTTCCAAGGAGGGGAAACAGTATTTGTTTTTTTATCAATAAAGACAACAAAATTTTTGAAATCAAAACTAGGCGGTTTTAAATTTAAACACACTAGGAGTGAAATACCACTAGTGTGATGAAGATCTTACTATATGCGATTAGTATCACTAGAAAAGGCAAGTTTTTTATCTTTCAGGTAAAGTCTTGGATCAATGAATACACACAGCAAAACAGTTTTTTCAATGGCAGTTTTTGGAATTGCCATGACTCTAGGCATGCCTTATGCATTTGCTGAGACTGTAACTGTAAGTGTTCCACAAGGTACATCAGTACCAGGATGTGAGGCTACAAACGAGTGTTTCATACCAAGTGAAGTAACAATAAATCCAGGCGACCAAGTAACATGGTCAAATGATGATTCTGCAGCACATACTGTCACAGCTGGAAGTGCAGCTGATGGGCCTTCTGGAGTATTTGACAGCAGTCTGTTTATGGCAGGAACGACATACTCTTTCCAATTTGAAGATGAGGGAGACTTTCCTTACTTTTGCATGGTTCATCCATGGATGCAAGGAATTGTGTATGTAGGAACAGTAGAAGCCGTAGCAGCTGAGACAACAAGCGCACAAAAACCAGAATTAATTTCAGCAGAAACAACAGAAGATTCTCAAGTAGCAGTAACATTAGATCATGAGATTTCTGGCGGACAGGTAATAAGCATGACAGCTGACGGAGATGCAAATTCAGTCATCATCGAGTTAGATGCAAAAGATGATGGCTCAATTACAGTTACATTGCCACGAGATATTATTGATGCAACAGTTGGTAACGAAGACGATGACTTCTTTGTGTTAGTTGATAACGAAGAAGTTGATTTTGAAGAAACAAAAGGATCAACAGACAGAACGGTAACAGTAGCATTTCCAGCAGGAGCTGAAACAGTTGAGATTATAGGAACATTTGCCATTCCAGAGTTTGGAACAATTGCAGTAATGATCCTAGCAGTTGCAATCATTTCTATAGTTGCAATTTCTGCAAAGACAAGACTGAACATAATGCAAAAAATCTAGAGTTCCATCCACTCTTTTTATTTTTATTTTGAACACAATAAAGAACTAACTTATTTTCTTTTTAAGAAAAATTGCAGAGCTTATCAAAACTATTCCAGGTAGCAAATACAATCCTATCAAATTCCATGGGGTAGAAATGCATGGATTCAGGGAAGCCATATCTTGATTTGCATCGCAGTTCTCAGACATACCAAAGGCAGACCATGAAAAGAAGATTCCAACTACCAGAAGAGTAATCCCAAAGAAAATCATGGAATTGAAAACATTCACAACCCTATAGCAATTCCTGTTGTTTTAAGCACTTGGGCACACAAAGTAGGCAATCTTACGGCTCAAAATTCCATTTTGCAGATTCAGAGATAGAGATCATATCATTTTTTGTATAGCCAAAAAATGATTTTTTAAATTCCCATTAGAAAAGATTCGTCAAGCTGACATTGGCAGAAATTACAATCGCGGTTATTCCAGATATTGCAAATGATATTTTCCTTCTTTTTGAATTTGTTTTTGCGGCAATTGCCGATTCGAACTCATGATGGTCCTGCAAATGTGAATCATTTAGATCATAAATACTTGGATGAGTAAGAAAGCCACCATGATCAAACTTTGGCTGTTTGCATTTTAGACAAAAATCAAATGGGGCAAAATCATGTGAGTTTAAAACTCCATGAGTGTGTTTTCCTTGTTTATCATATTTC
>JASFMV010000110.1:0-4587 GCA_050117375.1 Nitrosopumilaceae archaeon | reverse complement strand
TTCTGTTGTGATGATGTATTTTCTGATGCAAAACCTCGCACGTTCAGACAAGTATATGGGAGCAATTTACCAATAGTAGACTAAAATGGTCTGAACCCAAGAAGATTCTAACTTGAAATTTTTTTTGGAAAAATAATCGTGAACCCTCAGAATGCATATACTAGTATCTTTTAATTGTAGATACTGTGGACTCAAATTCGCAATTTATAGAACAAGTCAAAATTCAAAATCAATCCGAATATCTAAAAGATACTCTGTTGTGCATTTAGGACATTGTGTATATTCTCTTGGAAAAAGTGAAATGCAAGAGGTACATTTTACAGTTTGAGGTAAATTAAGCAACCCCATGTCCTCTGCTTGATGTATCAATTCAACGGTTGTTTGATTTACAGTTCTCATAATTTTCACCTGTATTGCTCTAGCATTTCTTGTAATTTCCTTGACTCATCTTTGATTAGGCTCCTGCACCTCATTAGCCAGATAATGAAATGACCTTTGGTAGTTTGATTTGAAAAACTCATGATTTTCATAAACTACTAGGACTAGAATTTACTTAAAGCAGATCTTTTGTATTATAGAATTTTTACTTGTAATATTCAAAATTAAGACTAGAAATTCCTATGTTAGGGAAGGTAGATCCTTAAAGATTCTAACTTTGAAATTATTTTTTGGGATGGAGAATCTTGCAACTATTCAGAATCCATAGTAAAATCATGAATTCATGGAACGCTTTATGAATATCTCTATGACATGTTGAACAATTGAAAAAATCCATTTCAAAGAAACTGATTAAAGAAGTTGTAATTGTGGCTATTGGCTTTAGTGTAATTTGGGGAGGTTTGTGGGCATACTTTGGAACCGAAAATCCCTTCTATGTTGTTGCAAGTGGAAGCATGATTCCAGAATTACAGGTTTATGATGTTTTAATAATTCAAGCACACATACCAATTGAAGATATTCAAATTGAGGATATTATCGTATTTGACAGACCGTCTGACCATGATAAAGTAATAGTTCACAGAGTAGTCTCAATTATTGAGGATGAACCTAGAACATTAAGAACAAAAGGAGACAATAACGCAGCATCCATTCCTGGAACCGATTTTCCAATTACCGATAAGGAATTCATCGGAAAAGTCGTTTATCAAGTTCCACAAATTGGATATGTAACTCAGATATTGAAACCTCCAACCAACTACATTCTGATTGCAATTGTTATTGGATTTATGATCTTCAGGGAATTCTACACCAGAGATAAGGATTGAATATGTCAAAATGACTGATAGATGGTCATGCAGAACTTTATTGGGTAATTATTAATCTATGAACCTCTAAAACCGCAGGCTCAAAGCCCTAAAAAACATATTTTGTAAAGTTTTGAAATTTTTTTAGGAAGAGTGAGGAAAAAACACTGATGATTCATCAGAATGAATTCTACGTTAGCGTTTTAAGTAAATTTTTTAAGCATATTTTATGAGCCAATCAACGTCTAACGAATCACCGATGAGATTAATGTGTGGTTGCGTTATAGGGGATTTTGGAGAAATAGACCAAGAATGTCTTCCTCACAGTCAGGGTAATTTCATACGCTGACATTTTCTTTTTGTTTTTTAAGTTTGAAATTATTTTTTGTTTACCATTACTGCAAAAAGTGACTTTGGAAGTGGATTTAATGTTCCAAAATAGACTGAATCAATTATAGATTTAATCTCAAAATTCTTCCCAAAAATATCTCTAATTTGTTTTTTAGAGTAAAGATAGGGACCTTCACCATCTTCCATTCCTTTTTCCTCAATGCTCATACATTTTAAGAACAAAAATCCATTTTTCTTTAAGATTCGAGTTATCTGGTTAATGTATGCAGGAATCTTGTCTTGCTCAAAAACATGAAAAACCCCTCTATCAAAAATAAAATCAAATTCATTGTCTTTGAATTTTGAATTCAGGATATCATCAACAACATAGGAAGTTTTTGGATAAAGATTTTGTGCCCTTTTAATTGCATGATCCGATAAATCAGAACCCACAACATCAAACCCTAATTTTGTCAACTGCATTGCCTGAGTTCCAGGACCAGTACCTAAATCTAGAAATTTACCATTTATAATATTATGAAATTCAATGGCTTTTCGTATATCTTCATCAAGGTTTCTTTCAAACCATGGCATCTCTTCTACCTCATTGTTTCTATAGAAATCATCCCATGTGGGAAATTCTTTTTCAGTCATTGATAATATCCAAAGTTATCCTAAATTGATAAATAGATTATGAAATTATTTTTTGGAATTGATTTTACATTACCTGTGAAAAATCCGGCTTTTCAAAATCAGGCACAGCTCTTCTTTTCTGGGCCTTGTTTTTACTTTTTTTCCATGGGTTTTGAAATGTATCTTTAGGCGTTTTTCTTCGGAAAATTTTAAACCACATAAAGAACATTGAAGCATTACACAAATTGTCACCAGATGATACTTTAATTTTGGTATATACTTGCATTTTTGAATAAAATGTCAATTTGTAATTAAAATTAAATTTTAAATTATTTAATACCAAATATTGGATGTCCTGATTTTAACTTGACTACTGGCAAATACGGAAATCCGTGTTGAAATTGGTTTGTAAATTCGGCCTTCCCTCCTTTATGTCCTGTATACTTTAGAAAGGGTCCTTTTGGTTCATTATCCAATGTTACAAAATTAAAACAAAAAAATGTATTGTCTAGATTAATTTGTGTAATGTATCCAATTAACCATTTTTTCTTGTGTGGAAATGCAAGCAACGTAAACTCGTAATCTTCAGGCCATTCTGGATCATATGTCAATCTGGCAAGATCTCCAAGCTCATGAATCTTTATTGTTTTGAATCTGTCTTTGATAGTTTTTGATGGTTTAATAGGAAAGGGCAATGAATCCAACTCTACAATTGGTGCATAAGTTCCCGTTTTTGTTATCTCATCTACAATTGATGCTGATTCCTTCCCTCCTAATGGATCATAAGAGATGTACCTTCCATTTTTTTCTGATGAAACAAAAAAATGTAGAATCGAATTGGAAAGTAATTTCCTAGTTGAAAAAACATTCTTTTTCTTGTATTCAAATTGATATACTCTCAAGGGGTTTTCTCTTAAGGCGCAAACATATCTTGCAAAATCTAAAAAACTTGCAACTTCTACAAAATGCTGAATGACCACCATTCTAGAATAATCTATCCTCTGATTAATGTTTTATTTGCAATTTTAAGAATATTCTTGAAGTTGTTTGCTATCCAGAACGGAAATGAAAATTGGTACAGCATATGCATTCTTTTTTAATGCACTCATTTTCTCCTTTGTGACCACAAATGCCACATTCACAGTGTATAATCATAAATTAATTTACATGATTTGAAATATAATGGATCTGCATTTTCATGCCTACCTGAACTCAATATGGCCCCCAAAAATGATTTCATCCCACAAATTACCTGTCCTCTTGAACCTAAAAAATACAAATTCTATGCATACAATGCCTAAATATGGAAAAAATTTGTTGGGCAAACACTGAAAATTTCAATGACGCAAGATTTGTCATAGTAGGAATTCCAGATGAATCTCAATCTCACGCATTAAGAAAAGGCACAGAGGAGGCACCTATGAAAATTCGTCGAATCTCCAACATTCGTGATTCATACCAAAGAAACGGAGTGACCACTATTGGACGACCTGTTCAGGGAACAACAAAAAAAGTTCATGATCTTGGCGACATAACCAGAAATCAAATTAAAGACACTTTTGAAAAAATTATGGGTTCATCAAAAATTCCTATTTCCATAGGGGGAGACCATTCAATCACTCGTGAAATTATTTCCTCCATGGCAAAACAAAATGAAAAAATTTCTCTGATTTATTTTGATGCACATCCTGACTTTGTTAGTTCTCATACAAACTATTATGGTTCAGTCATGACAGACATCATTTCTCATATCGATGTAGAATCAAGTGTTCAAATAGGGATAAGAACACCTGAAGAAGAGGAATTGGAGAATCTTAAAAAACACGATTTTCAGGTAATTACACCTTTTGATATTGGCAAACAAGGAATAGAAAGTATTGCAAACTCTGTTACTAAAAAATTAGGAAAAAATGTTTACGTCTCATTTGACATGGATTGTATTGACCCATCTTTTGCCCCTGGGGTTTCTGTTCCTGTACCATTGGGTCTTAACAGTCTTGATTGTGTTTATCTATTACAAAGAATCGCGCAAAAAGGAATTATTGGCATGGACATTATGGAAGTTTGCCCTAGTTTTGATATTAAAGACAGAACATCCCATCTGGCCTCAAGAATGATTGGAGAAGTTCTTTATTCGTCTGGAGAAGATAATTTTGACTGAATTTGAAAATGAATTCACTTGGGGAAAGGCAGTCTCCCAAAACCATACAGATGAATTTGACTTGAAATTTGATAGTGCAGTAGATTCCATTCTAAATCAATTTGGCAAAAAGTATTCTGACTTCATAAACGGAGAAGAATTTTTTTCTGATGAAGAACTTGAAGTACGATGTCCGTCTGATACTAAAATTGTACTGGCTAAATTTCCAAAACTAAATGA
>JASFMV010000109.1:0-4597 GCA_050117375.1 Nitrosopumilaceae archaeon | reverse complement strand
GAGCAAGAAAATATTGAAGATGAAATTAAAAAAAATGAAATACAAATAAAAATTGAAACCTATCAGAAAGAAATGGATAAAATAAAATCAATTTTCCCAGATGATTTTTTTGATAATGATTTTTGATGGATTAGGCTTCCATGCTTGTCTTGAGGAGATTTTTACGTACTAAAATTGGGATTTTATAAAACGCACCTAATGCAAGTGCATCTGATGCACGATAATTTCTCAAAACCATGTCTTTTTTGCCAGTAAAATAGAGATTAGCACGCAAAACCTCACCACTTTCATAAATTTTGACTTTAACCAAAAGTAGCTCATTTTCCTCACAAATCTCTTCAATCATTTTGTAAATTGAAGGAACAGAATCTTCAGTGCTTTCTGAAAAACTAGAGATATGTTTTGCGACCTCCCCAGAAAATGCCCTCATGTGAAATTCTTTACCATCTGCGGCTTTTAGAACAACCATTCCTTCTACAGCGTATGGATCTACAAATCCAACATAATCAATCTTAACTGAATCATAATCAGGTTCCTGATCTTGATTAATATCCATGATATTAGTTAAAGTACAAAATTAATGCATATAAAGATATGAATATTCTATGAAATTTACGCCTATTTTTGATTCGATCTTTTAAACCAGACCCCAAATTATTTAACATCAACAATAAATGAAAGCTTATTGTCGACCAATCCTGAAAAGGCGATATCATACATTTTAACAAAACCTGTATCTCAATACATGGACAAGGATGTACTGCTACTAAATCAGAACACCCTAACAAGAGATGCAGCACGAATGCTTCAACATTATGAAGCCGATGACATTATTGTAACCGATGAGAACAGAGATCCAATCGGCATTGTAACTGATGAAGATATCTTAAGTAAAGTAAGTGATGTTACGGTATACGCAGAAGCTACAACGCTAAAAGATGTAATGAGCGCACCACTAATTGTGATTAATGAAAAAGCTACTCTACAAGATGCACTACACAAAATGAGAGACAATAACATTCGAAAATTACCTGTTACTAATAAAAAAAATCAAGTTATCGGAATAATTTTTCAGGCCACTATTGCAAATGCCATAAGAGAGTCCACTGCAACACCTCCTCGTCTTCTCAGCCCTCCTGTAAAGGCAATTTTAGGAAATCTCGGATTTGTTTTACAATTTGCAGGAGTTTTACTGCTTGTGCCGGCAATAGTTGCAACCATTTTATCTGAAACAGTAATTGCAACAGGGATTTATCTAAACACCGTTTTATTGCTGGCAACAGGATTTTTCTTAAATTCATATGGTGAAAAAGCTAGTCTGAATCTACAGCAGGCATCAATTTTGGTATTTGCAAGCCTGTTTTTGCTTACCCTGTTTGGAACAACTCCATACCTGTATGTTGCACCACCAGAGGCTTCACATATAGAGTCATTTTCAAATGCATTCTTTTCTAGTGCAGCTGGATTCACAACAGGAGGGATTTCATTATTTGATGAACCAGAGAACCTCCCTCAAAGTTTTACTTTCTATCGGAGTTTTACTCAGCTTGTGGGCGGAATGAGTTTCATTTATCTTGTCATAACAGCATTTTATCCTGAATCAAAACTTCAATCTATGAGGGGTTTTATTTCTGGAAGAACATTACACATGAGGGAATTATTTGGAACAATTACCATAATTTTTGCATTATACATTGTCATTGTTGCACTTCTTCTTTGGGTTTTTGGAGAGCGTAACTTGATGGATAATTTTTCTCTAGCTATGAGTACTTTAGCTACTGGAGGATTTTTGCCAAACTCGACGATTTTAGATGATCTTTTGTGGCAAGAAGAGGTTGTGTTAATTGGAGCAATGATACTTGGGGCATTACCGTTTACCTTTCACTATGGATTTGTACGAAAAAAATTCCTTTCTCCAAAACTTGGAAAAGAAGTTTTGCTCTATTTTGCCATATTGATTAGCGCCACTTTGTTGTTTATGGCAATAAGTGGTTTTGATTATTTGGATAGTGCATTTTATTCAGTATCTGCTAGTACTACGGCAGGGTTACAACAAGAGGATCTATCAGGTTTGAACGCATATGCTCATGGGATTTTGATTCTCTTAATGTTCATAGGTGGATGTGGGTTTTCAACTGCTGGAGGATTAAAAATATTTAGATTGTTTCATTTGAAGAACTTCAAAAATATTCTAAGCAAAGAGACACGGGAGAATTTACCCATTGATTCTAAAAAAGAAATTTATTCAACTTTGATCATAGTTGCGCTGTTTCCAACAATTGCACTAATAACTGCAGGGCATTTAGCATCAATCGAACAAGTCAGTTATGAAAATGCATTTTTTGAGTCAGTAGGAGTGATAACCACAGGAGGCCTTTCTGCAGGAGTTATCGATTTCGATACAGATGAGGCTACAAAGATTGTCCTAGGATTCCTTATGATTTTTGGAAGGTTGGAAATTATTGCAATAATCTATATTTTTGTTCCCAAACTAAGTTGATTTACAATAATATGGATAGAATTTAATGCAATAGTAAATAGGAACTACTCATGGAAAATCAGCCCTCAACAGCAAGCAGGAGCGGCAGAAAATTAATTGTTCTAGGATTTGTAAGTATTGTAATCTTATTTTTGTTATATTCAAGATACCAAGATCCTGAATTGATTACTCCCGAAGCTTTTGACTCAATCCAGAGGATAGCTTACGCATTTTATATTATTTTGATAGCTTGTATTGGGGCAATAACCTATGGACTTTACATATTTCATAAGGCAAAAGTGGAAAAAAAAGAAAAAGACTTGTTTACAATAATTGCAATTACAACATGGAATACCAAATCTAGAAAGATATTTCTTTCAACCTTTATCGGGTATGGAATCTTTTTTTCTCTTGTTTCAGGTACGTTAGTTTATCAACCAGAGGTAAATTTTGCGATTCATTATGGAGCAGAGATCCCCTCAGGATTTGTGGCACCTTGTTGTGATGAGAATCCAGGGTATATGCCCAAAGTAATCATATATTTAACAGAACATGTAGGATTGCAAATTATTCCAATCAATCTTATTTTGCAGGTAATTGTTTCTTACTTGGTTGGACTTAACACATCCATTGCAGTAAGTGCGTTTGTAATATCCAAGAAGGGAAGAGGAATGAGCACTATCGGTGCTGCAACAGGTTTGTTCATAGCATGTCCCACATGCGCAGGTACTTTTTTGAGTATTTTTGTAGGAACAGCAAGCGGAATTGCCTTGACCATAGCTCTCACTCAGTTACAAACCCTCTTTATCGCAATCGCAATACCTATTTTGCTAATTACACCATTTGTTATGGCAAAGAAATTAAGAAATGCGGACGGTAGTTGTAAAATAGACTCTACATTGTGAATTTTTTTACTTCTGGAATTTTAAAATTTCCAATATCATATCCATCCCTCCGAAGATATTTCAAAGTCAATTTGTAAATTAATTCATCATGATCCACCTGTTCCAGTATTTCAGTCCAAAAAATTTTTCCTTTAGATTTAATCTGTTTTTTAAAATCAGGATTCATAGATTCGGCGATTTCCTTACATTGATCAAAAGTTTTGCCATTTTTGTATGCACGGGTCCTCCTATCACAACTTTCCATAGAATACATTCTAGTCATCTGTAAATAAACCTGAATTATACAAAAAATCATCTGAATCAAATAGAAGTTAAAATATCTCATAACATGGGTATTCGCACACATAGTGCTTATGTGAAATTTTTTGTTGATTTGAATATGGGCAACGATGTTACCTTCTTGAGTTTTTTAAATAATGAAAAATTAGTTTTAAAACACAAATTACAGAACAAGGGAATTAAAAAAGAACCAATATTAGAAGGTCTCAAAATCCTTAATGATTTATCTTTAGAAGTAAAAGAAATTGGGGAAAAAAACGTTTTAAAAAAATACGAAGGTATAGAAAAATAACCTCCTCTAATCAGAAATTTTTGTACTTAATTGATGCACCTTATCTAAAACAATTTTGAAAATTTCTTCATTATCAAGAAGAATATAGGGTAAATTATTTTCTTCACATGCCTGACCGCTTTCGGTATCTCGAGTGACTAGAATCATTCCGTTTTCTCGCGCATAGTTGATAACAGAATAATCTGTTCGTAGTTTTTTTCCTTCAGATCTTAGTTTTTTTACGCTAAATGCATCATAACCAAGCATTTGGAGTTTTTCATCCCAGCCATCATCCATTTCATCAATCAAAATTTTTAGTTTTGACACAACGGTATAAGGGGAAAAATCAATATTAGTGTAAGTTTAAGTAAAAATGTAGTAAATAGGGTTTTATTCACTACACAAATCAAAAAGTGTTTCACAGAATTTATCTAATCGTTTTGGTAAAACCCCATCAAACCACGCAGTTTCTCCATTAACATTGCAGCCCTTAAAGACGGATTCAAGTTTATTTCCTTTAAGAAAAATTTTTTCGTTTTCAAAAAGTAATTTGATTTCCTTTTGGGTTTTTAGATGAATTTTTTTATTACTAGTAGCAATGTCCATTTGAATCAAATAATTGTCATCTGCAGGATTCTTTTTAGCTTTGAGAAAGGGTTGCTT
>JASFMV010000108.1:0-4634 GCA_050117375.1 Nitrosopumilaceae archaeon | reverse complement strand
AATTCAGCCTGGTACCTTCTTTAGCTCCACCGGTCTTGGAACAATGGGGTGGGGATTTCCAGCTGCAATTGGAGCAAAGGTTGCAAAACCTGATGTCCCTGTAGTTGACATTGCAGGTGATGGTAGCTTTGCAATGACTGAAAACTCTTTGGCAACTGCAGTGCTAGAAGACATTCCGGTAATTGTATTTGTTCTGAACAACTTTACTTTGGGGATGGTCGCGCAGTGGCAAAGAACATTTTATGATAGAAGAATGATTGGAGTTGATCAAGGAAAGTATTGTCCTGATTATGTTAAATTGGCTGAATCATATGGCGCACAAGGAATACGTGCTGAATCAATGGATGATCTTGACCGGGCAATAAAATCTGCTTTAAGCAGTGATGTTGCAACAGTAATCGACATTCCTATTGATCCTGAAGAAGATGTGCTTCCATTTGTTGCCCCTGGAACTTCACTTGGCGATATGGTGTTGCCATCATAGAGTGATTGTAATGTGGGCTATTCTTTCTTTACTGGTAGAAAATAAACCGGGAATATTGTTCAAAGTAACTCATCTTTTCCGATCGCGAAATTTTAACATTGACAGCATTTCTGTAGGGGTAACTGAAAATCCTGAATACTCTAGAATGACTATTACCACATATGGTGATGAAAAACAAGTCGAGCAAATAGTAAAACAGCTAGACAAGATGATTGACACAGTTGAGGTAAAACATCTTGATGAGCACAAAACCGTCTATCGGGAACTGAGTATTTTTAAGATTAAACTAAGTAATGCTAATGATAGCATGGAAATCAACAAACTAGCTAATGCTTATGGCGGCAAGGTTCATGATGTTAAAAAAGACTCGATTATGGTTGAGCTTACTGCCACACCTGACCAAATTGCTGCCTTTGAGGAGTTGGCGGCACCATTTGGAATACTTGATGTGGCCCGTACCGGGGTTGCTGCTTTGCAGAGGAGCGGGGCATGAGAATTAGAATATTTGACACCACCCTTAGAGACGGGGAACAAACTCCTGGAATTTCATTATCGCCAGATCAAAAACTAACCATAGCAAAAAAACTCGATGCATTAGGAGTCGATGCAATTGAAGCTGGATTTCCAGTAATATCTGAAGGTGAATTCAAAGCAGTCAAGATGATAACAAGTGAAGGACTATCATGTGATGTTTGCGGGCTAGCAAGAGCAAACAAAAAAGATATTGATGCAGCAGCTGATGCTGGATTAAATTACATTCATGCATTTATTGCAACTTCAGACATTCATCTGGAGCACAAACTAAAGTTAACTAGAGACCAGGCCCTTGAAAAGGCAATAGAGGCAGTAGAGTATGGGAAATCACGAGGACTCCAAGTAGAATTTTCCGCAGAAGATGCTACAAGAACCGACCGAGACTTTTTGAAACAAGTTTTTGGCGCTGTAGCAAAAGCTGGGGCTGACAGAATTGATATTCCTGATACAGTAGGATATGCAACTCCGGAATACATTGCTGAAATTACAAAAGATGCTATAGATGCAACTCATCTTCCTGTCAGTCTTCACTGTCACAATGACTTTGGTTTGGCAGTTGCAAACGCATTGTCTGGAATTAGATCTGGTGCTCAATGTGCACATGTGACAATTAACGGAATAGGAGAAAGGGCCGGAAATGCATCTCTAGAAGAATTTGCAATGGCACTTCAGTGCTTGCAATGGGACCAAAAATATGAGACTGGAATTAAATCTGAATTAATTTATGAGACATCTAGATTCATCTCGAAACTTGTAGGTGTACAGGTTCAACCAAACAAAGCTATTGTTGGTGATAATGCATTTGGCCACGAATCAGGAATTCATACGCATGGTGTTTTGAGTAATCCTTTGACATACGAGCCTATTAGTCCTGAATTAGTAGGTAGAAAACGATGGCTTCAGGTAGGAAAGCATGCAGGAATTCATGGCATGAATGCAATGTTAGAAGAGTATGGAATTACTCCCACTGAAGAGCAATCCCAACAAATTCTCGGTCAAGTCAAGGTTTTAGGAGATCTTGGAAAACAAGTAACTGATGTTGAATTGTTATCAATTGCATCCGAAGTTCTAGGAGAATCGGGAATTAAGAGAATTGTTCATCTTACAGGATTTTCAGTCTCTACTGGAATTGGAACGATGCCTTATGCGTTTGTAAAACTAAACATTGATGGTGAAGATTTCATTGGAACTGATTATGGTGTAGGTCCAGTAGATGCTGCACTAAATGCGATTCAAAAAATTACCGGTAAAATCTCTGAGATTAAAATCAAAGACTATGGATTGGCATCAATCTCTGGTGGATCTACTGCACTATGTGAGGTAACAGTCCGAGTTGAGGATGCTGGCAGAAACAAGGTGTCAGCAAAGGCAATTGGTGAAGACATTGTCACAACCAGTGTGCAGGCAGTAATTGATGGAATCAACAGAATAATGCTCAAAAAGATGCTCAAAGAAAAACTAGCAAAAAACTAATCATTTAAAATTCCCCTTCAATACAAAACCATCATGTACAAAATTTCCCTAATTACTGGGGATGGTATTGGCCCAGAATTATCAGAGTCTGCAATATCTGTTCTTAATACAATTAATGATAAAACCGATGTAAAGTTTGAAATCACAAAACTACTGGCAGGTGATGTTGCCCTAAAGGAAAAAGGAAAGGCCTTACCTGTTGAAACCCTTGAGGCCATCAAAAATTCTGATGTGTGTCTCAAGGCACCAGTTGGAGAAAGTGCAGCAGATGTGATTGTGGTTCTAAGACGTATGCTTGACCTTTATGCAAACATTAGACCTGCAAAATCATACCCCCACATGCCGGCATTGCGTGATGATATTGACATGGTCATTGTAAGGGAAAACACCGAAGATCTTTACACTGGCAAAGAATTCAGCCTTGGAAATGCCTCAGTTGCACTCAGAATAATTTCTGAGAATGCCTCTAAACGAATTGCAAAATATGCCTTTGAAACTGCAAAACAACGAGATGGGATGAGAAAAGTTACCTGTGTTCACAAATCAAACGTAATGAGGGTAACTGATGGAATGTTTGCAAAGGCATGCGCTGATGTTGCAAAAAACTATCCTGACATTACCTTTGAGCAAATGTATGTTGATGCATGTGCAATGAACCTAATACGACAACCTCATCAATTTGATGTTGTGGTTACTACCAATCTGTTTGGTGATATCTTGTCTGATGAATCTTCTCAGGTAGTAGGAGGACTTGGAATGGCTCCAGCTGCTAACATTGGTGATAGATTTGCATTGTTTGAGCCAGTACATGGTGCTGCATTTGATATTGCAGGACAAAACATTGCAAACCCCTCTTCATTTTTACTCTCCATTAAAATGATGTTTGACTGGTTAGCAGCAAAACACAATGATTCAAAATGCACAGAGATTGGCCAACAGCTAGAATCTGTTATTTTTGGACTGGTAAAGGATGGGATAAAGACAAAAGACATTGGTGGTAATAAAACTACTGCAGAATTTACTGCCGAAATAACAAACAAATTCTAGATTTTTATTCTCTATTTTTTCGAAATTTTATAAATGCTACAAAGACTGTAATGATTGCTGCCAAAATAAATATGGTGATGAATACTTGTTTCTGAAATATTTCTGCATCCTCTCTTTCAATTCTTTTTTCTTTTAGAAATTCATTGTTTTTTTCTAATTGAATTTTTTCTTGATCACTTAGGGCTTCATAAAATACGTTTGAGGTTTGATACTTCATGTCATTTCCTGGCGTTGATACCATTCTCATAATGTCAATTGAACTTGAAAATGCTTGAAAAAAAGGAGTGCAGGGTTCAATCTTCAAGGATGCTTGGTCTCTTTGAACAAAGACGACATACTCTAGGCCTACCTCAAAGTCATAACTCCACTGCTCATATACTGTGACTGAAATTTGTCCGTCTGCGTCTCCCTTGAAAGACTCTATAATCTCAAAAGTAATCACTGGGATATCTTGGTCCCATGTGAGATAATTCTTGTCTGTAACCTTTCCGTGAAAGGCATATTCTGAATCATCAAATGTATCTCCTAATTCAATTAGTGCACATGATAGGGCGCTTGCATTGTTTATTGTAATTGAGAAAATCAAAAGCAAAGGCACTGAAACTATGGATAATTTGGTATTCATGTTGTATTTTGTATGGGGGATTGATAAAATCTCTCACAAAGAGATATTTTATCTTGTTTTAGTGCAAGAAGAGATTTCCCAGATGGATGTAGGCACAATCATCAGAGCAAAAGTTTGATTTTTTTGGAACAAATTCTTCTCCACAATTTTGACATTTTGACATGACTTTTCATTTGGTTTTTTGCAATTAAGCATGTGTAAGTACAAACTCAACATTACATCTTTTGGAATTTCAAATAAGTTTCTGGTAATTGTTGGGAATCTCTTACCGGCAATTTCTAAGCTGGCATATTGAATTCTCAGCTAAATGTCTGATGAGGTCTTTTATGAAAAATTTCCCATATTAAACTATGAAATATGGATGTTGCAAAAACTGTTCTTGTGCCTCAAAAAAACTGCGAGATCCTGGATGCAACTGCAGTAATCATGGTGAAGTAGAATAATTTGTAAACTGGAATGAAAATACTTTCA
>JASFMV010000107.1:0-4652 GCA_050117375.1 Nitrosopumilaceae archaeon | reverse complement strand
ACCAAAGAAACTCAAAGTAAACAATCTTCCATTTTCATCTATTGAAATTCCTAATCATCCTGTAAACGATATGGGAAAAAGAAAAATCGAGATTGATGAAAATATCCTGATTTGCGGCGATGATGCTCAAAACATTACCGAAGGAATTCAGGTAAGATTGCTAGGATTAGGAAATGTTCAAATCAACAGAGTTGGGGAGACTTTTGAGGGAAATTTTGTTGAAGATGGTGAGACTTCAAACATTCAAAAAATCCAATGGGTTCCACAAAAAACTGCTCACGAAATAAAGCTTCTAGTTCCAAACCAGTTGTTTATAGATGAACAATTCAATGAAAATAGTCTTGAAGAGTTAGAGGTTTATACAGAGCCCCATTACCTAAAATTAAAAGAAGGGGAAGAAATTCAGTTTGTCAGATTTGGATATTGTAGAAAAGACTCACAAAACCAAGCAATATTTACACACAAGTGAGTGAAAAGAAAATGAAGATTGCAAGATTAGCATATGATAACAGTGAGACCTATGGATTTGTAAAAGGAAACAAGGTTGCTACAAAAGATGAGATAACATATCAGACAGGAGTTCCAATACCCTATACAATCAAGGACTTTCTTTTTGATGGATGGTACAAAGAAATTGCAGATAAAATAAATGACCTTCCCTATGATCAAGACATTTCAAATTTTAGATTACTTCATCCAATTCCTAATCCAAGCAAAATAATCTGTCTTGCTTTCAATTATACGGATCATGCCGAAGAACAAGGGCTGAAGGCTCCAGAAGATCCAGCCATTGTTCTCAAGCCTAGAACCGCTCTTACTGGAGCCCATTCAAACATAGAGTGTCCAGAATTCGTAACCCAGTTGGATTATGAAGTAGAGTTAGCCCTGATAATTGGAAAAACTTGTAAAAATATATCCCAAAAACAAGCAAAAGAGGCAATTTTTGGCTATATGATTTTCAATGATGTTTCTGCAAGAGACATCCAATTCAAAGATAAACAATTCACAAGAGGAAAGGGATTTGATACCTTTGCTCCATGTGGCCCATGGATTACCACAGCAGATGAAATTTCAGACCCTCAAAACCTAAAACTTGTAACCAAAGTAAATGGTGAAATCAGACAAAACTCATCCACAGAAAATATGTTCATAAAAATTCCAGAAATTGTTTCTAAAATTAGTAACGTAATGACCCTTGAGAAAGGAGACATCATTTCAACTGGAACACCAGCTGGAGTAATGCTAAACAAACCTAATGCCACATTCCTAAAAGATGGGGACAATGTAGAGATGGAAATTGAGAACTTGGGTATTTTGAGAAATACAATTAGAAAAGTAAAGATTCAAGACAATAGTTTTTGCATTAATTGAAATGAAAGTTTAAAGTCTAAATTTTGTATTTTTGGTAATTTTTCTTTTGTCAGAATTTGAACTCGATGATAGTTGTTTTCATATCCATAGTTTTGCAGAAAAGACAAAAGATCAGTAACGTTTGATTCAGATTCTGCAAACAATGTTACAATCAGAGTATTTTTGAAATGCTCAGAATCCTCCAAAATTGCAGTAGATTTATTGACGGTTCCAGAACGAATTACACAATTTTTTGCATTCAAATGTGTTGTTGTTTCTTTATCTAATGAAAGCCATCTCCAAGATTTTACATAATGAGGAAACTCATTTTCTTTGAGATCACTCCCAAAAGATAACTCTGGAGAATTGGTTTTTTGTGGTAGAAGGGAATAAAAATTCCAAGTTTGGTATTTTTTGTAACCTAGGTTTTCTGACATGTGCAAAGATGGTGTGTTTTGACTATCAATGAGCATCAAAGAAGTGTGTATTTCATTTTTGATTGCTCTTGTTTCAATTTGTTGCACCATTTCTGAAGCTATCCCTTGACGTCTGAAGTTAGGATCAATTCTTATTCCTTCTATCCACACATGATCTTTAAGGAAAACAGCATGAGAAACTCCAATCGGGTTTTTTTTCACATATACAAGAAGAATCCCTTCAGATAACCAATAGTCCCAAACATCTTCTATGTAGTCCCCCCATGAAAAGGTATTTTGACAAAATTCTAGAATATGGTGTTTATCCGAAGAGTTAGCTTCTCTTATCATGTTTTACGAAAAAATATTAAGAATAATAAGTTAAAACAATCAATGGGGAAAATTATAGCTGGCAAAGTTTCAGAAATACATCCTGGAAAAATGATCAAAATCGCAATCGATGGAAAAGAAGTGCTTGTTGCAAACATTGATGGTGATTTTTTTGCAGTAGATGACTCTTGCACACACTCTGGTGCTAGCCTTTCTGAAGGTACACTAGATGGATGTGTAGTAACTTGTGGATGGCATAAAGCAGAATTTGATTGCAAAACAGGAGAATTGGTAAAATTTCCAGCTAAAATTAATAATTTAGGGTCCTACAACGTTACAGTTGAAGATGATAACGTGTTTGTAGAGATGTAACTATATACTCCCAATTTCCAAGTAATGGTGTAAAAAATGGCAGATGATAAAGAGAACAAAGAATCGATGAAAGAGGCAATAGATACTCTTAATCAAATAGTAGCAAGCTCATCTACGCCAAAAACCGTTAAAAAATCCATTTCAGATTTAATCAAAGACCTGAGTGATGAAGAATATGCATTAGCCGTCAGAGCTGCAAATACTATCAGTTTACTTGATGATGTTACTCAAGATCCAAATTTGCCATCCTATGTCAGGACACAACTATGGCAAGCAGTCTCAAAGCTTGAGAGCATAAGAGAATAAATTCTCAGAAAATATACAACCTTTATTGAAAATCGAAGAATATCTAGAATCCCTGCCACAAAATATTGTAAGTGGCGAGGATGTTCAATTACCAGATAATTCCTTCAGAGAGATTTTCAATTTTGTAAATTTAGACAAGGATGATATTTTCTATCATCTTGGATGTGGAGATGGAAAGGGAGTAGACATGGCCCTCAAAGAATTTCATGTAAAAAAAGCAGTTGGTATTGATAATGATTTGGAAAAAATTGATCATGCAAAAAATTTTTCTGGTGAATTTATCTGTCAGGATGTAAAGGAGGCAGAATTCTCTGATGCCACTGTGATATTATTTTGGTTTGCAGACGAACAAATCATAAAACACATGATGGGAAAATTTGAGAAATTAAAACCTGACACAAAGATAATTACCATTTGGGGTCCACTTCCAGATTGTCTTCCAGATAAAGTAAAATTTCCATATATTCTCAATAAAACTCCGTTTAAAAAAGCAAAAACATTACAGGAGCAATTATTGGCAGTGTTTGGGGTAAAGTGTGTCGATTTTGTCACAGCATGGGAATTTGCAGAAAGATACACAAAAGCATTGGCAGATCCTCAGGTGAAAAATGATCGATTTTTAACAATCATTCAAACTCTGGTAATTTGGATAAATGCAAAGAATCTTGGAGTCGCATGCAGAGAAGAGATTCCAGAATCCATTCGAACCTATATCGACATAATGAAAATGCATTTTGACATAGATTTTGATCACTTGTTGAAAGAATAATCATTAATCCTTTTATTTTGTGTAACCGCAAAACAGACATGGATGACAGAATTAACATTAACGTTTCTGCAGTAGATTATGACAAAACCAGCAAAGCCATTGCACACAAACTCACCCTTCTAGAAGAGATGGTCCACGGAGATCAAGATTTTGCCATGACAGACTCTGAATTTGCATTTGGATGGCATTTTTTTGTGGTGAGTGTCAACAGGTCCTTGGTAGAGAAGCTGGTAGAGCAGATGGGATCGGATTTTGATAGGCTAAAGGGCAAAGGAATGGAGAAAAAATTCCTCACGTGGATTTCAAAAAATATGGAAAGCAAAGAGCACCGCTTCAAATTAGCCATAAAAGAAGAGATGGAATCAAGTAAATTCGGTATTTTTTAGACCCAAAATCTCTCTTTAAAACAAAATTCTTCAAAAAACATGATTTTTTGCATATTGATTTTAGTTTAAAAAAAGAGGTTATTGGATCTGAATAGACTTTTTCTTAGATACAGAGGTTGGTTTTGCTTTGGGCAATGTAACGTCTAAAACACCGTCGGTGAGTTTTGCCTTGACCTGACCCGATACTACCTTTTCAGACAAGGGCAATGTCCTAAAGTAGGATACATGACTTCTTTCTTTTCTAAGATAGTTCTTTTTCTTTTCTTCAGATTCTTCTTTGTGCTCAGCTGATATTTCAAGAGAATTATCAGTGACTTCTAATTTTATTTCGTTCTTTTTTACACCTGGCACATCCATCTTAACACGGAATTGTTTTCCCTCATCAATCAAATCACATGATGTTTGAGCCATTTTAGGCATAGATGGGAATTGAATGGATGGAAATGATGAAAATGCCTTTTCCATGTCTTTTCGGAGGTTATCAATTGATCTGTCTATGTCAGTCCAGGGAGATGTCCAAGAAGGGGTTATTGAAGAAGTTTTCTTTTTTGGGGAAGGTTTTGCCATGCTCCAGAAATAGAAAAAGTCCCTTTTAAAGGGAGAATGTTATTTTCACATTTGAGAAAACAAAATGTGTTATTTCCTGTACTGACGCATTGATACATCTTTTGATTTTAATTCAATTCAGAAAAAAAGTAGAGTAAAAGATTTTCTCAAAAATGA
>JASFMV010000106.1:0-4660 GCA_050117375.1 Nitrosopumilaceae archaeon | reverse complement strand
GGTTCTGTCTGCTGGAACTTTTGAGTTTACCTTTGTAGAATCCGGAGAATATGATTACTATTGCATGGTTCATCCTTGGATGACTGGTAAAGTTATGGTTGGATAAATTAAAGCGCATTAACAATACTTCCATTTTCGTTAGATTCAAACCTGTAAATTTTCTCCACAGTTGAATCCTCAAAAATTTCTGCATCATGTGTTATTATGATAAACTGCATTGGCATTTCTGAATTGGAAATATTTGATAGTTGGGACAGTACCTCTACTAGAGATTTTTTTCTTTCAGCATCAAGGTGTGTGGTGGGTTCATCTAAAATCATCAAATTTAGATTGGATGCACCCAATAGATTTGCCATCCCTAGCCTTAGGGCTAATGCCACACTTACTTGCTCTCCTCCACTTAATGACTCTAAATCCAAGACTTCTTTTTTGGAGAAGCAGGTAATTGTTATGTCTCTTGCCTTTTCTGAAAGCTGTATTCTTTGGATTTTTGTATTTAGCAAGGTAAGATATTCTGATGCCTTTGCTGAGATTGCATTTAATGCCCATGACCTTAGACTTGTTGCAACAGATCCATCTCTACTGAAAACGTTTGTTTGAATCAAATCTAATTGAATCATGTATTCTTTTACTATGGATAATTCTTCAACTGCGTTTTGAATTGTTTGTATCTCTTTTTCACTTTTAGATATCTTTTCAATTATTGCACCTAATTTTTGATCAATATTTGAGAGGTTCATTTGTTTTTCATTGATGGTGTTTTTTAAATTCATGAATTGCCCTTCATCAAATCCTTGTGTTTCTTTTTCTAATTTTGAGATAGATTCAAAAATAAACTTTGAATGAGAATCAATCTGTGCCATTTCAATAATGCTTTGATTTGTAGCTGTGGGAATTTTCTGTACAGATGTTTTTTTCTCTTTAATTTCCTCTTTTATTTTCTCTAATTGTTCTTTGGAACTAATTGAATGTGCTTTCAGAGTTGCTTCTGCATCAATTGCCTTTTGAAGTTTTTCTGAAAAATTTCTTTTTTTGTCATTATACATCTCTTGCTCACTCTCTGCAGATTTTATTTGATCTTGAATCAAATTCAATTCTTTTTCTAGGTGCTCTTCTTGAAATAGGGGATTTAGCTTTTCTACTGGTGAATCACAAACAGGGCATTTATTGTCTCTTAACTGGAGCTTGGCAGCAAGTATTTTTTTCTCCTTAAGGGATGCCACTTTGTTAGATAACTCTTGAATTTTTTTTTGAGTGTCTGTAATGGCTTGATTTACTCTATCTTTCTTTGCTTCTAGTTCATCTTTTAACCCTGCATACTGTAGACATTCTTCACAATCTCCTATTTTTCGCTCTTTTTCTCTTATTTCGTACTGTATTTCCTTAATTGCATTCCTTGCATAGCTCTGTAATTCTCTTTTTCTTGTTTCTAGTTGCTTAATTTTTTCAATTTTTGGGGTATCTTCCTCGATTTTTATTCTTAAATTTGAAATTTCTTCTTGAAGTATTCTATGCTTCTCCTCTAATTCTTTTTTTTGTGGTTTTGATTCTTGAAGATCTCGTTGATTTTTTTCTAGGTCTGCCTTTAGAATATCAATATGTGTATCGTCATATCCTACTTTTTCTTTTATTTTTTCTCGAAAACTCTTACTGGTTTCTTTTAAAGAGTTTGAAGCAACATCAAGCTTGTCTATTCCTATCACTGCATTAAGCAATTCTTTGAATTCTTTAGGTTTGGCTTTAATTATTGAATTTAATTCTCCCTGTTGAACAATAGATGCAATCTTTAATTTTTCAAAATCCAACCCAATAGTTTTTTCAATTTCGTGAGTCATTGATTCTCCGAATTGTTTTCTTTCACCTGCTGCAATTTCAATTGTTTCTCCTTCACTTCGTTTAGAAAATTTTGCAGCTAATGTCCCTTTACTGTCTATTTTTCTAACTGCTTGATATGGTGTTCCATTAATTACAAATTCTACTTTTGAAAAGCCTTGAGTTGATCCTCTTTTTATCAATCCTTTACTTGATTTTCTTGTGTGTTTTCCAAATAATGCAAATGTAATTGCATCAATTATGCTAGATTTTCCAGCTCCATTCTGTCCTACAAAAACTGTCACGCCGTTATCAAATTCTAATTTTGTTTCTGAATGTGATAAAAAATCTCCTAACTCTACGGATGTTATCATTTTCTTTTCTCCTTTTTAAAAATTTCAAAGTTTTGTAAAATAATGTCTGTTGATTCTTTGATTTGGTTTGATGTTAAGGGGGGTAGAAGCTCTTTGATTGCAAAATTAGCCATTTTTTCAGAATCTAAAGCCTTGGCTGACAGCTTGAGTATTTCTTCATCTATGGCGTGTGGTCTATCCAGAAATACAGATGAATCTGAAACTTCTTTTGTAATTATTCTCCAAAAACATCTGAGTGTTTGTGACTGTAATGTGGCAATTTGTGCCTGAATTTTATCTGTTTCAATACCATCTCCTTGAATTTTTAGCTCTACTATGGGTTTTCTTTCTACTGAAGAAATTTTTTGAGAAATTTCTTTAATAGTTTTTTCAATTTCATCATATTCTGTTTTAAAAGAAAATTGAGATCTAGTATCTAATTTGATCCAATTTGGTTTTACTTCTTTTCCAGAAATATCTACTTCAAAAAATCCTTTATTTGCTTCTTTAATTCCCTCACTTGTGGTAAGTTCAATGGATCCAGGATATGCTACAGGTCCTTCTAAATGACTAAAGTTCTTTACATCCGTGTCATGCAAATGTCCCATTGCATAATACGAGAAATTTTTTGGTAAATCCGTTGACTGCAACTCTCCTGCAAATTTGTTAAATTCTGTAATTCCCTGATGCATAACTAAAATTTTGTGACCTGTATGGCTACTTGCAATATTTTGTAGTTCTTTGAATTTTTCCTCGTATTTGGGAATTTCAGTTTTTCTGATTTTGTCCAAACCTGCTAAAAGAATTCCTTTGTATTCAAACGGTTTTCCTTGTCCGATGTATCTTGAAAATTCTAAATTATGGTAAACATACGGGATTGGTGTTGTCCGAATTCTACTAATGTCGTGCTCTCCTAGAATAAAAAACGAATCAATTTCGTTTTGTTTCAATCTTTTTAACGCATTTGCCATTTGAACAATTGCAGTTCCGTTGGGATTTGGAACATGAAAAATATCTCCTGCAAATAATATGAAATTTACATGGTCCTTGATAGAAGTATCGATGGCCTCATTAAATGAATGATAGATGTCTTGCTCCCTTTCTTCTGAACCATATTGTACTAGTCCCAAGTGAGTATCAGAAATATGCGAAAATAACATTTAGTCCAACAACAAATCTTTTTGAACCAACCCTTGGGTTGATTCAACGGCAATTTCTTTCATTTTTTCTGCGCTTTCCCATGCATTAACGGCACTTTGATCCGATCCCATTACTTTCTCTTTTACCTCATCAACATGTACTAGCGATGGCAAATTAGTCCATTGACCAACCAATACGGCATCCCCTACATTCAAAGAAGTCAATTGGGAGATTAATTCACGACTAGTTGATTCGGTAGCTGAGGCGATTTGCCGTTGATCGTCTTCTTGAATTATTTTCATTATGGCAAATGAACCCATTTGGCTCAGTACATTAAGATCTACGCTTCTAGGCCTCTGCGATACAATTCCAAGCCCTAATCCAAACTTTCTACCCTCTCTTGCAATTTTTGCTGCCCAATATTTTGCACTGGTATCATGATCTTTTGGAATAAAGACATGAGCTTCTTCTATGATTACAAAGATTGGCGAATGGAATCTGTAGTTTCTTTCTCTTTTTGATCTTCCATGTTTGGCTATGCTTGCATCTTTTCTATCCTTTAGTAATTGTTGGAGGTAAAATGCAACTGCAACGTTAGCTTGTTTTTCTGATAACTCTGAAATGTTAAGGATGTTAGTTCTGCCTTCTTTTATGAAACTAATCGGATCTCCCATATCGGGATCTAATATGTCTTCAAATCTTTTTTGCGCCTCTTCTACGATATCTTGAACTCTATAAGCTGAGGTCCTAATCTCTTTTAGTTTCTTATCTTCTGCATTTACAATAAATTCTAATTCGGTTTCTAGTTTTTTCCAAAACTCTTTTGATTCTCTAACATTTTTTGTAAACGCCATTCGTAAAACTCTTTGCTGCACATTGGCACCATCTCTAATTTCTAATACTTCTGATAATTGATCTGAATCTAATAATCTTGGATTAATCTTCGCATCAATGACATTAATTCTTGGAATGTTTAGAGTGGTGTAATCATTATGGTAGTCAAAAATAATCACTGTCCCATTTAGTTTTCCAATTTGTTTGGCAACAAGGGATACAAGATTGCTTTTGCCCATTCCTGTCATCGCTAATATTCCTAAATGTCTTGAAACAATTTTGTCTAGGTTGACCTTGGCCTCTATTGTCTTGTTCCGTAAAAGATTCCCAATTTTTGCCCATCCTTTTTTTTGAGAACTAAAAATGGCCTCTAGTTCTTCTTTGGTGGGTTGAGTTATCTCTGTACCTGGAATAGGTGGTATTGCAGGAATTATAGACTGGCCTTTCTGTAATTTGTCTAAAAATCCTAAAATTCCTACATTCGAAGAAAATGTCTTATCTCGCTTGTTTATCTCTGCAAT
>JASFMV010000105.1:0-4768 GCA_050117375.1 Nitrosopumilaceae archaeon | reverse complement strand
GCCACCAAACTTATTTATCCTAATACTCTGACCTAAAGATACATGACTCAAAATAAACTCAAATTTGGAATTCAAAATGGATTAAATGTTGCCCGTGCTGGGTATACTGAAGATCAAATTTTAACCGCTTGTATGCTTGCTGACAAGACAGGCTATGATTCTATTTTCTATATGGACCACACAAATGTCCCTCAATGGAAAAATGCAACTGTTTTAGATCCATGGGTCATGCTTTCTGCAATTGCTGCAGTAACAAACAATGTGGAATTAGGTACCTGTGTTACTGATGCTATTCGTCGTCATCCATCAAATATTGCACTAGCTGCAATTACCTTGGATAGAATTTCTAAAGGAAGAGCAATTTTAGGAATCGGAGCTGGTGAGGCTCAAAACCTCAAAGAATTCTGCATTCCTTTTGAAAAACCAGTTTCAAAATGGGCTGAACAAATTGAAGTAATTAAAACTCTGTATCATTCAACTCCTGATAACACTGTGGATTATAATGGTAAATACTATCAATTAGAAGGTGCTTGTTTGCAGGCCCCTCCAATCAGAAAACCACACCCCCCAACATACATGGCAGCAGGTGGAAAACGCACATTAGAGTTAACAGGAAAATTAGGTGACGGTTGGTTGCCAATCGGCTATACTCCAGAATTGTTTGAAGATCACCGCAAACAAATTGAGGCTGCCATGGATAAGCACAACAGAACACAAGAAGAAAAAGACAATTTCCAGATGGCACTTGACATTGATGTTTACTTTTCTGAAGATGCAGAAGAGTCATGGGCACGAATGAAAGAAGCAGTAAAAGTAAGCTTGTTTAAACCTGAAGTTCTAAGAGTTCACAATCTTAAAGAAATTGAAGGGTTTGATTTTGTAAAATACTTTACAGAATATTCGATGTCAAACCAAGACTGGATTGTAAAAATGAGAGAAGCTGCAACAAAAATACCTGAACCAGTTGCACGTTCATCTACTGCAATTGGAACCCCTGATGATATGATTCCAACATTTGAGAGATTCATGGATGCAGGTGTGAATCACTTTGTAATTAGATTCTGGGGCAAGAACTACTTTGGCTCCATTGACAAATTCGCATCACATGTAATGCCTCACTTGAGAGAAAAAGCCAAAAAATAGCAGTTTTTCATCAAAGACACAGAAAATCATTTACTATACCACGCCAATTAATTTTGATGGAAGATTTTTCCAAAACAATAGATGAGTGTCTCAAAATATTAGAAGAGAATGTAGATGTTTTGGCAAACCTGGAGGTGGATTTAGAAGATGAAAAAGAAGATGATCTTGTACCTAGTTTAGAGCTTCATCATCTCTACGATATGGCTGAAGATGTATCTCAGACATCAAAAATTAAGCGCGCAGAAACTAATCTTGTTAGAAGACAAACAGAAAATCTGTGAATTTCAAGACTTGTGTGGTCTAGTATTTCTTTTTGCCCTGCTTTTCATTTTAGTGTATACTTTTGCCTGTCTTTTTTGCTTTTGTTTTTCTAATCTCTTTCGTGTTCGCTCTGAGGATTTAGATGATTTTTGATATACTTTGACTTTACTTCCATCTTTTAGCATCACTTGTTTTCCTTTGAATCTTTTTTCAAGTTCTTTGCATTTTTTGTAATATTTTTGAAGACAGAAAAAAATCCTCTTAGTTTCACTTCGAAACTCTGTTATTTCTTTAGTTTTTTTTAACTCGTTTAAGATATTCCTCAATAACCCTTTGTCAATATCTGTAATTCTGTGAATCTCTCTGAACCAAATGAATTTAGATTCTGAGCCCCATTCTTCTAGCAATTCTAGTACTCTTTTTGTTGCACCTTCTTTCTCTTCGTCTATGGACTCCATCTTGTATCCTTTTTTGTAACCTGTATTTTAGGAATTGTCATTAATTCTATTTTTGAAGATTTTTTCTATTCTATTTTCAAAAGGAGTACAAGGGTGTTGCTTGAACAAAGTTTACTCATAAATTTTGAATATACGGATCTTTTGATTTATAATATTATTTGGGAAAATAACATTATTGCAACTAGTAGGAATATTACAAATCAAGTCATATGAAAAAGCAAAGCAATTTTTAAATCAAGAACATGTGGGGAGAATTTCTACAATTGATGAAAATGGATATCCTCAAATAATTCCGATGAATTTTGTATTTCTCAAAGATGCTGTTTACATGCATTCACATCCACATGGAGAAAAAATCCAAAACTTTCAAAGAAATGATAAAGTGGGATTTGAAGTAGACCGTGAATTAGAATTTTTGCCCTCATATTTTGAGGATCCTAAAAATGCCTCACTTGCAGATACACTATACATCAGTATTGTGATCAAAGGAAAGGCTTCACTTGTAACTAACAAAGAAGAAAAAACCATGGCCTTAAACGGTCTAATGAAAAAATACCAGCCTGAAGGCGGATATGATCCAATAAAACCTGATATGAGAGTGATAGATGGAGTTGCAGTAATCAAAATTGTTCCCACACTACTTCAAGGAAAATACAAAATTGGCCAACACCTATCGCAAATAGAAAGAATTGATTTAGCAAAAAAAATTCTAAAACGAAATTCTTCTACTGCAAAAGAAACTCTAAGAATAATGGGTTTTGAGATTACTGATTCGGGTTTGAAAATGGTTGAAGAGCCTATGTGGTAAATTGTTTGAAATTCAACTCATAAAAATTTGATTATGAAAAAATGATTTTTTGTTGACCTGGGGTATTTAACAAAAATTAGTTAGCTATAAGTTCAGTTTCAAACTATCGCCATTGTTGCAACAACTTCATGAATTTGAATTACATTCTGAATTTTCACCCACTGGAGATCAACCACAAGCAATAGACACTTTGGTTCGGGGAGTAAACAAAGGGGCAGTTCAAACGTTAATCGGTGTTACTGGAAGTGGGAAGACCTTCTCAGTGGCAAATGTCATTGCACGGACAGGAAAAAATACTCTGGTAATCTCCCACAACAAAACTCTTGCCGCTCAACTTTATTCAGAATTAAAACAGTTTTTCCCAAAAAACAATGTGGGATATTTTGTCTCTTACTATGACTATTATCAGCCTGAAAGCTATATTCCTCAAACTGATACCTACATTGAAAAAGATACTCAGATTAATGAAAAAATTGAAAAATTAAGACTAGAGGCTACGGCAATGCTACTCTCAGGTGAGCCTACAATCATAGTTTCAACTGTCTCATGCATCTATTCTCTTGGCAATCCTGATGATTGGGAAGATTTGGCAATTACCGTAAACTCTGGGGATGAAATCAAACGAAACGAGCTCATCAGAAAATTTGTTGATGCAAGATATGAAAGAAATGATCTTGAGGTTACTCCTGGCAATTTTCGAGTAAAGGGGGACACTATTGATATTGTTCCGGCATACTCTGAGGATATAGTTAGGATTTCATTATTTGGTGATGAAATTGAAAAAATTACTTTGCTTGACCATGTATCACTTAAAGAAAAACGCAAGGTTAAGCAAATGAAAATCTTTCCTGCCAAACATTATCTTATTGCAAAAGATGTAAGAGAAAGAGCCGTTCAATCGATAAAAAATGAACTAGAAAAAAGACTTCCTGAGCTCAATGAACTAGAAAAACAGAGACTTGAGATGAGAACAAAATATGATTTGGAAATGATTGAAGAACTCGGGTATTGTTCAGGTATTGAAAACTATTCCAGACATTTTGATGGAAGAAAAGCAGGTGAAAAGGCATTTTGTTTGTTAGATTTTTTTGGTAATGATTTTCTATTGGTCATTGATGAATCTCATGTTACATTACCTCAACTTCATGGGATGTACAAAGGTGATCATTCTAGAAAAAAAGAGCTTGTAACATACGGATTTAGATTGCCAAGCGCATATGATAATAGGCCCTTGAAATTTGAAGAATTTGAAGAGTATATCAAAAATACTTTGTTTGTATCTGCCACTCCTGGTGAATATGAAAAAAAAATATCTTCTCAGATCGCCGAGCAATTAGTACGGCCCACTGGATTGCTTGATCCTTCCGTGGAAATTAGGCCCTCAAAAAATCAAATGGATGATTTGATTGAAGAGATTGCAAAGAGGGCATCAAACAATCAACGAGTTTTGGTCACTACTCTTACTAAACGAATGGCCGAAGATCTGGCAGAATATCTCTCAAAAAAACAAGTTAGGGTTAGATACATGCACTCTGAAATTGAAGGTCTTCAGAGAACTGAACTCATTAGGCAGCTGCGACTAGGGGAATTTGATGTACTAGTTGGAATCAACTTACTTCGAGAAGGCCTTGACATTCCTGAAGTATCCTTGGTTGCAATACTGGATGCAGACAAGGAAGGATTTTTGAGAAACTTTACGAGTTTAATTCAGACTTTTGGACGCGCTGCCAGAAACGAAAAAGGCTCAGTAATCATGTATGCTGATAATGTTACTGTTTCTATGAAAAATGCAATTAATGAAACAAAACGACGTCGGGAAAAACAAATCCTATACAACAAAGAGCATAATATTACGCCACAAACAATTATCAAATCCGTTCCAGAACAAGTTACTACTTTAGATGATTCAAAACTAAAATCTACTCATGATTTGGCAACAGATATTATTGATCTTGAAGCACAGATGAAAAAGTATTCAGAAGACTTGGACTTTGAGAGAGCAATTGAATGCAGAGATAGAATAAAAAGACTAGAGCGAGAGATTAAATTCAAAGATGACAGAAAATAAATTAAAAATTCGTGGCGCACGGCACCATAA
>JASFMV010000104.1:0-4806 GCA_050117375.1 Nitrosopumilaceae archaeon | reverse complement strand
ATAAACTTGTTATCGCCTGTAATTCATGGAACCAAACTAAAAGTTTGGTTCCCCTTATAGGATTTAGAGATTTGAACCATACAAACAATTCCCCTCATGAGTTTTGAAATTATTTTTGGAAACGTTTGGATTAGTTTGTTAATTTTGAAACTAAGGGGTATTGTGGTTTTGAATCTTTCCAGGATATCGGATATCTTGCACAAGGTGTATTGATTGAATCTGTCAGCTCATCAGGATAACAATCTGGTCCTGCATAAATTCCATAGGGATCAATAAAATACCATTGGTTATCGGTTAGGTCTCTCTTTGCAAAAAAGATATGCAAGTGTGTATTTGGATTCCCTTCACCTGTTTTTCCTCCAGGCCCTGTATTTCCTGCCCACCCAATAAAGTCTCCTGCCTTTACCTTGTCATATGCCTTTACTGGAATTTTTTCGTTATCAGAACCCCAATGTGATGAATCTAGGTTGTTTGGATTGGATTGAGTACAGTTTGTCGCATCAAGATGTAATTCAAACTCTTCTTTTTGTTTATCATTTAATTTTGGATAACTTTTGTTCCAAGAATTTTTGCAATCATTTGTTGCACCATCTCTTACATGCATGTATATTGTCCTGTACAGATCCTTTTCATTTTCGGTATCATGACTAATTACAATAGTATTTCCAGACCAGTTGTCCCATCCAACATATCTTACAACACCGTCAGATGCTGCAAGGAGTTCAAATGTATCATAATTGCTTTTTCCATAATCAATTGCGTGATGCCATTTTTCATTTGAGTAAATCCAGGTCTGCCACATCTTTACATTTTTGTCATCAAATGGAAGGGTGAATATTTTGTCTCCTGCATCAATTGCGCTTAATCTTGCATATCTGTGGTCTCCAAATTTATCAGAAGGCGAATGATATACTACATCATCTCCATATGGTGCCGCACATGGCATATTTCCCTCACAATGAGTGGAACTTCCATCAATGCCATAATTGTAAGGATCACCGGGCCGAACAACCTGGTTTTGACACTCTATGGTACATTGGCTGGGCAATACTTCGAGGTCAACTAATCTTAAACCATCATCAGACAATTGCCTCCATTTTGAAACAAAGTTTTCTAAATCACCTGCATACCAAAGTGCATGACCATCATCTCCTTGGCTGTAAACCCCACTAAAAAGTCGCTTTCCGTTAGGATCTTTGTATGATTCAATATCGATTAATCTCAAATCTTCATCGGAATACTCCTTCCATTTGTCGACAAATCCCTTCCAAGAAACGCCACTCCATAATGCATGACCATCGTTTCCTGATCTAAAAACTCCGCTATACTTTCGCTCACCTCCAGATTTGTACGTCTCAAAATCAATTAATCGTAATCCGTCTTTCGATAGATCCTCCCATTTTTGCTCAAAACCATTCCAATCATCACCTGCCCAAAGATAATGTCCGTAAGAACCTCCTCGAAACACTCCGAGGTACTTTCGTTCTCCATCTTGTTGATAGGTTTCCAAATCCACTAGTCTATTGTTGTTATCGGAGTGATCTTCCCAGACTTTTTTAAAATCATCCCAATTTTTTCCAGCATCAATAAAGTTTGAACCACTCCCTGCAACCCATACTCCTGAATAATGCACCTTTCCTCCATGAACAGTTCTTTCAGCATCAACTAATCTCAATCCGTTTTTTGCAAGTTGTTCTCCTTTCTGTAAGAAATTATCCCAGGTAGACCCAACCCAAAGATAATGACCGCCACTCCCTTCCCTAAACACTCCAATGTACTTATAAGGATCCGATATTGGTTGAGGTTCTGAAATTGTTTTTGTAGATAGTGGGATTATTGATTCAACCGCATTTGTTGTACTTTCTTTTGGTTTAAAAGGAAAACTTTCTTCCTCTTCAAATAACACAATCTTTGCATTTGCCTCCACTCCACGGATGATTTGATTTTCAACCATCCATTGAACTCCTTGTAGGAATTGGTCTTCAGGCACCTTTCCTTCAACCCACCACAAAGTTGTAGTTCTTAGATATTCTGGAATATCAGTAGTTTCTTGGGGAAGTGGAGAATTGTTATCTGCTAACTTTGCAAATCTGTCTCCTCCTGTTGGTATTGTTTTTCCTGTGTTAATAATTTTTTCAGAAATCAAAAATCCTATGGCATCGGCAAACTCTCTGTCACTTACTTGTTCTTTAACCCAAATGTCTGCAGTAAACTTTACCCAATTTGGGACTGCAACTTTAGCTATCAGTTCTTCTTCAGGTGTTTCATCTAAAGTAACAGCATTATGAAAATGATGGTAATTAAAATATAATCGATCTTGAGGAAATGGGGTTGGATCTGAACTTTCTTTTACATCAGAATTTTCTTGACAAGCATCTCCTACTCCGTCTCTATCAGAGTCTTGTTGATGGGGATTAGGTATGTCAGGGCAATTGTCTTGAGAATCTTGGACTCCATCAGAATCAGAGTCTTTCTCAGAAGAAAATTTTTCAGCATGTTTGGCCTCGATTGGTTGACAAGCATCTCCTACTCCATCTCCATCTGAGTCTTGCTGATCTCTATTTGCAACATTTGGGCAATTGTCCTTTGAATCACCAATTCCATCAGAGTCAGAATCAATCTCTCTTGCCACATAATCTTGTGGGGCTCTTGAAACTGCTTGACAGGCATCACCAATTCCGTTACCATCTGAGTCTTTTTGATCACGATTAATAACGTCAGGGCAATTGTCTTCCGAGTCTGGAATTCCATCTTTGTCTCTATCTGATGATGCAGCTTGGAACTCTTGGCCAAAAACTTCAGATATTGAAAATAAAGACAAAAAAACCATAAATGCAAACAAAATTGCCGTATTACTCGCTCTTAACAATGACTAGGCTTATTTTCTTTGAAGATAAATATATTGTACTTTTTGATTTTAATAGACAAAGATCCGACTCGAAAGTTTAACCACTTTTGGTATTTCAATTTCCCTCAAGGATTATGGATCAAAACAGGTTTGATTCAGTTAACATCGATTAACTGTACCACTTTGTGCAAAAACGATGCCAACTATACCCAGGGGCTTGAATCATCACTCCAGGTTTCTGCCCCTTTTTCCCAAGGATTTGCAGGTTTACTTTTCTTAATGTTTGCCATCAGACATTCATCTGAGCAATGAGTAAGCTTTGGTTTTTTCATAATCTTTCCGCAGTTTTGGCACCACTTGCCCATAAATCAATAAAATACAATCTTGGAATAAATTACAATTGCCAGTTTTCAGTCTTGATAATATACCTGAGATAATTGGATCAAATTTATATAAAAAAATATTCCATAAAATTACAGAATTGGTTTATCCATGAGTAATTCGGAATTAAAGAAAAATCAAAGCCAGATAAAAAAAGAAAAGACTCGCACGGTAACGTTTAGGCTGCCTGAAAAACTGGTACAAGAACTTGAATTTGAATCAAATAACAAAAGGATTTCACAAAATGTTCTTGTAAAACAAATTTTGCAAAAGTATGTAAGATGGGACAGGTTTAGCGACAAAATCGGAATGATTCCAGTACCTAGAGACATTTTGCAGGAATTAGGTGAAGGGATGGATGCCAAGGACATTAACTTGATAGTAGATGCCCTAAAGCCCGTCATTAAAAACAATGTGATGTTTATCAAGGGCAAGTATGACCTAAAGCGGTGTATTGAGACTCTGGAGGACTACATCCGAGTTACGGGTATGAATTCTGATCACAGAGTCGAGGGCAACCTGCACCATTTTATCGTCCAACACAATCTTGGAGCGACGTGGTCTTTGTTTGTAGAACAGCTTCTGTGTGAAATATTTCACGAATTTTTGCCAGAGAAAAGCATCAAAACCCAGACCACTGATGCCATGGTGGTAACAACAATATCTCTTGGCCAAGACTTTGATGAGCACGACTATTAAAAATAAAATTGGTAGTTCCAACCATTTACTGGTTGAAAACTAGTTCAACATTTACCTCACCGTTGTTAAAGTGGGTACTGATTTCCTTAACTTTGCTCTTGTATAAGAAGAACTTTTTTCCCTCTCCGCTAATGCTTCCAGAGGTGTATAGCATTTTTGCATCATGAAGAACCTGAATCCTTCTATACACAGTACTTATTGGGATTTTGCATTCGCCTGCTATTTCCATTGCTGACTTTGGCTTGTCCATAATAGCATGCAGAATGCCTCTGCAGTATTTGTCTGAGACAATCTCCAGAAGGTCGTTTTTTAGAGGTTCTCGTTCTATCTTGAGGGGAGAACTTAACACTTGCATGAGAATTGTTATTGTTTTTGTGATATAACACCTGAGTCGACATTGCAAAACACTGCAAACAAGTTATGAGTTTAAAATTATTTTTATAAAAATAAAAAGAAAAGAGTTTTCTGTCTAGTATCCTAGTTTTTCACAGAGTTGTAATCCTTTTTCAGTGGGCTCAAAGACGATTTTCATGTATGGTGCCTTGTGTCCAGGTCGGTCTTCAAGTTGACCATGAACAGCAGTGAATACATTTCCTTCACACAATAGTCCCAAATTCTCACTTAGTTTGTGAGAGTTATCAGGCTCACCATAAGAAAGATTTTCATCTTTATCATCCCAAATCCCTTTTACAATTCCCTTTTTTGGTATTGCAACATTAGAAGCATCATCAACCCCTGGATGTCCAAAGATATTTAGCTGATGTGGTCCTTTTGGATTGGCAGGAGTGCTGTCAGGTGCAGTTGCCTTATGAATGTGCATTCCATCAACATCATCAAGTGGATCAGAATTAGTGTCTTTCAACTCCATTCCAGAAATT
>JASFMV010000103.1:0-4830 GCA_050117375.1 Nitrosopumilaceae archaeon | reverse complement strand
TGCTGCATGCCAAGAAATTTTCAATCATCCTAAAATGAAATATGAATTAACAACTAAGGGAAACAATGTTGCCATCATTACTGACGGTACAAGAATTTTAGGATTGGGAAACATTGGACCGGATGCAGCTTTGCCTGTAATGGAGGGAAAATCTGTCTTGTACAGAAAATATGGGAAAATTAACGCCTTTCCAATCTGCCTTAACACTACTGACAAGAAAAAAATTATTGAAACAATTATGGCAATAGAGCCTATATTTGGCGCCATAAATCTTGAGGACATAGAGTCGCCCAAAGTTTTAGACATATCCTATGATTTGGTAAAAAAACTATCCATACCAGTGTTTCACGATGACCGACATGGGACAGCCGTAGTAGTACTGGCTGCCCTTTTAAATTCCCTAAAACTTGTAACAAAAAAAATATCCGAAATCAAAGTGGTAATTGCAGGAGCAGGATCTGCTGGATATTCCATTACAAAACTGTTGAATTATGCAGGTTGTAAAAATATCGTAGTAGTTGATTCAAAGGGCGCAATATACAAGAAAAGAAAAATCAATATGGACAAATACAAAATGCAGTTAGCTGGATTTACAAACCAAAGTGATAAAGGAAAACTCTCTGATGTGATTAAGCAAGCCGACGTCTTTATTGGAGTTTCTGGAATCCCTCACCTATTAAAACCAAAAATGATCAAAGACATGAATGAGGATCCAATAATATTTGCCATTACAAACCCAGAACCGGAAATTGACCCTCGCATCGCTAAAAAATCCGGTGCAAAAATAGTTGCAACTGGCAGTTTCAAGTATGAAAACAAAGTGAACAATGCATTGGTATTTCCATTTTTGATGAGGGCAATACTGGATTTGAAAATACAGACAATAACCAGAGAAATTCTTTATACAACAGCAGTGGCAATTGCAAATACAGTTCCAAAAAAGAAACTATCTCCAAAACACATTATACCTTCAATTGATGACAAGAATTTACAACGAAACATCACAAAGGCCTTAAAAACAAAAGCGTGAGGCTCATTTAATATCTGAGATTTTTAGAATGTATTTCTACAAATCTGTAAACAGCTGATCCTTAAGGGAAGGTGCATCATCAAATGTGACTTCATGCAAATTTTTCGATTTTGTCTCTCCAATCAGGGTCAAATCGGTACCAAAAAACAAATTGATTGCCCATCCAATTCCAATTTTTACTTTGGACTCAAAAGTTGGAAGGTGCGACAAATAGTAAGTTCTCCAAATTATCCATGCTAATGCTCCTGTTATGCTATGCCCCATCAACTCTGCAACTCCTGCTCTGTTTCCAATGGTGGCCATCATGCCCTTACTATGGTATGAGAATTCGCTCAAGTTCGTGTCTCCGGCAAGTGCCTTTTTGATATTTTGCATAACAATTTTGCTTTGACGTAAAGCGTGTTGAGCAGTTGGAGGGTAAAATTTTCCAGTATCGGTATCTAAGGTTGCTGCACAGTCTCCTAATGCAAAAACTTCTGGATGTTCCTTCAATCTTAGATACTTGTCTACTAAAACTCTCCCTCCCTTGTCATGTTCACAGTTCAATGAGGATATCATAGGGCTGGTAGTCACACCCCCTGTCCAAATCAGTGTAGTGCAGGGAATAATCTCTCCGTCAGATAATTCCACATGACTCTCTCCTGCATCGATGGCTCTTACATTAGTAATAATTCGAACTCCCATTTTTTCTAAATACGATCTTGCAGATTCACCCAATTTTTTGTTAAGTTCAGGCAAAATTTTATTTTTTGAGGAAATCAAAATCATGTTGATATTTTTTTCATTAATTGTAGGGTAAGATTGTTTTACTGATTTTCTTACAAAATGATTAATCTCCCCAATTATTTCAACTCCGGCAAAACCTGCACCAACTACAGTGAAGGTAAGAAATTTCTTTTGAAGCCCCACACTTCCTGTCTGCGCTCCAATCTCCATCATCAAAAGAATTTGATTACGTAACTCTATTGCATCTTCAACAGTTTTGATTGTAAATGAATTTTCTTCTATTTTCTTGTTTCCAAAAAAATTGTTAATGCTTCCTACTGCTAATATTAGATAATCATATTCTAAGGCATGGTTTTTCCCATCAAATTTTCTTGTAATTGTAACTAATTTTTGCTCCAAATCTATGGAAAATACATCTGCCTGAAAAAATTTGGCATTATCACAAAACTCTCTTAGTGGCATGGTAAGGTCCCTGGGATTGAGCATTCCTGATGCTACTTCTGGCAGCATCGGGGTGAACAAAAAATAATTTTTCTCACTCACAATGGTTATGCTGGTATTTTTAGTATCTAGATTTTTTTGAAGTTCTTTTAACACATGCATTCCTCCAAAACCTCCACCTAAAATCAAAATTTTCTTTCTTGATATTGTATCTGTTTTGTGAACAAAGATTTCATGAGCATCTAATTTCTTTTTAGAATCAAAGATTGCATCACATTGTAGGCAGACAAATGTTTGAGACACGCATGAAATCAAGAAAAATTATTAAAAAATCTATTTCCATTTTAAATTACGTCAACTAGACAAAGTAATTGAACAAAAAAATATCAAAAAAGTAAAGTCATTGGAAATTCATCGAGTATTCTGAGAGATAAATTCTGATTCATTTGGGCATCAAAATCCGTTTTTCGGGCAATTTTGACTCTAGTTGTTCTTTAGAATTCCTATATCACAAGGTTTTTGATTTCATAAATCAGGCCTAAAATAACTTTGATCAAGATTGAAAGGGAAAAAGACATTACATTCCTAAACTCATCTGTAACTGAATTTGCAGATGCACTGGGTTATTGCGAGTACAAGATCCCATTGTCGATAAAGGGAGTCAAACCCAGGCCATCCCAGTCTCTGATATTGGGAACAAAGGCACATCATGCAGAAGAAAAATACGAACAAGAACACCTAGAGCTAGAGCCGGTAACTGTCGAGGAAATGCAAGATGAAAAAGCAGACATTGAATTTGCAAGGGAAAACGTCTACTCTACACTAAGTATGCCTTTTGAGTTTCCAACAGAAAAAGTACTTGTAACTCTATCAGGTCGAATTGATAAAATTATGAGAGTTGATGGAACACTAGTAGTTCAAGACGATAAATTTGTAGGAAGGCCACAGACCTACGAGAATAAAACACAACCTTATCCAAGCCAACTATTACAGGTTTTAGCGTATCTTAATTCGGTATATTCTGGAAAGAGAAAAAATAATCCCGAAGATTGGTTTGATTTGCCACATACCAAAAAGAAATGGGAATTACGGATTTGTGATAGAAAGACAAGAGTGCCGGTCAAAATATTCTCAGAGTATCAAGATGCTTTTTCACTTCATTATCTACATTCATCATTGGAGAAGTTTACAACCATTGCGTTGGATATTTCAGAACCTGAGCATCATAACAGCCAATCAAAATGTCAAGCTTGCAATTTCAAGAGTTTTTGCGAGTTTAAGATTTAGTTTCATACCTGAAAAATAGTTTGTTTTTTTGAACAAACATTAGTTATAATCGCTTTATTTTCAAGATAAAATTTGTGAAAGTACTTCATATTGATGATTCACCAGAAATTTGCAAATTATACGCAGATTTTTATCGAAATAAAAATCACTCAATAAAAAGTGTCAATGACGGAAGAAAGGGCTTAGATCTTGTTCTCCAAAATAATTATGATTTAATCCTTCTAGACATGTGCATGCCAAAGTTTAGTGGAATGGATTTTCTGCAAGAATTGAAGAGAAAAAAACCCTCAGAATTAAAAAAAATAATTGTTACAACTGTCCTTCAATATAATGAGGATCAGATTAATGGATTAATCAAATTTGGAATAAATTCAGTTCAGGAAAAGCCTTCCCATGTTAAACAATTAGAGTCTTTGATGAAAGAAATGTCTAGAACCAAAGCAAAAACGTCCAGCTATTTGAAAAAGATGCTCATCATTGATGACAATCCGGACACAACAAAAATGCTGGAATCTTTTTTTAATTCTAAGGGATTTGAAACTCTTGCTATCAATGATCCATGGGTAGGTTTAAAGAAAATCCAAGACGAAACATTTGATGTTATTATACTAGATTTGGTAATGCCTGGATTTTCAGGTTTGCAGATAATTGCAACACTTGCAACTGATGAGATTCTACAGGACCAAAACATCTTTATTTATTCTGCAAACTTTAGCAATGATCTTCAGATCAAGGAGTTGCTAAGACGAGATGGTATCAACGGTTGTTTAAAAAAACCCATGAACCTTTACGACATGCTAAAGATAATTACAGGAAAAGAAAATTTACAAAAATTATATCACCAAAGCGCCTAAATACAAATTTCTCAAAGTTGGGAAGAGTTAGAAAATGCAATGGTGCCAAAAATGACTCCTATGGCAACAGACGAATACTTAGGGATTGTCTATGGTCTGGTAAACGATAAACAATTGCATGACTCTAATTCTGTAATGCACCATTGCATGAGATATCTAATACATTACCACATTTAACCAACGCTGATAATTTGTTCATACAAATCATCAGTGGATTTGGAGGGAAATTTTCCTGTATTTTGAGCCCAAAATCAACTAAAATCGAACCAGGCTTTTCAAAATCTTGTCAATTACGGAAATTTCTTCTGTCTTTTCTTTAATCGTATTTTCATTCCATTTTTGCATAAATTCAGACTGTTCATCAAGTCTTTTCAGATTGAGAACTTGTTTTTCGAGATAACTCTTGTAGTCTTGTAACATATCAAGTGCCTTGTTGTGCTTTTTCTGGAAGTCCTTATCCATCCAAATCTTGTATGTTAAATTCAGAGTTTA
>JASFMV010000102.1:0-4881 GCA_050117375.1 Nitrosopumilaceae archaeon | reverse complement strand
ATATTCCTGTAGAAGATGTAGAATCTACTGCGGTTCTTGATTTTCCACCAACTGGTGGTTCTTCATCTGATCAAGATGTAGCTGCCCTCAAAAGTGCCGTATCCTCATTACAACAAGATGTTTCTTCCATAAAGTCAGGCTCTGGAATTGAAGTCTCATCTGATGGAGCTGCATACGACTATGCAATTCTTGGATTATCAATTGCAGCTGCTGCAATTATACTTGCAGTTATTGCTTTAGTAAAAAGAAAATAGAAAAAGAGTGGATTTCTAAAGTCTTGGAATAACTCTAGTTTTTGCAGTTACTGCAACGATGCTTATGATTGCAACAGCAAGTATCATCATTGCCACTGTTCCGAATTCAGGAACGACGTTTGAGAATTTTACTACTTCTCCCATTGGTCCAGTCTTTGGATCTTCAACACCATAACCTTGGAAAGTAATGGTGATCTCTACTGGGTCAGAAGAGTCTAATGGTGCTGTTTGATGGGATCCAACACCGTCATGGTGATGAGCGCCTTTATCATCTAAAACTGTGCTACCCATTTGGGTTACCATTATGTCATGGTTGACATGTTCTGAATTTTCAAACTCAATTGAAATATCCATTCTTTCGCCTGCCATTGGTTCTGAAGCCCAAACAGAAACTTTAGTTCCATCAGACATCATGCCAGTTGCAGAGGCTGCGCCTTCCATGTGTACTTTTTCGTCGTCCATATGCATTTCTTCGTCGTCATGTTTTTCCTCCTCTTCAGCACCTGCTTCTTGAACAACTACGATTCCTTCCATCCATGGGTGAACCATACAGAAGTAAGGGAAATCGCCTGCTGCTTCAAACTTGTGCTCAAAAGTTGTACCTGCCATAAACAAACTGCTATCAAATACACCAGATGGTCCATCTGCTGCACTTCCTGCAGTAACTGTATGTGCTGCAGAGTCATCGTTTGACCATGTGACAACTCCACCAACATCTACTGTTACCTCATATGGAACGTAACATTCGTTTGTGGCCTCACACCCTGGAACTGATGTTCCTTGTGGAATACTAACACTAGCAGTTGCATGATCTGCAAAAGCAGGACTTGCAACCATTCCAGATGCGATAGCAAATAACACGAAGAATGAGCCTATAGCTATAGTCTTCATTACCTTGAATACTCTTGGGCATACATAAAAACCTCACTTGGATTACTGAAGTTTGAATCTAATTTTTTCTAAACTGGTACAACTTTAGAATTCCAAACACAGGAACTCCAGCATACATTCCAATATTTAGCAAAATTAGAGATACTCCATATCCTAACATTTCTTTCTCTGAATTAATATCCACATGATCAAGTAAGGATAACGACGTAAGCATTGGGGTTAATGCTATTTTCATACTTTCTTTGAATATTGGATTTTCTCTTTCATAGTCTGCAATTGTAGGAGAAAATGAATAGTAAAATTCGTTAAATGATGTCATAAATGATTTTCCTGACTCTGTTTGGAGAATTTTATTGTCCCTGAGTTCTCTTAGCTGTTGGACTTGTGGTGCTAGCTCTGAGCCATACGCTGCAGTTGCAATCAAGCATCCTCCGCCATTATCGGTTGGAGGGTTGGATGTTTCTGGAGGTTGATTATCTGGTTGCGCATTTGCCTCTCCAACCTCAATCACAAAGTTTACTTTTTCAAGTGGAATAGGTTGGAACAAAATACCTTCAATTCCAAATTCAAAATTGTATGTCCCCTCTTCTTCAAATTCATACTTTAAATTTTTTAGAGATCCTTCAGAAGTATGACTAAGTTGAGTTGGTCCCCATAAAGTCTCTCCATCTTTTGATACAGTCAAAGTCCAATCAATATGTTCTTGAATTTTTTGCGTTTGAGGATTGATAAAATCTGTTCGCAAAGTTGTCAACTCACCAGGAGTAATTTCATCATATGATATTTTTACATCCAGTGTGCCTTTGTCTGTTGACATTATTTGTTCATTGGATTGAGCAAAGGCTGAAGTAATCAAGAGAGGAATTAATAGTAATCCAAGAAGGTATTTCATAGATAATCTCTTTTCTCACCATAAATAAAATTTGCACTTAAAATCATCTTAGGAAATTTCCTTGAAAATGCTATACCATCTTTAAATATGGATTTCTTGCATGGTAAATGTTGTCAATAAAATTTGCACTTATCATTGCGATTACAGGAATTATTACAATATCTGCTTTTGCTCCTGATGCTTTTGGGCATGGACTTGGCGGAGATCAAGCACCTCCACTTACATTTGGAGATATGGAAGTTACAGTCCGTACTGAATTAACTCCTTCAGATATCACAGTGGGAGAAGTTGATGATGTAAACATGAAAGTACGTTTCTTTGATACATTAACCGATACAACTCTTGAAGAGGTAACATACAGAATTGAGGTGTGGCAAAGTGGAGAACTATTAGCTCGAAATTTGTTTTTTGACGTGGATGGAGTATTAAATGTAAAAATTAAGCCTAAAGAAAATTGTAATGAAGTAGACTTGTGGAGATGTACAATTTATGGTGGTTCAGAACATGCAAGTGCTCCTGGTGCATTATATGTCCAAGGAGATGGTAGACCCTCAATTACAGGACCAATTTTTGTCAAAGGGGGACTTTACAATATTAGAGTAGATATTGAAGGTGCAACAAGTCCTAGAACTGTGCTTGCTACTTTACTTAGTTATGACACATTTGTCAGCATTGCACAAGAACAAAACTTTTTAGTTCAAACTGCCAATGCTGAAGAAATTCCTGTTGTTGTAAAGACATACTATGATGAAGTTGAAAACTTTGAATTTGATTCAACAGATAATTCAATTTATTTTGATATGCCCTTTGATTGGAGTCCAGATTACGTAGACTTGGTTCAAGTAGTTCATGAAGAAGTTCGAGTTCCAAAAGACTTTGCCCCATATGCAGAGGGTAAGCAATTCAAGGGATATGTTAATGGTGTAGAAATAAACCAGAGGGCCCTTCTAAATGATCCTTATACTTTTGAAGACACAAACATTGTGCATTTTCTAATCACAAATGCTGAACTAACAAAAATAAGCAATGCAATGACAGCAAATGACGACATGGATACTATGAAACTGAAATTGGTTCCACAAAGCGAGGTCTCTAAAACTTCTACTGAATTCTATCTTGTAGACACAGAAACTTTCACTGAAAAGGTTCCAACTACAGTAAATATTTCATGGGATGGACGTTATGGTGCAGGAGATGAGATTCCATTTGAAATAACTTTCTTTGATGAAAATAGAAACCTCCTCAAGGATGTAAGATATACATATTATCTAACTAAAGACGGAAATTTAATAGAACAAAATTCTGGTAACGATCCCAATAATCAAGGAATACTAGCTTCAGAAGGGATAGACATTCCTATGATTTACGTTGAATCTGAGGGAAATTACCAAATTGATATTCTAGTTCATGGAACCGGGCTTGCCTATGACCCAACCTATGCTGGAGTAGGTTCAGCCGTAATTGAAATTGGACCTAGCCTTCCAAAAGACACTATCACTCCCCCTATACCTGATGTAACACCAACAGCTGCCATTCCAGACTGGATCAAAAACAATGCAGGCTGGTGGGCAGACGGCTCCATTGATGACAACTCCTTTGTTCAAGGCATTCAATGGCTAATCAAAGAAGGAATAATGAAGATTCCACCAACTACTCAGGGTGCTGGTACTGGAAATGAAATTCCAGACTGGATCAAAAACAATGCAGGCTGGTGGGCAGACGGCTCCATTGATGACAACTCCTTTGTTCAAGGCATTCAATGGTTAATCAAAGAAGGAATAATGAAGATTCCACCAACTACTCAGGGTGCTGGTACTGGAAATGAAATTCCAGACTGGATCAAAAACAATGCAGGCTGGTGGGCAGACGGCTCCATTGATGACAACTCCTTTGTTCAAGGCATTCAATGGCTAATCAAAGAAGGAATTATGACTATCGAGTCATAGATTTTTAAATAAATTCGGTGATACACTAGTAATGAAAGACATCAATGACATCATGCCAAAAATTCCAAACATGAGATGGGGTGCACTAATGAACAAAGCCCCAACCAATGATAAGGTAAAAGAGATGAACAAGATTTTCCCATCAAACGGAAAATGGCACACTGTGTTTGAAGAAAAGGATCTAGTCACTATTGATGGTAAACAGGTATGGAAAAAAGATCCCAACAAATGGACCTAGTCTCTAAACCTGTCTAATTTTACTTTACACTCTTTGTTCAAGTCACGAACTATCATAAAATAAGTAAAGACCAAGATTGCAATAGAAGCTATTCGCAAGGGAATTTCAAAATTTGTCAAAATTGATGTTGCAACTCCTCCCACTGCCCCAAAAATCGAGATTAATGCAACTCCAATTCCGCCACAACAAGCACCAGCACCTGCACCAATAATGGAACCAAGCAAACCCGTTCTAAGCTTCTTTGTACTTGCCTGGAGGAACCTAATTCTAAAAATTGACATGCTTAGAACTAAGCCAGTAAGAATACAGATTACTAGAATGGAAATAAAATTTAGAACATCATATTCTGCAACATAAAATAACAGGTAGGGCTCAAAGAAAAGAAATTCTGAAACATAAATCAACGGCAAAAACAGTCCAACAAAAAATATAGAAAATAATGCCAAATATCTAAAATTTGAAAAAACTAACTTAAGGGCAAGTTCATGCTTTTCAATTGAAGATAACTCAACTCATCTCCTTTATGATTCTATCAAAAATCATAGGTGGTTGAGCACCAACAATTTTCTCTATTGTTCCATTAGGACTTACTACAAAGAAAGTTGGTGTTCCAACAACACCATGAGATAAAGCAACACTTCTGTTGTGATCTACTCTTAA
>JASFMV010000101.1:0-4925 GCA_050117375.1 Nitrosopumilaceae archaeon | reverse complement strand
TAAAGCAGAGATACACGATCTTACCAAATTTATTGCAAGTAAAGACAAACAAAAGGACGTCAAAAATCAGGTATTTGAGATAAATCAAGAGATTCTTGATATGTACGATAATAATGTCCTAGAACAAATTCAGCTAAAAAATCACTATGATTTAATGTATCAGGAGGCTGACAATTCGGCATACAACCAAGAAAAAGAATTACTTTTAGAGTTTAATTCGGATGGACAAATGAGCAAGGAAGAACTTGCCATTCAGATTATGGAGGTTCGTGATAATAACGAGTCATACAAAGAGCAGATCCTAGAAGACAAGGTAGGTGCACTAGAAGATCTTAAACTAGAATTGCACAAAGAACTGCAATCAATGGCAAAAAGTTTTGAAGATGATCCTGACGTAAAGATAGTCTGGGACTCGGCAGATGAGAAATTTTATGCAACTCAAAGATAAATTAATTTTAATTTAGGTGCACTCAAAGATTCGAATTATTTATGAACTTGTCCTGTATCTTTCAGTAATATTATGAAATATTTTGTAATTTCAGTTGCATTTATGAGTTTGATTGGATTTACAGGGATTGCACTTGCAACACATGACCCTAACATCGTTCATTCAATGCCGTTTGGATATTCTGAACAAAAATTACCTCCACTAAAACAATTCAAGTCCGGTGTTGCTTACCATGAAATAGTATGCAATTCTGGGCTACAATTAACCCAAAGATATGATGGATCTCCTGCATGTGTGAAACCCGATACATATTTTGAATTGATTAAAAGAAATTGGGTAAGCAACATTATCAAGGCTGTTCAATCAAGAGACCTGTCAGATTTAGATCCGACTTCTTCATACATGGAAAAAATAATTCCAACTCTTGAGGACTTTAAAGATACACTATCTGAATCAAATGATATTGAAACAATATTTTCTAAATTTGGAGAGCCCCATGATGATATTGGAAGTGGAATTCACATCTATGTCTATGAATTAAATGATTTTACTAAAATTTGGATTGGGTATGTAGAGGATATTTGGTATGTTAGACATGTTGATACAGACGGAAATCTACTAGAAGAATTGTTTGCCAAAAATAGCACACATCCATGATAGAGTAACTAAGCTCGTTAATGGTTGAAGAAAAAATCCAAAAATTGTGGTGTTTATTATTTCTCACTAGTTTTATTTTTACGCCTAAAAAACCACTAAAATAACGCCAGAAATCACAAATTGTAATGTCTGTAAAAATTGAATCCCAAAAAGAGCGCAAAATTCTCAGATGGTCATTAATTCTCATGATTCCAGTAACTATTGGAGTATTTGGTTTTCAAGAATTTTTTACTCTGCCACAAGGAGATGATAATCTATCTGTTAAATCTGGATTTGGTCAAATAACAATGCAGTACCCTCAAGAATTCTCAGAGTCAGATGGCTCATTATTTTCAAATGTAGATTTGGGTTTTCAGGTGTTGGCACCAAACCGTAATTGGGATGCACATTCAGTTGAAGAAGTGTTTTCCACACAAAAACTAGAGTCGTTAAAATCAAAAGGACTCATTCATGGGTTTTATTTGGAAGAGGATCACCAAAGACAATTCATGATTACAGTATTTGATGTGTCTTCACAAGACTTTGCACTAGAGCCATACATTGATTCTCAAATTAACCAAATGCAATCTCAAATTGATGTAAATGTACCAATAAAACAAATATCAGATTCGAAGGACTGGGCAATCTTTGCAATGGAGATTCCAACTGAAAACTGGAATTATGGAGAACAAGTGTTGTTTCTAAAAGATAACAGACTGTTTATGCTGCAATATTCAGGTCAAAATCCAAATAATCTAACTTTAGAGAAAAAATCAGAATATTTATCCATAATAGATTCTTTTGAGATGATTTAGATGAAATCTGTTTTTGTTGTAGGAATAACGCTAATTTTGATTGGTGCTAGTTTCCCTCTTGTTTACGGACACGGCTTAGGAGAAGAAACACTTCCATTATCTATTGGAGAAAGACAAACTTCACTTTCAGTGGGAATCACTCCTTCAATTTTTGATTCCGAAAACAAAGAAAAGTATGTCACATTAAGACTGTCTGACAAACAAGGTGGCTTTGAGCTTATCATTGAACATGTAACTTTTGTTTTGGAGCTAAAAAAAGACGGTAAGCAAATTTTCAAAGAGATGTTCCATGATGAATTTGGAAATTTAACATTTCGTGTAATTACAAATGACTCAGAAAAAATAGAGATTGATGGTATCAAGGAGCCTAATTTAGGGGGCTGGATGAGGAGTGAGCAAAAGCCCCTGACCCTTTCTGGTCCAATTTTTACTTCAGGGGGTCTTTACGAGTACAAAATCGAAATATTAACCGTTGATTCGGACAATAACGTCTTAGATGAAAAAATAGTGTTGGAAGGCGCAATTAGCCTTGCAGAATTTACCTCTGTGAGTGTAAATGATTCGCAAGACCAACCACATGACATTCAGATCATATCTTACTTTGATTCTCTAAATGATATAAATTTTGAATCAAATCAAATCAGTTTCTCAATGCCTTTTGATTGGAATCAAGACTTTGAGCAATTGAGTGTGATTCACGAAGAGTTTAAGATTCCAAATACATTTGAAGAATTTCTTTCAACAAAATATAATGTTGTTGTAAATGGAATTCCTATGCAGGATGAGGTAATTACAATTGATGATTATTCTGTTTATGAAAGGACTGTACACGTGGTTTTAAACAAAGCGCAGTTAAAACAGATACGCCAAAACGCCATATTGGAGTCTGATTCACAGATGAATTTTATTCTTAGTGCAAGTGAGGAAGAACAATTTCCACTAAAGGCAATAACCCCAGATTACAGATACGAGGTTTTCTTATCATGGGATCCTGAAACTATCAGATCTGGTGCTGAATCAAAATTTTTCATTGACATTCAAGGGATGTTCAGAGAAAAAGAAAAAACTGGTCCAATTGAATATGATTTAGAGTTATTGCAAAATGATTCAGAGATTTATTCAAAGCATTTAGTGGGCACCATAAACTCAGATCCTGATGAACATAAAATAAAATTTGATTCACAAGATGTTGGAAGTGTTAATCTCGTATTATCAAACATTGGTGGAAACTCCCTTGCTACTGCAAATTTCATTTTTGTGATTTATCCAGAAGATACCATTCCTGATTTTCCATTAACTTTTCAAAGTATGTACGAGTCAAATGGAGAAATAGTTGAGGGAAATTTTGATGTAGATGTTACCTGGTTTCCATCTTCAATTGAGCCTGGAGAATCTGAATTTGTACTAACTTTCTACCAAACAGGCACAAAAATTCCTGTAAAAAATACAACATTTGACTTTATATTGATACAAAACAATTCTCAGATTTTCAAAACAGAGGGTCTTGCAAAATCTGGCGGAACCTTTGAGAACTATGTTTTTGATGAAAATGAACTAGGAGATGTCACAGTACGTATTGAAAACATCGCAGGAACAGAAGAGTTTGTGGAGATTCCAATAGTAGTTACCCCTGAATTCCCTACAGTATTTTTGATTTTTATTATTTCTATGATGATGCTTGTTTTGTTTAAGAAGCCACAATTTTCTAAAATAAGTATTTGAAATCATCTATGAAGAAATCTAGATTTATTATCAATAATGATAATCAAGTACTTTTCTTAAATTCAAAATTTTAAAATAAAAATCAATGGCCAAAATCAACCGCATACTTGTTCCAGTAGACGGATCAAGAAACTCTATGCGCGGACTAGATGAGGCAATAAAATTAGCTCAGGTAGTAAATGCATCCATTATTGGATTGTATATTCAACATTCTGAAATTCCTAGTACGGGAGCAGTTACAGGAGCCATAAGAGACACTCTGAAACAAGAGGCTGAAAAAATACTAGATACTGCAAGAAGAAAATCTCTTGCTGGAGATGTCCCATTTAGTGAAGAAGTTAGAAAAGGCCATGTTGGAAAGACCATTGTAAAATTTGCTGATGATAACTTGCTTGACATGATTGTGATTGGATCAAGGGGTGTTTCTGGTTTGAATGAGAGATTTTTTGGAAGTGTAGCTAATCATGTACTTCACGCATCACGAATTCCAGTACTCATTGTAAAATAAGTTTTGAAATTATTTTTTTGCTAAACTATCAAGGATTAGCTTCGTAAATGATGTTCATTGGAGTTTGAGTGGCAACTTTGAATTTGGTGAATCCTCCACTTTTTACTACCTCGCCAATTCTTGTAGGACCAGCTTGAGCTCCCAGCCCTGGACCATTTCCTGCAATCGAACATGGCACACACACAGTAGCTGAAGCACCATAAAACATTCTTCCAATAGGATTATGATTCTCTCGTGGTTTATCACTTGAGAATGGCTCAACTATCATCCAAGACCCGTCTTGTTTTAGCGATTTGTAGATTTGAGCAGCAGCTCCATGTGGGTTTCCCATATCATGTAGAGCATCAAATACTGTTGCAAAATCATATGTTCCTGAAAAGTTTGTTGAATCTGAAACCTCAAAGGACACACGATCACTTACTCCTGCATCTTGAGCTCTTTGTGTGGCGGTTTTAATTGATTCAGGATGATAATCAAATCCAACAAATTTAGAATTTGGGTATTCTTTTGCCATAATAATAGTTGAAGAGCCATGACCACAACCCACGTCGACAACATGTATTCCGTCACGTAATTTTTCCTCTATTCCGTCCAACGAAGGAATCCAATTTGATACCAAATTTGCAAGATATTTTGTTCTGAAGAATCGCTCCACACCCTCATACAAATCACAGTGATGGTCACCCCAATGAATTCCTTGTTTTTCTTTGAATGCTTTAGTTACTTTTTCCTCGTCTTTTGCCATTGAAAGAAATGATTGAAAAGAGCCAGGAAGATAAGTAGGACTGTCTTTATC
>JASFMV010000100.1:0-4932 GCA_050117375.1 Nitrosopumilaceae archaeon | reverse complement strand
TGAGTGGATCTGGTGGATTCAAAATAGTATGCTTCTTTTCCAATCTTTTTTGTTTCTAATCCTTCAGTGATTTCCCACGGTAGCAATAATTCTGTATTGGATACTAATCTGTACCCTTTCTTTTGAATTGATTCTACTGTGTATCCTAAATCTTTGATTTTCTTAATGTGTTTCCACACTGCAACTCGACTAATTTTTAAAACATCGCTAAGATCTTGACCAGACAGGTATTCGGTATTGTGTGTTTTTAGAAAGGTCAGAACCTTGATTAATCCTGGATTATCATTAATGCTGTAAACCAATTATTTTTCCTCTCTAATTGAAGATTAAACTATTTCCCTTTGGATAAAAACACAAAAAATTTCTTTCATTTTTGCAACGTTGGGAAAAAAATTCTTTAGAAAATATGGCCTTTCTAAACTTTTATTTTTATTATTTTTTGGTTTATCAAATATTGAATACTATTCACAAATTCTTTATCCGTTAATTTGTCTTCTGACCACCATTTGGCGCCTGCTTTTACCCAATCAGGTATGTTCTCTGCATACGATTCTTGTATTTCCGGTTGGTTTGTTTTTATTATTTTTTCACTTATTAAAAATTTAATTCCATTAACAAATGTTCTATCATCAATTATTCCTTGACTCCACCATTTTGCATTATGTTTTAGCCATAAGGGAACAAGCAAAGACTCCGGATCCATTTCAGTTATGAAGGTAACTCTGACATCTTTACTTTTTAATTTTGATAATAATAATTTTAATTCCTTAAACTGATCAACATTAATTTCATTATGGTAGGCGCCATCATAAAAATTTGAAAATTCTTGTGGGTGTAAAGTAACTACTGCATATCCATATTTTTCCAGGCTTTCATCTATTTGTCTAAGAGTACTTTGATGGGACAACCCTGTGAAATTTGTTTTTTCTTTGTCTAATTTCCCTGTTTGGGCTGTCTCCGGAACGCTATACAATTTTTTTCCGTGTATGTAAATGGATGGCTTTACAAAATCAATTTCAGAACTATAGTGGGTAAAATGCAGAGAATTTAATGCCAAAAGAGTGTCCTTGTTTACGCTGTTTAATGGTGGAATAAACAATGTATTCTCTCTGCCAAATAGGTTCAAAATTTTATCATTTGTTTGCATCATTAACTGTTCTTGATTTATTTTTGACAATTGTGCAAAATCTTCGTGTTTCCAACCATGATTGGCAAATTCTAGATAGGGGTTATCTTTATTGTACTTCAAAAATGATGTTAATTTTTGGTCATTTCCAATTTCTCCACCAATCACCCCTATGGTCAGTTTTACATCGTTTTCCAAAAACAAATCAATTAAATCCATTTGAACCTCATTGAGGAAAAAATCTTGAATGTCGTCTAATCTAAAAGCCACACAGTTACAATTTTTTAATACAATTTCCTCAAATTCAGAACTTGAACTAGTTTTATTTGACATGCTAAGGTCTGATATTTGCAAATACACTTTATTCTTGGAATCATCTTTTATTCTAACCTGGATTTGGTTTATTTTGGATGAATCAGGCTCTCCATTGATTACTGCATCGTCCAGATTGAAACCAGTTAAAATTTCCTTATTTGATAAAAATTCTGTAATTGGGATTTTTATTGTATACCAAGAAGTTTCAAAATTATCACTGGAAAAATATATCCAAAACTCATTGATGGATTGAGGATTGTCAATCTTAAATGATATCTGAAAATTTTTATCTGATATGTCTACCGGTACAAAGGAATTACTTCTTGTGAATACAACATTTCCTTTACCTTCGGAAATCAATTCTAGCAAATTTTTTGAATCAAAACCCTCTTTTTGAATTCCTGATGCTGATTGTTTTTTCCATTTTAGAGTGAAAAAATCAATTGGATCCTGGTAAATAGTCTGATTGGTCTGGATTTGTTCGGTTTTCTGAAATTCATCCAAATCCATCATAATGTCTGAGGATTTTTCCGTTTCGATGTTGTATTCTGCTATTTTGCCTTCTATTGTGATTTTGGAATTAGCAAGGATTTTTGACGGGTTATTTGTCTCAAAAATTACCACTTTGTATTCCCCAACACCAATCTGAGAAAAATAGGCTTTTCCTCTAACAAACTGTGAAGTTTTTTCGGTACCATATTCGGTAGAAATACTAACTTGATAGTCATTTCCTAATGATCTATTTGGGATGTTTTGGTAAAGTGCATTAATAATTACCGAGTCCACCTTGGAGGGCCAGTTAGTTGTTATTACATAATCCTGACTTCCTGCATCTAGTCTAATGGGAAATGTTTGGTAAACTACTCCGTCTTTAATCACATCTACTTGGTAATAATCTCCCTTGGAAATTGTTGGTGCAAGCCAAAATCTTTGAGTTTTTCCTTCTTTATCCAAGGTAGTATCTTGTATCACATTTTCCACATGTGAAAAAATTTTCAAATTTGCCCCTTGGATGGGGGTGATTCCATCATCATAATATGCAACAAATTTTACTCCTGCTGAAGGGTTAACCTGAATTTTAATCACATCCAAAATTTCATCATCCAGATGCAAATATTTTGATCCAATCAGCATATCGTGAGAATAAACCGACATGTCGTACCTTTGTTGAATCGGCAATTCCATTTCAAAATAATTTTCTGAATTCTTTCCAATTTCTTCATAAATAACTTGATTTTCTTCTGAGCTAACTACCAACCTGATATTTCCAATGGGGATTCTATCTCCATTAGGGTAAGTCAATTCAATCTGTATTGATTCACTTTGTCCAAATCCATCATCAATAACTAATGAAAAAAGGCAAACAATGATGGATAAAAAAAGAAATTTCTTTGACATTTTATCTTGTCAACCATTCATTTTTTCTGAAGCCCCAAATTGCCGGAAATATCAACCAAGATGTGCCAAAAGTAGTCAAAAGATCCATCAACGGTTTAAGCATCCATGTTTTTGCTTTATGGTCGCGAAACTTGTAATCTGAACCGTGAGCTAATCCTGGCAAAATCAAACCTAAAAAGTACAATAACGGCAATGTAAGATTATTGAGAACTATTGGCACATATACAAACACGGTTAGAATTATCATCGGCATAGAAAACATTGACATAAAATCTAGGTAAAAAATAGATGCCATCAAAGGATTTTTTTTCCAAAAGAATGTACTTACAAAAAAATTTACTCTCAAGGTGCCTTTTTTCCATCTTTTTTGTTGTTTGACAAAAATTTTCCAAGACTCTGGAACATCGGTATATACAATTGCACTTGCTACATATCCTGTCTTCCAAGCCACAAATGCTTGGGCAGTTAGAGCTCTGTCTTCGGCGTCATCGTATTCTGCCATTGCTTCCATTGTTTTTTTTGAGAGGGATGAAATTTTTTTACCGTCTTTGTGTACATACAAACTTGAAATTTGATTTTTTGCCCATTTGGGTGCGAGTGCATAGGTTGTTAATTCTCTATCGTCGCCATAGTGGATCGGCGATTCTGCCCAATATGGGATAAATTGCTCTAATGATTCTCTTTTATATGCTGCAAGGCAACCAGAACAACACAAAACGGAACCAAATCGACTCTCTGTTGTTTTCCGAATATTGAAAAAATAATCATACCACACATCTTGGAATTTGGTTAGCATGTTCTTTTTGGAGTTCCAAACCTTGGCATGGCCAACAAGAGCTCCGAGCATAGGGTCGTTTGAAAATGCTTTTACAAATTCTTCTATTGCAAACTGGTCTATGATGCTGTCTGAATCGATAAGAACAAAATAATCTCCATTTGCAATTTTGAATCCATCGGCAAGTGCACGTCTTTTGCCGGCATTTTTCTTATGTATTACTTTTAATCTATTTCCATGTTGCTTAACTAGGTCATCGAGTATTTTCTGACTTCCATCCTTGCTGCCATCATTTACTGCAATTACCTCTATTTTTTTGTAAGAAGAATTTAAAATAGCAGTTAGTACATCTTCTATCATTTCTTTTTGGTTAAAAACTGGGACAATAACTGAAACCAAAGAATTGATTGTTTTACCATTGGTAGCTGGATTTTTGTAAAAAAACCAACCTACAACTAAAATCAGAAAAGAATGTAATGGGAGAATAGATGCAAACGCCACAAGAGGCTGGTTTATTTCAATTCCTAACCAAATACTGTAACTCAATGAAATTAATATTCCAACGAGAGTTACAATCCGTAAAAAGACACCCTTTTTGCTTACTTTGATTCTTCCGGATTTTGAAATTTTCTGAGATGGTTTTATTTCATCTAGTTTGGTTTTTAATTCAACTATTACACTCATGTTGATTCTCTACCCCACTCATTTCTTTGAGTCAACTCGTAACCAACCAGATCAGAGGCGTTGACGAATTCAAAATTCTCTGATTTTAATTCTGTCACTATTTGTTCTATTTTATCAACTGAAACTCTTTCTTCAAAATTAATCACTATTGGGATTTGATTCCCGCGAGATTCAACATCAGAAATTATTGGCGTGATAGAATTTGCATATTCTGAAGAATCGTATGATTTTATTTTAAACCAGATAAATTGTTCATTATGGAATTTATTGTATTGTGCTTCGTATGAAAAATCAGCAAGTATGTTGGACTGGGTTAGGAGCGAGTAGATATTCTCATCAGTTTCCCCGTATGGTGCCCTGAATAGTTTGGCATCAAAATTCCCAATTTTATCAATTGTGTTTTTACCTTTTTGTATTTCCTCAAGCTGTAGTGAATAGGCGGAGATATTTGTAATTGGAGAATAATGGTATCCTTGGCTTCCAATGTCTACGTAATTTGGAAACGATGTGACGCATTCTGGATGGTCATTAGCAGCCTCTCCTGTTATGAAAATGGCTGCTTTTATTTTGTTTTCAAACAAGACTGAAGATAGGTCCTTACACCAGTTAGGGAGATTTTCGTCATCAGAGATTG
>JASFMV010000099.1:0-4945 GCA_050117375.1 Nitrosopumilaceae archaeon | reverse complement strand
AAATATCATAATCAAGAGGACTTTTTTCATCAAAGGTCCTTAAGAAAATTTCTGCAATTTTTGCTTCTTTTTCTTCCTTAGGCATATCGTTGAATTCTCTATGTATGGGATAAGTTACAATAGTCAAAATTCGTGGCGATCATAACAAAAAAAGCTATTGAGCACGTATTTTTCTTAATGGAGGTTACTTAGAACAAAAAGAATTTAGTTACCAGTGGCTCTTGTTTGTCCTTGGTTTTTTAATATTGTTTTTACCTTGTGCAATCATTGAGTCAGAGACATCTCACGGTGTTAGCTGGAAGCAAAGCTCACATAAACTAGTTAACATATTTCGGTTGCCTCCGCTTTTGAGGAGGCATCTCAAAAAAAAAAGAAATAAAAAATTAAATCTCTTTTATGATTGATTTTATTTTTTGGACCAGTTCAGGAGTTATCTCCAAATCTGGATGTTTCTCTTTGGCGTGTGCTTCAACCTTATTCATCAATTCTTCTTCAGTTTCAGCAGTTGTAGACCAACTACAATCTGCCCCTGAATCTGCACAACTAATACTTTTTACCATAAATAGAATTAATCTGATCTAATTTAACTAATTTTCCCAATTACTAGTAAATCAAACTAACATTTAGAAACATCAATTGACCTTAACCTTCTAATGTCCGAGACTTTTCATATTGGACTTGGAAATAACCATCCGGAGATAAGACAGCGATCAGAATTTGATTTTATTAAATTCTGGGATGAACAGGCAAAGAGATTATCGTGGTTTGAACCTTGGAATAAAATTCTTGATTGGAATCCTCCTTTTGCAAAATGGTTTGAAAGTGGCTTGATTAATGCCTCCTACAACGCACTGGATGTTCATCAAAAAGATAGAAAAGAAAAACCAGCAATAATTTGGGAAGCCGAATCCGGCGAGTCAAAAATTCTTACATACAACGATTTATGGATTGAAGTTCAAAAATTTTCTAATGTTTTAAAATCTCTTGATGTTAAAAAAGGAGATAGAGTAACTATCTATCTTCCGATGGTTCCTGAACTTCCGATATCCATGTTGGCTTGCTCGAGAATTGGAGCTACCCACACTGTTGTGTTTTCTGGCTTTAGCGCATCATCTTTGAGAGAAAGAATTGATGATTCTAAATCTAAAATTGTAATTACTTCTGATGGCGGATATAGACGTGGAAAAACAGTTACACTAAAACCAATAGTTGATGAGGCAATAAAAGATTTTGATTTTGTAAAAAACGTAATTGTTCTTGAAAGGACTAAAGAAAAAATTCAGCTAAACTCAAAAGACAAACTTTGGAATGAGTTAATGAAAAATGCATCAAGTCAATGCGATGCAGAAAAACTGGAAAGCACACATCCTCTGTTTATTCTTTATACATCGGGAACAACCGGAAAACCAAAAGGAGTTTTACATGGAACTGGAGGATACCTTACTCACATTAATTCAACTTTTGGATGGGCCTTTGACATAAAAGACTCTGATGTCTTTTTTTGCACGGCGGATATAGGATGGGTGACAGGACACAGCTATGTAGTTTATGGTCCTTTGCTGCATGGTGCTACGGAAATTATCTATGAAGGCGCACCTGATTACCCTGACACTTCCAGGATGTGGGATTTAATTCAAAAATACAAGGCCACGATTTTTTACACAACTCCTACTGCCTTGAGAATGTTTATGAAGTTTGGTGATGAACTTCCAAACTCATTTGACCTTTCTAGCATTAGATTACTTGGAACAGTTGGTGAGCCAATAAACCCTGAAGTATGGAAATGGTATTTCAAAGTAATAGGCAAGGAAAAATGTCCGATTATTGATACTTGGTGGCAGACAGAGACAGGAGGAATGATGATTTCCCCACTTCCTGGCATAGAGACAATTCCACTAAAACCTGGATCCGGAACTAGGTTCATTCCAGGTGTAAAAATCTCTGTAGTAAATGAACAAGGGGAGGCTGTTCCTTCTAACACGAAGGGTTATCTAATTATAGAAAACCCTTGGCCTGGAATGCTCCTAACTTTATGGAACGACGATGAAAAATACAAATCTGCGTATTGGTCAAAATTTGAGTCCTCTTACTATTCCGGTGATTTTGCCAAAATTGATGAGGATGGATATTTTTGGCTTTTAGGACGAGCAGATGATGTTCTAAAAGTAGCAGGTCACAGAATTGGTACTGCAGAACTTGAAAGCTGTATTGTGTCTCATGATGATGTTGCAGAATCAGCAGTATGTGGAATTCCAGATGAAGTAAAAGGAGAAGTTATCATCGCGTTTGCTGTGCTAAAGGAAGGCTGTACAAAAGAATCTTCTGTATTAGAAAAAGAACTATTTGACAAAATTCGAGATGATATAGGTCCAATTGCAACTCCACGACAAATCTATTTTGTTTCTAAATTACCTAAAACCAGAAGCGGTAAAATAATGCGCCGTTTACTCAAAGCGATTGCAAGCGGTGATGTAATAGGTGATGTGAGCACTCTTGAAGATGGAGCCGCGGTATCTGAAGTTCAAACAGAGTTTAAAGAACTTCGAAAATCCATAAAAGGAAAAAATTCTTAATTTTAAGGACTAATATGTTTTAATTCTTTCAAGTCCGTTGAAGATAGTAAATCAAACATTTTCTTCAAACCATCGTATTCTGATTTTTCATTTTCATCAAGGTTTTTGTAGTCAACAGCTATTTCATCCAATCTTGATTCTGCTTTTTTGAAAAATTCTTGGAACTGTTTTATTTTCATGTCGTCCATTTCTGTTAAGTCAAAAATTACAGTGTTACTCCCAATCAAATTATTTTTCTCATCATACAAACTTGCTGCATGCAATAATGCAGGAAATGTATCTCCATCTTGTTTTTTAAATGTGATTTTTCTATGTGATACCTCTCCTGTTTCAAACCATTTTTGTAATGACTCATTCATTTCTGCCCATGATTCTTTTGGAACATGATCAAAAATTGGCCTTCCTATAATCTCCGATTTTGCATATCCAAGTTTTGCAGCATATGTTGAATTGCAATCTAAAATCACCCCTATAGAATTAATTCGCCTCCACATAATTGGGGCATCTTTTAGTATTCTTCTAGCTTCTGTTTGGTGCACTTTTTGTTAGGTATTTTTCCTGTTTATTAACCTGAGAATAGATTATTTTCTATTTTTTGGGATGGTTATGATAAAAGTAGTTGGGTTATTGTGAACAGATATTTTTCCGCCATGGCTATTTATGATATTTTTACAGCTAGCCAATCCCAGTCCTGTTCCTCGATCTTTAAGTGTGAATAAAGGCTCAAAAATTTTATCTATATATTCTTCAGGTATTCCAGACCCTGAATCAGAAATCTGTATTTCCGTAAATTTTGGGGATTCATTTGCCTTGATTTTTATCCATCCCTTTTCCTGAATTGATTCTATTGAATTTAATATCATGTTGATAAATAAAATTTCAATTTGTTCTTTATCACACAAAATCAAAACATCCTCTTTTGGGAGAATAACTTTAATTTCTTCAGGAATTTTGATTTTGTCTATACTTTCCTTCAAAAGTGTGTTTAACTTCCAAAGATTTAAGCTTGGTTCCCTTGTTCTGACAAAATCCATGACATCTTTGATTTGGTGTGTAATTCTATCAAGGGAATTTTCGATTGTATCGAATTTCTCCTCATCTACAACATCTTTGTATTTTGTTTTTAACAATTGTATGCTCAGATTGATATTGTTGAGGGGGTTTCTCATATCATGTGCCAAGCGAGATGAGAGCTCTCCAATGGCAGCTAATTTCTCTAATTTGAGGTTTGTACTGAATTCTATTCTGTAGATATTGATTATGACTAAAATTAATGCAATGTGAACTGCAACGTTAATTCCTAAAAAAGAAATTTCTAGAATGACAAAATCATTTGTAAATTTTTCCACATCTGCTCCTAATCCTTGTACCAGAAAATCAGATGCCGAGATAAATTCTGTAATTTCAATTTCTAATGGCATTAGATCATCATGTGATAAATTGGAATGAAATTCATTTCTAAATTCCAAATATTTTGATTTTAGATTAAGAAACTTTTCATTAACTTTTTTCCAATCATTTAGATGTTTGTCACTGATTTCTTTAATCTCAATTCCGTTTTGCCTCCCTCCTTGTTTTAGAAATTTGATATTTTCTTCAAGTTCTTCTAATTTTTTTTCTGGATTTGAATCTGGCTGTTTTACGAAATACTCACTTTTCACTTCTCCCATAAACTGACTTGCCAAAAGCCTGTTTTTACCTGCAATATTGATGGTATTCCCCATGAGGCTTGTTTGAGATTCTAATACGGCTATTGTCAGGAAACTTGCAATTATTAGTAATATCTGAAATGTGATTATGGATGTAATTTTTATTTTATTTCTCATATCACTTCAAAATATTCCATTGTGGTGGTTTTAGACGTTAAGTTCTCCCATTTTAAGGAAAATTTTGCTTATTTTATTGAATTTTGGAAAATTAATTGAAATCAAACAATTTTGATGATTTTTTAACTATTTTTTCTGAATTTGCATTTTTTTCCGTTGAAATTAAAAGTGAAAAATTTTCCAATGGGATGGTTATCATTGTCACCTTCTTTCTTCTAGTTACAATACTTTCAATTGCTCCTAATGAATCATCAAGATCCTTTGTGATCATGATTTCCAAAGCATGCTCCAAACTTATTTTGTGATCTTCTTCATCCACTAGCGGGGTTACGTTCTTGTTATATCCTCCCGCAATTTGTCTTCCCATTTTGTTTATAACTCCAACAAAACGTACCAAAGGTTCCTCAAGTAACAAATTGCATTTTTTGTTGAATGCCTCGATCTCATTTGGATGCTGGTTCATAAGATAATCATGTGTTATCGGTAATTAAAATGGTTGTTCATTTCATTTGTTGAGAATAAAAAATCGTAATCGTTAAAGATCCA
>JASFMV010000098.1:0-4951 GCA_050117375.1 Nitrosopumilaceae archaeon | reverse complement strand
AGCGTGTCCCAAAATTGCTGAAAGATTTGGAGCAACAATTTCCATCTCTGATTCTACATGTTCTTCAAGATTTTTTCTAAGGTCATGAAGTTCTAACATTTGTTTGGCCATTGATTGAACAATTTTTAGATTTTTTTCTGAAATGTCTCCTCCTCTACTTTTCTCAGATACTAAAGAAAGCATTTCTACTTTTGAATCAGGAAAGCCTGCGTCCTCAAAAACTTTTTTTGTTAAGGAATCACGTTTTCCGGCAAGAACAATTTGGGCATATCCATTGATACTATCAATTACATTTTCTAATTCTGGAAAGTGTAAGCCATACCATTCTCTTAATCTTGAACTAAGGGCGTTAGCAATTTTGTCTACTTCATCAAGAGAATTAATAGCTTGAATGATGTGCAAATCAGGACTTTCTGATACTGTTGTTACTTTGGAAGAAGAAAGTCCTATGGCAAATTCTCGAAGTTTACTGAGACTATCTGGAATATTTTCGGCAAACCCTGAATCAACAATAATCTGAGGCTTGGATGATTGGATGTCTTCTAATTCTGTCTCTTCCATTATCTGAATGTCAATAGAGTTTTTTTTCAATATGTTGACTAGAGCTGAGTCATTAGTTGCAACCCCTCGCTGTAAAGGAGTTAGATAATCCACTAATTCATCCAATCTTGCTTGTTTGTTTTTAATTGAGAGGTAATCTTTGACAGGATCTGAAAAAGGAAAGGCTTTTTCCAGTTTTCCTTCATTGAAAACTGAGATTCCAAATTCTGTTAAAATTACAGAATGCATGACTAGCTGATTCAAAGTCTCCTTTAAAAAAGGTAACAAATTCGATCCGGCTCAACTGTTATATTCGAAGCTGGGTGTATGATTCAAAGTGGAAGCAAATTTAGCTACTTCGATAGGCAAAATTAATTTGAAACGTCCTGCAATGCTTGCCTCGGGAATTTTGGGTATTTCTTTAGATGTTTTTAATCGACTTTATCGGTCGGGCGCAGGTGCCGTAGTAACAAAGTCTCTTAGTAAAGAGCCATGGGAAGGATATCCTAACCCCACAATTTTCAGTGTTAATGAAGGAGGTTGGATTAATGCTGTAGGTCTTTCAAATCCTGGTGCTCCTTATTTTGCAAAAATGATTGAGCCTAACCAAGACGTTCCAATCATTGTTAGTCTTGTAGGTTCTATTCCAGAAGATTTTGAAACAATGGTAAAGGAATTCTCAAAATGTAATATTACTGCTTTTGAATTGAATTTATCTTGTCCACATGTTGCAAAGGTGGGTCTAGAAGTTGGCGATGATCCAGAACTTGTTAAAAAAATTGTAAGTACTGTAAAACAATCTACCAAGGTTCCTGTAATAGCAAAAGTAGGTTTGGGAACCACACACTATCTAGATACTGTAGGAACAGCCATTGATTCTGGAATTGATGCTATAACTGCAATAAACACTGTTAGAGCAATGGCAATTGATGTAGAAACTCAAAGACCTATTCTAAGTAACAAATTCGGTGGACTATCTGGAACTCCAATCAAGCCGATTGCATTAAGATGTGTTTACGAAATTTCTTCAAAATTTGATATACCAATAATTGGGTGTGGAGGTGTTTCGACCTGGGAGGATGCAGTTGAGTTTTTCTTAGCAGGTGCATCTGCAATTCAAGTTGGCAGTGCAGTTGGAGATAGATGGGTAAATGTCTTCAATGAGATTAACCAAGGAATATTACAATACATGGAAAAAAAAGGAATTTCAAAAATTGAGGAGATGGTTGGACTTGCAAAGAAATCTTAACCATACAAAAATATGTGAAATTGAAAAAGTAATTGATGAAACACCTACAGTTAGAACTTTGGTTTTTTCTGATGATGTTATTTCAAATGTATTGCCCGGTCAATTTGCCATGGTTTGGATCCCTGGAGTAAACGAATTACCCATGAGTGTCATGATATCCAATGAAACGGGAAAGGCAGCGTTTACTGTTAGAAAACATGGTGCTGCCTCCACAGGATTGTTTAATCTTAAAGCAGGACAACAAATTGGAGTCCGTGGTCCATATGGAAATTCTTTTGATCTAAAACATGGCAAGATTCTGCTTGTAGGTGGTGGAACGGGACTGGTTCCGATGATGAGATTAATTACAACTGTCAAACCCACAGATGATGTAACATTATTGATTGGTGCAAAATCTAAAAATGAAGTCTTTTTTGAAGATTTAGCAAATGAATTGTTGAAAAACAACAAGCATAAAGTAATCGTTACAACTGATGACGGGTCTTATGGCGAAAAAGGGTTTGTTACAGATATGGTTGAAAAATTACTAGACCAAGAAAATTTTGATGGTGTGTATACTTGCGGCCCAGAAATTATGATGTACAAAACAGTTCAATTTGCCAATTCAAAGAAAACATTTGTCCAGGCAAGCCTTGAACGAATGATGAAATGTGGTGTAGGAATTTGTGGAAGCTGTTGTGTGGGCGAAGATTTGGTTTGCCGAGATGGAACTGTATTTGATGGCGATCATCTTGCTTCCAATAACGAATTTGGTCATTTTTTCAGAAATAAGGCTGGAATTTTAGAAAAATATTAGGTTTAACCAGCAAGGTTTAAAATAAATCATGAAATTATTGCCATGAAGGAGATGGGCAATCCAAAAATTGTTCTTACAGCTGATAGAACCCTAATGTCACCATATCGTGGCTTGTCTTTAGCCACATTTTTTGGATGTGCTCCAGCAATAGATCCACACAGAGATAAAAACAGCTTTTGGTACAAAATTTTAAAAAATCAAGTCACTCCAAAAATCCTTTTTGATTTTATTTGTAATTACATTCCTCACACTAACGGAGTTGCAAACTTTGCTCCTTATGGTCTGAGAAAATTAGAGGCAGGTTTACTCCGAGATGGCTTTAGACGAGATGAAGTTGTTGTAGCACACCCTGATCATATTGAGAAATTTATTGGTCCTGACACCCAAGTGGTTGGAACATATGAAATGGATCCTCTTGGGATGGGACCTGTAACTATGACTTTTACTTATGGTAGAAAACAAATTTCATATGATGAATTGTATAATACTGAACTTCATCACAGAATTAAAGCTGCCAAAGAGAAAACTGGAAGTAAAGCCAAAGTAATTTCAGGTGCATCTGGAACTTGGCAATACAATTATGATCCAGAAAAAATTCAGGAATTTGGAATTTATGCTATCTTAGAAGGAGAACTTGGCGGAATTGCCCCTGAAATTGATGGGCATGCTGGAAGATTCTTCAACTATTTGATTAACGGCGATTTTGAAAATATGGACCCTTTCAGAAAACGAAGTGACTTTAAAGTAAACATAAAAGAATTTGAAAGAAACGGAAAAAAAATACATGGAAGATTTGTGAACTTTTGGGATAGACCTGACCTTGACGAGATTCCTGACATTGTAGAACCTAGCATGCATGGAATGGTTGAAGTTATGAGAGGTTGCGGTCGAGGTTGTAAATTCTGTGACGTAACTCTAAGGTCACTACGTTACTATCCTCCAGAGAAAGTAAAGAAGGAAATTGAAGTAAATATGAAAAAAGGTGGTTCTACTTCTGCTTGGATTCACAGCGATGATATCTTTGTTTATGGAATGGATCCAAGAACTGCAAAGGGAATGGAACCAAACCGTGAGGCTCTAGAAGAACTCTTCACTGCAATCATGTCTACAGGAGTAAAACATACCAATCCAACGCACGGGACCTTGGCAGGTGCAATTGCCGATGAGAAGTTAATTCCTAATCTGTCTAGAATAATCAAATCTGGACCAGACAATATGACTGGTGTTCAGGCTGGATTTGAAACAGGAAGTTTGAGACTAATCGAAAAATATGCTGACAGAAAACTGGCCCCATATCATCCAGAAGAATGGCATTGGGTTGTTAAAGAAGGAGTAAAGACACTTAACAAATACTATTGGGTTCCAGCATTTACCCTGATTATGGGATTGGATAATGATGAAACCCCTGAGGATTCATGGGAGACAATTAGCTTGATTAGTGAACTTGAACATGAACAACCAGGATCTATGTTTACTACTACAGCATTAACTTTTGTACCAATTGGGTTGCTTGAAAAGTCTGATTTCTTCAATATTGGCAATGAAATGACTCCTGCCCAATTAGGAGTATTGTATAAGACTTGGCAACACAACTTCAAATACGGAATTCAAAAATTCATGAACAAAACTGGGGCAAAAGGTCCTCAAAAATATCTATTCAATGGAATTGCACGAACACTTGGAGGAGTGCCATTAGGTGCAATGGAAAGATATGCCAGAAACAAGAGCAGAGAACACGAACAAGTAATAGAGAAAGTCAAAGCCAAATATTGGTAATTTCCAAATACATAAATTCAATAAGTAACATGTTTAATCATGGCAACTCACGGTTCGCTAACTAAAGCAGGAAAAGTTAGAGGTCAGACTCCTAAAGTAGAAGGAAGAAAAATTACAGGTACAAATTCTAGTCTTAGAAACAAAAGTAACTTTAGAAAGCGATTTGTGTTAGGAAGATTTCCTGGACAAAACAAACCTGGTCAAAGAAGAAAGAAACGATAGACTTCATTTATTTTATCCATCTTAACGCGATCACTTCTTAAAACAATAAGGTTATAAAGTACCGTACCGTACTATACCGTATGGAAGATTTAAGATTAGATAGTTTAGCAGGTGTAGGACCTGTAACTACAAAAAAATTAGCTGATGCAGGAATTCATAATATTATGGATCTTATCGTTAGAGGTCCAGTAGAGATTTCAGATATCACTGGAATGGAAAAAGACACTGCAGAAAAAATCGTGAATAAAGCTCGTGAACACTTAGTTGAAGGAGGTTTAATTTCTAAAGATTTTGTAAGTGCAAGTGAAATTTACAAACGAAGACAAGATATTGGTAGAATTACAACTGGAACTAATTGTCTGGACACA
>JASFMV010000097.1:0-4959 GCA_050117375.1 Nitrosopumilaceae archaeon | reverse complement strand
ATACCAGTGTTGAAGACAATTTCGCCAAAAACAGTTGTAGAATAGCCAAAACCCATTCCATCAAGGACAGTCCCGTCATCAAAAATCAGCTTCCCAAACTTGTTTGCGTGACTTGATTTCTTGGTAGTTATTGTGACCCTCGTCAAATGTTTCTTATTCGTGATTTAAATTTTGTGAGAGAAAATGAAAAACCAAAAAAGATCGCTAGTGTTTTCTAAAAAATTTCAATAACATTATCTGAATTAGAAAAATTCTAAAAAAATAGATTAAAAATCTAAAATCCCACCACAGAGAAGAAAAAATTAAAACATTCTATAGAGCACGGAACTCTTCGCTCCATTTGTGGTATGCCCTAACCATTTCTGTTGACACACTTGGTTTTCTTCTGGACATGATTGACCTAAAGTCGCTAGTAGAAATTGATCTTGGCTTTTGAGGATCTTCTCCTTCAATTGGTTCATGGTAATCAGGAGAATCAAACAACTCATGAACTGTTTGAAGATGAGCTGCTTGGCATACATCTTTAATGTCAGATGCACTATAGCCATCAAACATTTTTGCCAGTTCATTTGAGTTAACTCTCGAATTCATAGTAAGGTCAGCAGTATATTGAGTGAATAGACTTTCTCTTGCCTCCTGAGTTGGAAGAGAAACATAGATTCTTTTTTGGAACCTTCTAAGAAATGGCCAATCCAAACTCCATGGTTTATTGGTTGCACCAATCACATACATCATCAAGTCTTTTCCTTTACCATTTACACCATCCATTTCAGTAAGAAATTGATTTTTGGTTCTAACTTCTCCACCAACCTCACTATTTCTGGAGCCTAAAAGAGAATCGACTTCATCTACAAACAAAATTACTGGTTTGCCTTCTTTTTCAGCATACTTTCTTGCCATTCTAAATAATTTGGAGACATTCTTTTCTGCCTCCCCTAGCCACTTGCTCATCATAGATGAGGCATCAACATTAATGAAATAGCCATCCATCTCACTTGCAGTTGCTGCAGCAAGCATAGTTTTTCCTGTTCCCGGAGGACCATAAAGAAGCATGCCTTTGGGCCAACCCAATGGGAACAAATCTGGTCTTTTAGTTGGATATACAATAGATTCACGCAATGCACTCTTTGCATCATCCAAACCAATTACTTCATTCCAGCTTACATTTGGTTTTTCTTTTAGCACTAATTCTTCAAAATCGTTTTCATCTTCTTGCCTTTCAACGGATTTTTTTTGCTCCTCTGGAGTGGCTTCAGGGTCAACTGCAGGTTCTACTCCGTGAGATTCCTGAAGAGCCTTTATCCTGCCGTGGTAAGAGTTGCATCTTTCTTTGTATAATTCATTAAGTTTACTTGAAGGATACAATTGCAATAATTTCACAAGAGAATCAATAGCCTTTTGATAATTGGCAATAGCCATTCCTCTTGCACCTTGTGAGTCAAATTTTATAGCTTCAGAAGCATATTTGCTAGCGTTATTTTCTAATTCTTGGGGAGCCATACTCATTCTAAATTACCTGTCCTTTCTTCTCTGTAGAATTTTCTAGGTATTCTTGGGAGTTAATCTCTATCGCGATTTTAGTAAAATTATTTGCACTATTTCCAGATTCATCTTCTTCAATATTTTGGCCAGATTTTTCCAGATCGTATTTTTCTGAAATATTTGTGTGTAATTCCTTTATTTTGCCTATTGAATCCTCAGCAGAGATTATCAATTCTGAGACTTCATCATCAATGCTCTCAATAGATTCTGCAGAATCCCGAATAATAGAAACAAAATACTCTAAAATAGATTTAGTGTCTTTTTTATCCTCATATTTGTGAAGCATGAAATCCGCAAGCCCAACAATTTTTCTTAAATCCTGAAGCTCCTCAAGGGTTAAATTTTCAATTTTAAGATTTTTTGGGTTTGATTGAGATATTTTTTTGTCTATCTTGCCGGAAATGTTTTTTATAAAATCAAGGTCCTTTGAAATTTTAGTTTTTAGAAAGGTCAATTACCAAATGATGACAAAAAATCAAGATGAGGGTACTGCTTACTTATTTTAGAGTCTACCATCAATTTTACTTCATCTAATAATGTTGAGGACTCGACATTTGATTGACTAAAATCAAAATGAGCCTTTGTTATAGAAGCCGAATCTAAAACTATGCTTCCTAGGTGAACAGATAATTCAGATAGTTTACTGCTACTGGTCGGGGAGATTTCAACAAGTTGAGCACTAATTGTTCTAATCATTGGAACCATTGAAGGAAATACCTTGGGAATTAAATCAATCCTAGAGGCAGAATTTATTCTTTTTTGAATACAACAGAGCCCCTCAAGACAAAAGGAAACAGTCCTCTCAACATCAATTGCTTTGTAACAGGTTTGTTCTTCATCTTCAGTTTCAACCACCAGAGTTTTGTTTGATTTTTTTAGTTCACTTCTTTTCTTTTTTAGTACCTTGATGACATCAGAAATCAAGTTACTAGAATAATCCAATCGTGGAACAATGGTTCTTGTTTGAGAGATATTTGCAGATGTTATGCACATATCATATTGCCCCTTCATACCAAATAATGTATTGTAAATTTGTATTTGAGGAGAATGTACCATAATTATCATTAACCACAGTAACAACAAGCTGCAGATACAGCTTTGAATTTTTTTGAGTATTTGTGCAAAGGAATTTAGCTCTCGATTTTACCTAATGGATTGTTAACTAAAATCATGGTAAATGAGCATGCGTTAACTGTCAGTCTTGAAGAATTTGGCCTAAGCAAATACGAGGCCCAAGCCTACGTAGCCCTAATATCAAAAGGAACCATTTCTGCAAGTGAGCTTTCATACTATTCAGACATTCCTAGAACAAAGGTATACCCAACACTTCTAAAATTAGAAAGCAAAAAACTTGTTATCATTTCAAAAAGCAAACCCATAATGTGCACTGCCATTGCTCCAGAAGATGCTTTTGATTCAATAATTCATGAACAGATAAACAAAGTAAATGCAATGAATACCCTTGTATCTAAATTAAAAAAAGCAAGCGAAGAGAGCAGAAAGACAAGAGGATCAGAAGAAAAAAGGTACTATCAAATCAGTGCAAATAATGTTCTTAGTCAATTACAAAAAATGATTGAAGGTTCCAAATCCTCAATACAAATAGCAGTAGACCAATGGGGTTTGGGATTAATTTCTGAGTGCAAAGACCAGTTAATATCAGCGAATAGAAGAAATTTAGATGTAAAAACACTAGTCCCTGCAGGACTCATTGGTTCAGAAGCATATAGAACAATACCAGGTGGAGTAAAAATTAGAGCATCAGATGTTGTTCAAAATTGTTTTATTTTTGATGAGACCGAAATTTTGATGGTCAGTGAGGAAAATGGAAAAGGAGTGAATTTTTCATCAACTGAAATTCTTGGAAATAATCAGAGCAAGTTATTTTCAAACATTTGGAAAAACGCGATAAAAACAGAGTCCCTTGCAGATATGACAAAATCAGAATCCCAAGAAATTTACAAGATAATAAAAATAATAAATGAAAATGGATTAAACTACGTTTTGAGTTCATTAATTGTCTCAAAAAAGTCAGATGGCGATATGATAAAGCTCCTAGAAAAAAACGGAATTAATCTAAAAATAAAAACTCTGGATGACGTAATAGAAATGATTGATGCAGCAATGCAAATAATGTGTTCAGGTCATGCTAATTTTGATGCAAATAACAAAAACATAACAATTGAATCCAAACTAAACAGCGGTCACTCTTTGCCTTGGGTTTCGATTTTAGATGGGTATTTGCAGAAAAAAGGATACAAAACAAGAATGGTCTTTCAAAACAACTCCAACAAAGGAGAGAAGACACTCATCAAGATATCTAAAAACTAAAATCATCTAAAAGATTTTTACAAATTACTTGATAGAACAAAAAATTGAAGCATTAGGAATAACATTGCCAAGTCCACCTACGCCTGCAGGATCGTATATCCCAGCAGTAAAAACAGGAAATCTGCTGTTTATTTCTGGTCAAATTCCAATGGAAAACGGCAAGTTGCTTTACACTGGCAAAGTATCCGATTCAAATCTTGAGGAGGCTCAAAAATCAGCTAAAACTTGTGCAATAAACATACTTGCACAAATCAAAAGAGAATTAGGGGATTTTGAAAAAGTGTCAAGAATTGTAAGGTTAAATGGTTTTGTAAATTCCCAGCCAGATTTTTCTCAGCATCCAAAAGTCATTAATGCTGCATCAGACTTGCTTTTTGAAATCTTTGGAGATAAAGGAAAACATTCTAGAATTGCAGTGGGGGTCGCAAACTTGCCACTAAATTCAATGACTGAAATTGACGCAATTGTGGAATTTTCCAAATAGTCAATTTGGAAATTATCTTAAATAGATTTTTTTGCTAGTTTTAGATAATGGCACAGACATGTCGAGGATTATGTGAAAGACAAAAACCTGAAGGAGTGGCAAATAATCTTCGATATAGTACCGGACAAAAATGGTGTTCATTATGTGCATTATTTTTAAGAACTGAGGAGTTTGTTTGTATATGTTGTAAAACAAGATTAAGGTCAAAACCCCGGAGTAAGAGGTATGAGTTGCCAAGAATGTAATCATGAAAAAGGCAAATGCAGTTGTTTTTGCTGTTGTTCAATTTCTCAAATAGGATGTCCTTATTGCATCCCTGTAGTGTTAGGATACAGACAGATTAAGAAAATAATCAGAAAGATCAGAAATTAGTTTTTAAAACAAATTTAATTGTTTAAAATCTGTAAGTTATCGAAAACATGATTTAACCAATTTTAAGACATAAGGAAGATGACTTGCAGGGAATTTGCGGTTATCTGGAGGTCACCCTCCTTACGTCAAAGATTTCATCATATTATCATAATATAAGTATAATACTTTTGGGATTTTCTGCATTTGTTTTGTATTATAAATCCCATTAAATCATAGGTCAGTATTTTGTT